>NZ_JBIALS010000028.1:0-112496 GCF_042873655.1 Streptomyces sp. NPDC004609 | reverse complement strand
CACCGGGATCGTGCCCGTTCCGTATGCCCGCAACCCGGACCACACCCCCCAGACCGGACGACTCACCCCAGAGCGACTTCATGCCGGGACCCTGGTCCGGTGCTGGTAGCCGGCCATGTTGTCCGCCTTTCATAGACATCCGCTTTCCTTGCCCCGTCACGTTCCCCGTTGAACGGTGGTCTCCGGAAGGACTTCGCAGGTCACAAAGGCAGGGTGAGAAAGGATCGCCGCTTTCACATGACTCCGCCCCGAGGCCGTGGAAGGGCACCCATGGGCACAAGCATTCGACAATCGCCTGACGGCGCGGCCTGTCTTGCCCGATTGATTCTCCCGAAAGTCGGCGGCAGTACCGGCAGCGGGGACTAGCCTCACAACCCGGATGTGAAAGAAGGAGGTTGACGGTGGCCAAACGCAAGCAGGGCCCCGCACAAACGCCCCGCGAATTCCTCTCCGAGGAGTTACGCCTGCGTCGCGCGGAACACCAGATGACACAGGCCAAGCTCGCCGAGCTGCTGTTCTGCGCGGAGTCCCTGGTCGCCCAGATCGAGACGGGCGCGCGGAACATGCGGCCGGAGCTGGCGAAGCAGGTCGATGCCGTGTTCCAGTCCGGCACGCTGTTCCACCGCTTGGCGCTCACCGCTCAGAAAGCCGGGCATGTCGATTACTTCGCAGATGCAGTGGAGGCGGAGCAGACCGCAACCTCCATCTGCCATTACGCGCCTACGGTGATCCCAGGGTTGCTACAAACAGCGGACTACGCGAACGCAGTCACATGGGCCACCGATCCGTGCGGCGATCAAGATGCTGTCGCCGCCACGGTCCGGGCTCGACTCAACCGGGCGCAGATCCTGCGCGAGCCCGACCCCCGACTTTGGGTAATCATGCATGAAACGGCCTTGCGCATGGTGGTGGGAGGGCCGACGGTAATGGCAGATCAACTGAGGTACGTGACCAGTCTGATGCGAGGGCGGCGCGCGGTCGTGCAGGTAGTGCCATTCACTGCCGGTCCGCATGCGCCCATGGGTTGCATGGCCAGCATCATGTCGTTCATCGATGCACCGGATGTCGCCTACGTCGAGGGCCCTCACACGGGGCAACTGATCGATGAACCCGGTCTCGTTGCGAAGTACACGAGGTCATACGATCTGGCAAGGGCCGTCGCACTGTCGCCGGAGGCGTCCCTGACTTTGATCGAATCGGCGGCGGAGGACTACGAGAGATGGACGAGCGAGACGTAAGCACTGCGGTATGGCGGAAGTCGAGCCACAGCAATGGTGAAGGTGGAGATTGCGTCGAGGTAGCTGATGGACACCCCGGCGCCGTCCCCGTACGGGACTCCAAGAATCCACACGGGCCCAGCCTCCTCATAGGCACGGCCGCCTGGGTGACGTTCCTCGGCTCGCTGTAGAGCGCGGCAGTCCCCCGGCCCCCGGGCCACCGCCCGGGGGTCTTCACATCTGACGGTTCGTCAGCTTCAATGAATGTGCGATGGGACACGCCGCCATGGCCGCCACCGCCGTCCGGCCTACGGACGAAAGTGGGCAGCCACTCGGTAATGGCGGCTCAGCTCCGATACCTGGCAGAGCTGGCACGGTCACACAAGGCGCTCATCCAGGTCGTCCGCTTCCTCGATGGAGCCCACGCCCCCATGGGCAGCATGCTGCATCTCCTGACCTTCGCCGACGCGCCACCCATGGCATACAGCGAAGGGGCCCATACAGGCCACCTCACGGACGAACCAGCCCTCGTCGCCAGGCACTTCAGGTCCTACGATCTCGCAAGGGCAGTCGCGCAGCCGCCGGAGGCGTCCCTGGCTCTGATCGAATCGGCGGCGGAGGACCATGAGAGACAATGCCAACAGAAGACCTGAACGTCCCTAAATGGCGGAAGTCGAGCTACAGCAACGGCGAGGGCGGCGAGTGCGTCGAGGTAGCCGACGGCTACCCCGGCGCCGTCCCCGTACGAGACTCCAAGAATCCAGGCGGGCCCAGCCTGCTCATAGGCACGGCCGCCTGGGTGACGTTCCTCGGCTCGCTGTAAAGCGCGGCGGTTCCCCGGCCCCCGGGCCACCGCCCGGGGGTCTTCACATCTGACGATCCGTCAGCTTCAATGAAGGTGTGATGGGACACGCCGCCATGGCCGCCACCGCCGTCCGGTACCTCCGTTCCGTCGGGGCGCCCACGGCCACCGGGCCGGACGCCACGACCGCCGCCGAGCGGTTCGGCGTACTGCCGCGCCCCGGACTGCGGGCCGTCGGCGACGACGAGCGCCTGCCGCTCGACCCGGCGGAGTTCCGGCGGGTGCTCGGGAACTTCCCGACCGGGGTCACCGTCATCACCACCCACGACGAGAACGGCCCCGCCGGGTTCGCCTGCCAGTCGTTCTCCTCGCTGTCGCTCGATCCGCCGCTGATCGTGTTCATGGTGGGGCGTACGTCGACGACCTGGCCGCGCATCGCCCGCGCCGGGGCCTTCTGCGTCAACGTCCTCGGCGAGGAGCAGGGCGGGCTGTGCCGGGGCTTCGCGGTGAGCGGGGCGGACAAGTTCGCCGGGGTGGCACACGGGCCCGCGCCGGTGACCGGGTCGCCGCTGCTGGAGGGCGCTCCGGCGTGGGTGGACTGCTCCGTCCAGGCCGTGCATACCGGGGGCGATCATCTGATCGTGGTGGGGCGGGTGGAGGCGCTGGGGGCGTCCGGGGAGAGCGAGCCGCTGGTGTTTCACCGGGGGGCGTTCCGCCGCCTCGGCGACTGACCGGCGGCCGTACGGAGCCGGGCCCGCCCATGGCCGAGGAGTCCTCCGCGGCCGGGCCCACCCTGCACGGGAAGGCCTCCTCGGCCGGGAAAACCGGATGCTCAGGCTCCCCGCCCTGTGTAGCGTCCGGTGGGTGGACCCCCTCAGTGACCAACAGATCCGCACCTCCTTCGTGAACTGCACGAAGGGCGAGGCGAAGCGCCTCCGGCTGCCCCTCGACTTCGCCGATCTGCCCTGGCAGGACCTCGATTTCCTCGGCTGGATCGACCCGGGTGCCCCCCTGCGCGCCTATCTCGTCATCCCGGGGACGACGGGCGGTCCGCTCGGCCTGAGCCTGCGTGTGCCGGGCACCACCAACACCGGGGCGTTCAAGTCCAGCATCTGCAATGTCTGCCTGACCGGGCACGCCTCCTCCGGTGTGACCCTGCTCGTCGCCCCGCTGGCCGGGGCGCGCGGCCGGCAGGGCAGCAGCGTCGGGCTGTATCTGTGCGCCGATCTCGCGTGCTCCCTCTACATCCGTGGCATCCGGCAGCCGAAGCTGCGGTTCGTCCGGAACGAGGAGAGCCTGACGGTGGACGAGAAGATCACGCGGGTGATGGGGAATCTGGAAGCGTTCGCCGCGAAGGTCACGGCCTGAGGGTTGTTCCGCAGGGGGTTGTTCCGCATGCCCGCGCACGTCCGTGGCGTGCAGGTGCCGTAAGCCATGCCTCCGGTGAACCCGGCGGCCCGGCCCCGGCCGTGACCCGTACGTCTCCAGCCGCGTTTCGTGCATCCTCCAGCCGCGTGTCCCGTGCGTCCTCCAGCGTCTCGTACGTACCCCGGCGGGTCTCTCCCCGGTGACGGCGCTCCGAATATCACGCGGCTGACCAGTCACCCGACAGCAACTGGGCCCGGAGTCCACCGCGTTGTTACAGGTGTCAGTTGTTTCTCTCCCCACACCAGGAGGAACCTTTGAGGAAGCGCATGTTCGCTCTCGCCGGGGTCATGGCCGTCGCAGCCATGCCGGCGCTCGCCACGCCTGCCAGTGCCGTCACACGCTGCGAGACCACCGATGCGAGGTACGTCGCCAACATCCAGCTCGTCGCGAAGATCTGCGTGGAGAGGCACCCCTCCACAGGGAAATTCCAGTCAAGGGTAACTCTGAGCTGGACAAAACTGAACAACCCCGGCGGGTTCACGCAGTTCGAGGTCTACACGCGCCTGGAGCGGAACGACGCCATGCTGGAAGGCAGGAGCTGCGACGATTTCAAGACCTGGATCAACAGCAGGGACAGTGGCGCGGAGACGTGTGCGACCTCCTGGAGCACCCGTAACCCGCCCCTCACGGGCGACGGGACGATCTACTACAACACCGGCCCGGGCCAGAGGACCTGGGAGCTCCCGGGGACGTCCGCCATCCGCTAGCGGATCGCCGCCGCGAAGGCCGGTACCGCACAGCTCACCGCCGCTCGGCCGGGATGTCATCGGGACGTCCCGGCCGGGTCCCCGGCGGCCGGGGACAGCGCCGGAGCCAGGACCGGCAGCGGCTCGCGCCGGATCACCAGGGCCATCAGCGCCGCGACCGCGCACAGCGCGCCCGAGGCGTACCAGATGACGTCGTACGAGCCGAACACATCCCGTGACACCCCGCCCGCGAACGCGACCACCGCCGCGCCCACCTGGTGCGAGGCCAGGACCCAGCCGAAGACGATCGCGCTGTCCTCGCCGTAGTGCTCCCGGCACAGGGCGATCGTCGGCGGGACGGTCGCCACCCGGTCCAGACCGTAGAAGACGATGAAGAAGATCATCGGGGGCTGGACGGTGGGCGCGAGCAGCATCGGCAGGAACAGCAGGCTGACGCCCCGCAGCGCGTAGTAGACGGCGAGCAGCCGGCGGGGCTCGTAGCGGTCGGTGAGCCAGCCGGACGCGACCGTGCCGATGACGTCGAAGACGCCGATCACCGCGAGCAGCGACGCCGCCGCCGTGATCGCCATGCCGTGATCGTGGGCGGCGGGCACGAAGTGGGTCTTGACCAGGCCGTTCGTGGACGCGCCACAGATCGCGAAGGTCCCGGCGAGCAGCCAGAACGGTCCCGTGCGGGCCGCCTTGACCAGTACGGTCACCGCCCGGCGCGCGGCCCCCGGCACCGGGGGCGGCTTGGGTGTGAACCCCTCGGCGCCGTACGCCGCGAGCCCCACGTCCGCCGGGTGGTCCCGCAGCAGCAGCCACACGAAGGGCACGACGACGAGTGCGGAGAGCGCGACGGTGACGGCGGCCGGGCGCCAGCCGTGGTCCTCCACCAGCCAGGACAGCACGGGGAGGAAGACGAGCTGCCCGGAGGCCCCGGCCGCGGTGAGGATGCCGGTGACCAGACCCCGGCGCCGGACGAACCAGCGGTTGGCGACGGTCGCGGCGAAGGCGAGGGCCATCGTGCCGCTGCCGAATCCGACGAGGATGCCCCAGTACAGCATCAGCTGCCAGGACGCCGTCATGAACACCGTCAGGCCGGAGCCGACCGCGATCACCGTGAGGGCGACCGCCACGACCCGGCGTATGCCGAAACGGTCCATCAGAGCCGCCGCGAACGGTGCCGTCAGCCCGTACAGCGCGAGGTTGACCGAGACCGCGAAGCCGTCGCGATCCTCTGCTGGCACACCGACAGGCTCGTACGCAAGACCGAAGACCTGTTGCGGGTGATCGCGCTCGGTGTCAACGTCCACGCCATCCATGCCGGACACCTGGATCTCGCGACTCCGGCCGGGCGGGCGACGGCCAAGACGGTCACGGCGTGGGCGGAGTACGAGGGCGAGCAGAAGGCACTGCGGCAGAAGGCGTCGAACCTTCAGGCAGCGAAGAACGGCAAGCCGCACAAGGCGGGCTTGCGAACCTTCGGGTACGCCGACGACTACGTGACCGTGGTCGAGGACGAGGCGGAAGCGATTCGCAAAGGTGCCGAGATGGTCCTTCGGGGCGAGACCCTGGCGGCCGTCGCCCGCTACTGGACCGGCCTCGGTCTGCTCGCTCCCCGTTCGTCGTCCGGCACGGCGAAGGACGAGGCCAAGGGGTGGGGCGTAGGCGGAGTGAAGAAGGTGCTCATCTCCCCTCGGTACATCGCTCAATCCACCTACCGGGGCGAAGTGGTGGGCGAGGGCCAGTGGCCCGCGATCCTGGACGAGGTGACGCACTACGGCCTCGTGTCGGCACTGACGAACCCCAAGCGGTTCACGGGCGGTGCGCGTACCGGCTCGGCCCCTCAGACCCTGCTCGCCGGACTGGCCGCGTGTGAGCGTTGCGGAGAGACCGTGCGAGGCGGCATGTACCGAGGGACTCCTGTCTACCGCTGCGGACAGAAGCACGTACGCGTTCCGCGAGAGCTGGCCGACAAGCGAGCCGGTAACGCGGTCCTCGCGCGGATCGTCTTCCCGGACTTCCTGCCCTGGGTCCTTGCCGCTCGACAGGAGGAGGGAGACGATTCGGCCCACCTTCACCAGGAGGCGCAGGCCCTGCGGGAACGGCTCGACGGGTTGGCCGTGGCCTACGCCTCGGGGTCCATCTCCCTGTCGCAGATGACGGCCGGTACCGAGGCGATCCGGGCCAGGCTGAGCGAGATCGACGAGAAGCTGTCCGGTGTCACTGGCCTGCCCCCGATCGACCCCGTGTCGGGCATCGCTGGCCTGATTCAGGACTGGCCGAACACTCCACTCCCCGCCCGTCGAGCGTGGGTCAAATTCGTCACCACGATCACGATGCACCCGAACGGCTTCAAGAAGGCGGCGAAGATGACCGTGGACGACTACATGACCGTGGAGTGGAACCACATCGCCGACGACGAACCCGACGCGTAGCCTGCCCCGCTCGACTCGCGCCCCGCTCTCACCCGAGGGCGGGGCTTCGTCGTCCCGCCCGACACTGGCGATCAAGCAAGGAAATCCCCCCGAGCTGGGGGCCATGTGGTCAGGCCGCCGAGGCGCGGACAAGCATCGTGCCCACGGCCCTGCCTTCTGGCGGGTCGATCAGAGACGCACGCACATCAGAGAAGCCGTGCCCCTCCAGGATGCGTTCCCACTCTTCCGGGGTGCGGTCGTGCCGCAGTCCGGCGTTGGCGGGCTTGGGCCCCTGGCTGCCTGGGGGCAAGTGCGAGAAGGCCAGGATGCCGCCCGGCGCCATGCGCGAGCGGATCAGCGGGAGCAGGGTGTCCGGATCGACGAACCACACGGCACCGAAGATCGACAGCACGAGATCGAACGTCTCGTCCGTCTCGCTCAGGAACGCCGTCGCCTCCACCGTACGGAACTCAAGGCCCGGCAGCTCCCCCCAGCGCTCCCGTGCGACCGTCTCGCGAGCGGGTGCTACGTCCACCCCCAGACCTGTCGCGCCAAGCGTCACCAGGTGCGCGAGGTTACTGCCGCTCCCTGAGCCGAGTTCCAGCACCCTGCGCCCGGCCGCAGGACCCAGAACGGTCTCGTCCGGCCCGTGATCGGCGTACTGAGTCCAGTTCAGCCAGGTCATCTCACCCTTGGCGTTCACGGTCCGGCGTGGCTTGCTCCCGACCGCGTACCTGTCCCAGGACTCAGCCAATGACATGCGGTGATCCTTTCCGGCAAGAGGGGCCCACCCCCAACGTACGGGGACAGGCCCCAACTCACTTGCTGCTCAGCGCTACTTGGGCGAGTCGTGGCACCCGGCGTGGCACTGGTTGCAGTCGGCCGCGTCCTCCTTGCCCCACAGGTCGGGGTCGATCTCGAACCCGGCCGCCTTGATGGCCTTGATCGTCTGTTCCAGGACGAGCGGGCCGCCGGTCTTGAGGTCGTGGCCGTCCAGCGTCGCCTTGTCGTCGCTGACGCACTGGACCCCGGCCACCGACCCCGGAAGCTCCGGAACGTGGTGGATGTACCGGCCGAAGTGCCGGTTGGTGAAGTGGTGGTACGGGATCGAGTCGAGTATGAACGAGTGCCATGCCTCGTCCACCTGCCCAGACGGGCCCATGAGAAGGTCCGGGTTCTCGCCGCACGTGACCAGGTAGGCGATGGCCTGCCCGAACTTGGCTTCTGCCAGTTCGCGCGTGTTCTCCGGGTTGCGGAGGAGGAGGGACACCTCCCGCTCCCACACGTCCGGGGTGACGTACGCCTTCGGGTCGCGGATCACTACTACCGTGCTCATGCTGACTTGCCTCCACGTATTGGGGTTCCGTGGTGCTCCGGTTACGTCGTCCACCCACGCACTTGGGACACAGGCACGGCGGCATGAGGCCAGTAGCGAGAGGCTCCCCGCCCTCACCCTCGTACAGGGTTCGCGGCTCGGTCCGAGTGCCGTCGGCTCTCACCGTGTAAGCGCTGATGTGGATGGACATGGCGTCCATGTTCCGGATCGGTGGCGACCATCGCGGCGACGTTCAAGGCGTCCCTCGGACGTCATGTCGACGTCAGCCCGAGGGCGTCAAACCGGTGTCATTGGAAGCGGGACGTGGCTACCCTCGGATCATGACGACTACGGCCGAGCGTGAGCGAATCCCCAATGACGTGCTGACCTCCGTACGCAAGTCGATGAACCTCAGCCAGGACGAGTTCGCCCAGGGCCTGCGTCGCGCGGGCGAGGAACTGGGGGAGCCGAACGACGCCTCCAAGCGACTCGTGCAACGCTGGGAGTCCGGGGAGACCAGGACATGCCGCCCGCTGTACGCACGGGCACTGAAGCAGCTCACCGGCCGCACCCCCGAGTCACTGGGGTTCGCGATCCCGATGACACGCGTCCACTCGGACGGGGCAGGAGGCCACGACATGGAGGCTGGGGAAGTCGGCACGGCTGACGCTGCCACAAGCCCGGAGCTGGAGCCGCAGAGCGAGTACGCGGGCATCTGGCTGTCCCGGTACGAGTTCTACTCGTCCAGCCGTGACGAGACGTTCGACTGCAAGCACCACGTCGTGATCGTCCAGCACGGCAACCGGCTGACAGCCCAGAGCCTGCCCGGAGCGTCGACCAACCCCGACAGCCCGTTGTCCCTGGATCTCACCGTCGACCGGAACGTCGTCACTGGTACATGGACTGAACAGACAGCGACCGACGGGTACTACCAGGGCGCCCGATACCACGGTGCGATTCAGCTACTCATCGAGCCGACAGGCCGACGCATGGCGGGCAAGTGGGTCGGGTTCGGCAAAGACTTCGACGTGAACACGGGCCCTTGGGAGCTGCGCCTACTCGACCGATCGACAGGCCGCGCGAGCATCGAGCGGTACTCGACTACACCGCAGTGAGCGATCGGGGCGCTCCCCTGTGGAACCGCCCTGTACGGGCGCCATGCCGCCGAGCCCGCCCCGACCGGTTGCCAGCAGAGACGCAAGGCCGAGCCTCAAGTTCCCCCAAGCATCACCACGCGAACTCCTCGTGCAGCGGCTCGATCAGCAGCCCGGGGAGTGACGCGAAGGCGGCGGCGCCGGTGATCGTCACGAAGGTGACGGCGGCGACGTACCAGGCGCGGTGGATGCCGCGCGGGAACCGCCGGGGCCGGGGCGGGAGGCGGTGGGGTCGCGCGATCTCGGGGGTCTCGGTCACGACATCCAGCATCCGGGGGCCGCTTCGCCCGATCGAGTGGCCCGAGGGACAGTATTCGATAGGATCGGGCCATGGCCGCCGTACCGCAGGAGAACCCGCGCGGGGCACCGCACCGGGTCGCCGTGCTCGCCTTCCCCGGGGTCATCCCCTTCGAACTGAGCATCCCCCACCGGATCTTCGGCCGTGCCTTCTCCGCGGGCGGCGAGCCGCTGTACGAGGTGATCACCTGCACCGCCGTCCCCGGCCCCGTCTCCACCACGGCCGACTTCGCGGTGTACGTGGACCGCGGCCCGGAAACGCTGGGCGAGGCGGACACGGTGATCGTTCCGGCCGCGTACGAACCCCCCGAACTCTTCAGGGAGGGCCGCCTCCCCGGGGGACTCGCCGAGGTCCTCGGCCAGATCCGCCCCGGCACCCGGCTGGCCTCCATCTGCACCGGCAGTTTCCTGCTGGCCGCGGCGGGGTATCTCGACGGCCGGCCGGCCACCACGCACTGGTCCTGGGCGGACCGGCTCCAGCGGCTGTTCCCCTCCGTCCGGGTCGATCCCGACGTGCTGTACATCGACGACGGCGACGTCCTCACCTCGGCGGGTGTCGCGGCCGGGATCGACCTCTGTCTGCACATGGTCCGGCGCGACCACGGGGCGGCCGTCGCCAATGACGTGGCCCGGCGCAGTGTCGTGCCTCCGCACCGGGACGGCGGCCAGGCGCAGTACATCCGGCGCCCGGTCCCGGAGGCACGGTCGGCGACGACGTCCATGGCCCGCGACTGGGCGCTGGAGCGGCTGCACGAGCCGATCCGGCTCCGGGACATGGCGGAGCGGGAGTCCATGAGCGTACGCACCTTCACGCGCCGCTTCCGGGAGAAGGTCGGCGTGAGCCCCGGGCAGTGGCTCACCCGCCAGCGGGTGGAGCGGGCGCGGCACCTGCTGGAGTCCACGGATCTCTCGGTCGACCAGGTGGCACGGGACTCGGGTTTCGGCACGGCGCAGTCGATGCGGCAGCACGTGCAGGCGGTGCTGGGGGTGGCGCCGACGGTGTACCGCCGGACGTTCCGGGCGGATGGGGCGGGGGTGTGAGCGGTGCTCGCGCTCCGGAGCAGGAGCGGCGCGAGCACCGCCCCGTAAACAGAGCACCGCTCCAGAACGAGAACTCCGTAAACAGAGCACCGCTCCAGAACGAGAACTCCGTAAACAGAGCACCGCTCCAGAACCAGAGCTCCGTAAACAGAGCACCGCTCCAGAACCAGAGCTCCGTAAACAGAGCACCGCTCTAGAACGTGAGCACCCCACGGGCCACGCGGCCCTCGTGGGCGTCGGACGCCGCCTTGGCGAAGTCCTCGACCGGGTAGGTCCCGGTGATGAGTTCATCCAGCAGGAGCGTGCCGTTCCGGTACATCTCGGCGTAGAGCGCGATGTCGTGCTGCGGGCGCGACGAACCGTAACGGCACCCCAGGATCGACTTGTCCAGGAACATCGCCGCCGGCAGGAACGTCGCCTCCGCCGTCGGCGCGGCCATCCCGAGCAGAATCGCCTGGCCGCCCCGGTCGAGCAGGTCGACCGCCTGCCGGATGAGCCCCGTGTGCCCGACGCACTCGAAGACATGGTCGGCCCCGCCGGCCAGCACGCTCGCAACTTCCGGCACCGCCCCCAGGAAGTGCGTCGCGCCGAATCTCCGGGCCACCTCCTCCTTCGCCGGGTTGGTGTCCACCGCCACAATCACGGACGCTCCCGCGATCCGGGCGCCCTGGAGGACGTTCAGCCCGATGCCTCCCGTCCCGATCACCACCACCGTGTCCCCGCGGCCGACCTTCGCCCTGTTCAGGACGGCTCCGACGCCCGTCAGCACCCCGCAGCCGATGAGCGCGGCCGATGTCAGCGGGATGTCCTTGGGGATCCGCACCGCCTGGACCGCCTTGACGATCGTGCGTTCGGCGAAGGCGGAGTTGGACGCGAACTGGTAGACGCTCTCGCCGCCGCGCGAGAAGGGACGGCCCGGGCGGCCGATCGCCTTGCGGCACATCGTGGGGCGGCCGCGGTCGCAGTCGCCGCACGCACCGCAGTTCGCCAGGGTGGACAGCGCCACATGGTCCCCCGCCGCCACGTGCCCGACGCCCGGACCCACCGCCTCCACCACACCGGCGCCCTCGTGCCCGAGGACCACCGGCACGGGGAAGGGGATCGTCCCGTCGATCACCGACAGATCGCTGTGGCACAGCCCCGCCGCCGCGACCGCCACCAGGACCTCCCCCGGCCCCGGATCCCGTATCTCCAGGTCGTCGACGACCCGGGCCTGCTTGCCGTCGAAGACGACGCCTCTCATCCGGTCTCCCTCGGTAGGCCGAGTACCCGCTCGGCGATGATGTTGCGCTGGATCTCGTCCGAGCCGCCGTAGATGGTGTCGGCGCGGGTGAAGAGGAACATCCGCTGTCCGGCGTCGAGTTCGTACGGCCGCTCATCGCTCCAGTCGCCCGGCCCGACGGTCGCGCCCGGTCCGCGTACGGCCATCGCCAGCTCACCGAGCCGCTGGTGCCAGCCGCCCCAGAGCAGCTTGGCCACGCTGGGCGCGCCGGGGTCGCCCCCGGTGCCGAGGGTGCGCAGGGCGTTCCAGCGCATGGTGCGCAGTTCGGCCCACTGGCGCACGATGCGTGCCCGGATCTCGGGATCGCCGGCGGCCCCCGTCGCCACGGCCGTACGGATCACCTCGTCCAGCTCCGCCTCGAAGCCGATCTGCTGGACGAGGGTGGACACCCCGCGTTCCAGGGCGAGGAGACCCATGGCGACCTGCCAGCCGTTGCCCTCGCCGCCGACGAGATGTCCGGCGCGGGCGACGGCGCCGTCGAAGAAGACCTCGTTGAACTCGCTGGTGCCGGTCAGCTGCCGGATGGGCCGTACCTCGACCCGGCCGGGCTGGTCCATGGGCACGAGCAGGAACGACAGCCCGCGGTGGCGGCTGGATCCCGCTTCGGTGCGGGCCAGGACGAAGCACCAGTCGGCGTCCTGGGCGAGCGAGGTCCAGATCTTCTGGCCGGTGACGCGGTAGGTGTCCCCGTCGCGTACGGCGGTGGTGCGCAGGCCCGCGAGGTCGGAGCCGGCGCCGGGTTCGCTGTAGCCCTGGCACCACAGTTCCTCGCCGCGGGCGACGGGCGGCAGGAACCGGTCCTTCTGTTCCCGGGTGCCGAAGGCGATGAGGGTGGGCGCGAGGAGGTTCTCGCCGATGTGGCCGACCCGGCCCGGGGCGCGGGCGCGGGCGTACTCCTCGGCCCAGACGACCTGCTGGGACAGGGTGGCGGGCCGGTTGCCCCAGCCGTCCTCGGCCCAGCCGATGCCGATCCACCCGGCGGCGCCGAGCTGCCGTTCCCACTCACGGCGGACGCGGAGCCCCAGGTGCTCGCTGCCGGGGCCGCCCCCGACACCGCGGTGGGATGCGCGCAGATGGGTGTGCAGCCAGGCGCGGGCTTCGGCGCGGAAGGCGGTGTCGTCCATGCGTGTGCCCTTCTTTGTGCGGGTGCCGATTGCGGGTGCCGGTCGCGGGTGCGGATGGCCTGGCGCGCGGGCCCCGGGAAGCCTCTGGTTCTCCTCGGGGCTCCGCCCCGGACCCCGCGCCTCAAACGCCGGCGAGGCTGAATATGAACCCGAGCCCCAAACCTCGGCGAGGCTGAATGCGGCCCCGCCATCGCGAAGGCCGGCGAGCGCGGCCTTGTCAGGTGTTGGGGCGCTCGCCCGCTCTGGCCGCGCGGGCCATGTCCTCCAGGACCGCGAGCATCGGCATCGGGTCGGTGCCGACCGTGCCGGGGAGGAAGTCCGCGATCTTCTCCGGGGTCCAGGAGCCCTCGGCGTAACCCGCGCGCAGTTCCCTCGGCTGGGCCCAGACCGCGATTTTGGGGCCGGCGATCGTATAGACCTGGCCGGTGATCTGGCGGGCCCGGTCGGAGAGCAGATAGACCACGAGCGCCGCGACGTCCTCGGGTTCGCCGATCTCCTTCAGCTCCATGGGGACGTTGGCGGACATCCGGGTACGGGCCACGGGGGCGACGGCGTTCGCGGTGACGCCGTACTTGTGCAGCCCCAGCGCGGCGCTGCGGACCAGTGAGATGATCCCGCCCTTCGCGGCGGAGTAGTTGGCCTGGGCGACCGAGCCCTGGTGGTTGCCGCTGGTGAAGCCGAGGAGGGTGCCCGAGCCCTGCTTGCGCATCACCGCGCTCGCTGCCCGGAAGACGGTGAAGGTCCCCTTGAGATGGGTCGCGACGACCGGGTCCCACTCCTCCTCGGACATGTTGAAGAGCATGCGTTCGCGGAGGATGCCCGCGACGCAGACGACACCGTCGATCCGCCCGTACTCGGCGAGCGCGACGTCCACGAGCCGCTGCCCGCCCGCCATGGTGGCGATGTCGTCGGCGACGGCGACGGCCGTGCCGCCCGCCGCCTCGATCTCGCGGACGACGGCGTCGGCGACGTCGGACGCCGGTTCGCCGCCCTCGATGGAGACGCCGTAGTCGTTGACGACGACCTTCGCGCCCTCGGCCGCCGCGGCCAGGGCGACGGCGCGGCCGATGCCGCGCCCCGCTCCCGTGACGGCGACGACCTTGCCTGCCAAGAAGTTCCCCACGCCCGGCCCCTTCCCGCGATTTCTGACGGACCGTTAGATTCTACGGTCAGTCAGACAGTCGAGCACAACCCCTAGGAGGCCCGATCCCGATGTCACTGCCACCGGAGTTCCACGAGATCGCCAAGCGCGTGAACAACTGGGGCCGTTGGGGGGAGGCGGACGAGATCGGCACCCTCAACCTGATCACCGACGAGGTCGTACGCAAGGCCGCGGCCACCGTCAGGACGGGCCGGCGCCTCCCCCTCGCGCTGCCGCTCCAGCAGGACGGCGTGCAGACCGGACTCATCCCGGGCCGGGTGAACCCCCTGCACACGATGGTGCAGATCAACCACGAGATGTTCGGCCCGGGCACGGTCGCGACCAGCGACGACGCCGTGACGATGGGCCTTCAGGCGGCCACGCACTGGGACGCGCTGACCCATGTATCCCACGGCGGGCGGATCTACAACGGCCGCCCGGCGGGCACGGTCACCGCACACGCGGGTGCGCGGTTCAGCGGCATCGACAAGGTGCCGTACCTCGTCTCCCGGGGCGTGCTGCTGGACGTGGCCCGGGCGAAGGGGCTGGACCGGCTCGATCCGGCGCACGCGGTGACGCCGGAGGATCTCGACGAGGCGGCGGAGTTCGGCGGGGTCACGGTCGGGGCGGGGGACATCGTGCTGGTGCGCACCGGTCAGGCGCAGGTGCTGCTCGGCGGCGACAAGCACGGGTACGGCTTCCCGTCACCGGGGCTGTCCGTGCGTACGCCGGAGTGGTTCCACGCCCGCGATGTCGCCGCGGTCGCGAACGACACCCTCACCTTCGAGATCATCCCGCCCGAGATCGAGGATCTGTGGCTGCCGGTGCACGCGCTGGACCTGGTCGAGATGGGCATGCTCCAGGGCCAGAACTGGAATCTGGAGAACTTGTCCACAGCCTGTGGAGAAGAGGGGCGGTACGCGTTCTGGCTGTCGGCGATGCCGGAGCCCTTCGTCGGCGGTACGGGAACACCCGTCGCCCCCGTCGCCGTCTTCTAGAGCCCGCGGCCCGAGACGCCCGTCCGCCACCCGAGACGCTCGCGCGCCGTGCCCGCGCTCCCGCAAGAGGGGCGCTCGGCCGGGCGCAGGTCCGGGGCGCGGCGCGGAGACGGCGCGGATCGCCGCTGTGGACGGCCGACGGATCCGGGGAGCGGGCGTCCCACCGGCGTACGGCGGAGTGCGGACCACGCCGACGACGGGCGCCCGGCACCGGGACCGCGCGCCCACCGCCCGGCCGTACCGCGGCCCTACCGGCCCCCCGCCGCCACCGCGCTACCGCCGTACCGTCGCAAGACCCCGGGGCCCGCGCACGTACGCCATCTCCGGTACGCCCCGGTCCACCTCGCACCAGATCGCCTTGCCGGCGCCCTCACGCTCCCAGCCCCAGCGGTCGGCGAGCCCGTCGACCAGTTCGAGGCCGCGGCCGTTGGTGTCGTCGTCGTCCGCGCTGCGGCGCCGCGGGGGGCGGGAGCAGTTGTCGGCGACCTCGACCCGGACCGTGCCGGCCTCCGCCGCGCCCGCGCCGAAGAGCATGCGCAGCACGGCGGGGCAGCCGGTGTGCACCACGGCGTTGGTGACCAGCTCCGAGATCAGCAGGATCAGGGTCTCGGCCAGCGGCTCGTCGTCCCCTATCCCGGATCCGACGAGCCGCGAACGCGCCCATCTCCGGGCCCGCCCCACCTCCGCGGGATCGGGTCCGACCTCCAACTGAACCTGGAGCACCTGCACCGCTCACACCATCCGAACCGGCGGACACATCGCCTCGCGCCTCGACTGGGTCATCGACAACCTCGACCAGGTCACTGAACGTGACTCCCTTACGAGACAGCATGGTTGACGTACAGTCACCGCAACAAGCGCTTCGGGCATATTCCAGCGCCAAGGAGTACCCGTGGTGCATACTGTGCGACGCCCGTTGCGGGGAGTCGAACAGAGGCTCGCGACCCGCTCATCCATAGCGTGAGCGGCGCGCATTCCCGGACCCGGAGCCGCCTCATCGGCAACACCGTGACATCCCCGCCTCGGAACGACTCGCATCTCACGGAGCGTACCGGAGCGACGCCCCGGCGACGGCCCGTGACGAGTCATCCGAAGGACACAACCCGGTATCGACACAACGTGACGCTTCAGAGTGCTATGGCGAGAGCTTCCGCCTGGATCTCCTCCGCCTCGGCCGCGGTGGGCCACATCCGGGCGCGGACCCAGGCCCGTTTGAGATGCAGATGGACGTCGGCCTCCCAGGTGAAGCCCATGCCTCCGTGGACCTGGAGGCAGTCGCGGGCATTGCGTACGGCGGCGTCGTCCGCGAGGAGTTTGGCCCCGGCGATCTCGGTGGGGTCCCCGGTGACGGCGGCGGCGTAGACGGCGCAGCGGGCGAGTTCCGTGCGTACGAGCATCTGAGCACACAGATGCTTCACGGCCTGGAACGCGCCCACGGGCTGCCCGAACTGCTCGCGTTCCTTGGCGTATCGCACGGCCATGCCGGTCGTCCGGTCCGCGCTGCCGAGCTGTTCGGCGGCGGTGAGGAGGGCGGCGACCGGGTCGGGGGTTCCCCGGGCGGCCACCCGGTGGAGCGGGGTGAGAGGGTCGACGGACCGCAGGGGCACGGCCCCGGCCGCGCCCCCACCGCCCGGATCCCCGCCGGTGGCCTGATCGTGCCCGCCGCCCGGATCCCCGCCGGTGACCTGGTCGGCCGCGCCCGTGACGTGGCCGCCGTCCGTGACGTGGTCGTCCCCGCCGGTGGCCTGGTCGGCCGCGCCCGTGACGTGGTCGGCCGCGTCGAGCCAGGCGACGAGCCCGGAGTCGACGCGGGCGACGACCGCTTCCCCGGTGGCGGCCCCCTCCACGGTCCCGGCCGCGAGATGGGTGGCCACCAGCGGGCCGGGCAGGAGCGTCCGCCCGGCCTCCTCGAAGACGAGGACGGCCTCCACCGTGCCGAGCCCGACCCCGCCGCGCTCCTCGGGGAGCCGCAGGGAGAAGAACCCGGCGTCGCCGAGGGCCCGCCACAGGTCCCGGTCGAGCGCGCCCGTGCCGACCGCCGCCCGCAGCGCCTCCCCGTCGAACACCCGCTCCAGCAGCTCACGGACGCCCGCGCGCAGCGCGCGCTGGTCGTCGGAGAGTTGGAAGTCCATGTCATCCACCGCCCTTGGGGGGTTTCGGCAGGCCGAGGATGCGCTCGGCGATGATGTTCTGCTGGATCTGGGAGGTGCCCGCGGCGATGGTGTACGAGAGCGAGGAGAGCCGGTCGAGGGTCCACTCGTGGCCGAGGTCCAGGGACTCGGCCCCCAGGACGTCGGCGGCCGTGTCGTACAGCTCCTGGCGGGCGTGGGAGTAGCGGAGCTTGAAGACGGAGCCGCCGGTGCCGGGGACACCGCCGGTGCGCTGGGACTCGCTGACGTTCCACTGGGTGAGCCGCCACAGCGCGCGGAACTCGGCGTGCAGACGGCCCAGCCGGCGCCGCAGGACCGGATCGTCCCAGCGCCCGCCCGCGCGGGCGGCGGCGGCGAGGGCGCCCAGGGTACGGCGGCAGGCGACGACCTCGCCGACGAAGGCGGTGCCCCGCTCGAAGGAGAGGGTGACCATGGTGACGCGCCAGCCGTCGTTCTCGTCGCCGATCCGGTGGGTGACCGGCACCCGTACCTCGTCGAGGAACATCTCCGCGAACTCCGTCGATCCGGCGAGCGTGCGCAGCGGCCGTACGGTGACGCCGGGCGCGTCCATCGGCAGGGCGAGCCAGCTGATGCCCCGGTGTCTGGGGGCGTCGGGGTCGGTCCGTACGAGCAGTTCGCACCAGTCGGCGACCTCGGCGTGGGAGGTCCAGATCTTGGAGCCGGTGACGACGTAGGAGTCCCCGTCCCGGACGGCCTTGGTGCGCAGGGACGCCAGGTCGGATCCGGCGTCCGGTTCGCTGAAGCCCTGGCACCAGATCTCGTCGCCGCGCAGGATCGGCGGCAGCCACCGTTCGCGCTGGGCCGCCGAGCCCTCGGCGGCGATCGTGGGTCCGGCGTGCAGCAGGCCGACGAAGTTCGCGCCGACGTAGGGCGCGCCGGCGAGTTCGGTCTCCTCCAGGAAGATCAGGCGCTGGGTGGGGGACGCGTCCCAGTGGAGGTCCGCGTATCCGGCGTCGTACAGCATCCGCTGCCAGGCGGTGTCGTACGCCCGGCGGCCCGGCCAGTCGTCGGGGGACGGCTTCGGGGGCAGCCGGTGCAGCGCGGTGCCCAGCCAGGTCCGCAGCCGGGCCCGGAAGTCCTCTTCCTCCTCCGTGTACGTGAGATCCACTAGCGGTCCCGGTCCAGGTCGAGGCCCAGCATGCGGATGGCGTTGCCGCGCATCAGCTTGTAGACCGTCTCGTCGTCGAGCCCCTTCACATGGTCGAGCGCGACCTCCTTGGTGTGCGGGAACGTCGAGTCGACATGGGGGTAGTCGGTCTCGAAGGTGGCGTTGTCGCGGCCGACGACGTCCAGGGACGCGATCCCGTGCTTGTCGCGGAAGAAGCAGCAGAAGATCTGCCGGTAGTAGTACGTGGACGGCGGCTCGGGGATCAGGTCCCGGACCCCGCCCCAGGCCCGGTGCTCCTCCCACACGTCGTCGGCGCGCTCCAGGGCGTAGGGGATCCAGCCCATCTGGCCCTCGCTGTACGCCAGCTTCAGCGCCGGGAACTTCACCAGTACGCCGCTGAAGAGGAAGTCCATCATCGAGGCCATGGCGTTGTTGAAGCTGAGGGACGCCTGGACGGCGGGCGGCGCGTCGGGGGAGGCGGCCGGCATCTGGGAGCTGGACCCGATGTGCATGTTGACCACCGTGCCGGTCTCCTGGCAGACGGCGAAGAACGGGTCCCAGTAGCCCGAGTGGATCGACGGCAGCCCGAGGTAGGTCGGGATCTCGGAGAAGGTCACGGCGCGCACGCCCCGGGCCGCGTTGCGCCTGATCTCGGCGACGGCGAGGCCGATGTCCCACAGCGGGATGATGCAGAGCGGGATCAGCCGTCCGCCGCTGTCGCCGCACCACTCCTCCACCATCCAGTCGTTGTACGCCCGCACACAGGCGAGCGCGACCTCCTTGTCGTGCGCCTCGGCGAAGGTCTGGCCGCAGAAGCGCGGGAAGGTGGGGAAGCAGAGGGACGCCTCGACGTGGTTGAGGTCCATGTCGGCGAGGCGGGCCTGCGGGTCCCAGCAGCCCCGGCGCATCTGCTCGCGGGTGATGCCTTCGAGTGTCATCTCGTCCCGGTCGAAGCCGACGGCGGCGATATTGCGCTTGTACGGGAACTTCAGGTCCTCGTAGATCCACCAGTCGGTCGGCGGACCGTCGGGGTCCATGGTGATCTGGTACTTTCCGCCGATGTACGCCAGCTCTCCGATGCCCGCGGTGAGCGGCTTCGGCCCCCTGTCGCGGTATTTCGCCGGGAGCCAGGTCTCGAAGAGGTGCGCGGGTTCGATGACATGGTCGTCGACGCTGACGATCCGAGGAAGTCCGGTCATGGTGCGTGTCCCCTCCGCCGTGCCGTGCGTGCCTGCCCTGAATGGCGAATCTGATGACTCGTCAGAAATCAGGCTAGCCCCGCACCCCTGGACCGACAAGCGGGAGCGGCCTACCCTCTCCAGAATGCCTGACGATCCGTCAGCTCTTGTCGTATTCGTGGAGGCGTACGGGATGAACGAGACCGCGCACGCGCTCGGCCGATCGCGCACCCTGTGGGAACTGGTCCGGCGGCGCGCCGAGCTGACCCCCGGGCGCCCGGTCTTCCTCCAGGGCGACCGGACGCTGACCTTCGGCGAACTGCGCGACCGGGCCGAGGAGTGCGCCGCCGGGCTGTACGGGCTCGGGGTGCGCCCCGGCACGGTGGTCGCCTGGCAGCTGCCCACCCGGATCGAGACGGCGCTGCTCACCGCCGCCCTCGCCCGGATCGGAGCCGTGCAGTCGCCGGTCATCCCGTACTACCGCGACCGCGAGGTGGGGTTCGCGCTGCGCGAGTCGAAGGCGGAGTTCTTCGCGGTGCCGGGCGAGTGGCGGGGCTTCGACCACACGGCGATGGCGGAGCGCGTCGGCGCGCGGGGGGTGTTCGAGGCGTACGGGCGGCTGCCGTCGGGCGACCCCTCGGTCCTGCCACCCGAGCCGGCCGACGGCACCGAGGTGCGGTGGATCTACTGGACCTCGGGCACCACCTCCGACCCCAAGGGCGTGCTGCACACCGACCGTTCCCTGATCGCGGGGGGATCGACCCTCGCCCACGCGCTGCGGCTGTCCGAGGACGACATCGGCTCGATCGCCTTCCCCTTCGCGCACATCGGCGGCGCGGACTATCTGGTGATGCTGCTGCTGTACGGGTTCCCCGCGGTCCTCTTCGAGAAGTTCGCGCTGCCCGGTGCGCTGGAGGAGTACCGCCGCCACGGTGTGACCACGGCGGGCGGCTCGACGGCCTTCTACTCGATGTTCCTCGCCGAGCAGCGCAAACGGCCCGGAGAGAAACTGATCCCCACCCTGCGGCTGCTGGCGGGCGGGGGCGCGCCGAAGCCGCCGGAGCTGTACCACGCCGTCGTACGGGAGATGGGCTGCCAGCTCACCCACGGCTACGGCATGACCGAGGTCCCCATGATCACGATGGGCGCGCCGGACGACTCGGCGGAGAACCTGGCGACGACGGAGGGACGCCCGCCCGAGGGCATGGAGATCCGTATCGTCGACGGCGAGGTGCGGCTGCGGGGCGAGGCCGTCTGCCGGGGGTATCTCGACCCGGCGCAGTCGGCGGGCGTCTTCGACGAGGACGGCTTTCTGATCACGGGCGACCTCGGGCATCTGACCGGGGACGGCCATCTCGTGCTGACGGGACGGCTGAAGGACGTCATCATCCGCAAGGGCGAGAACATCTCCGCGAAGGAGATCGAGGACCTGCTGCACGCGCACCCCGGCATCACGGACGCGGCGGTGATCGGCCTGCCGGACCAGGACCGGGGCGAGCGGGTGTGCGCCGTGGTGGAACAGCCCCCGGGGGCCGGGGAACTGACCCTGGAGGCGCTCACGGCCTATCTGCGCGGCGAGGGGCTGTCCCCGTACAAACTCCCCGAGCAGCTGGAGGTGGTGGACGTGCTGCCGCGCAACGAGACCTTGCGGAAGGTGCTGAAGTACAAGCTGCGGGAACGGTTCTCCGGGTAAGGGCTCCGGGCGGTGGAGTCCGGGGGCCGCGGCGCCGGCGCCCCTGACGACGGACGGCGGGTGCCGCGGCCACCGCTACCGCCGGACCGGGCCGGCCGCCGCGTCCTCGGGCGGCAGCCCGTTGCCCGTCCGCCGGACCCCGCTCGCACGCGGTACGGGCGGCCCGCGCCCGCTCCTCGGCGCCGGGCGGGCACGCGGTACGGGCCGGCGGCCCGCGCCCGCTCCGCGCCCGGCGGCGTCGTCAGAGGTCGGCGGAGGTCTTTGCGCAGGTGTCGGGGTCGAGGGCGGCCCCCCGTGCGAACTCGGCCTCGTAGCCGGTGTCGCCCAGCTCCCGCCGGGCCCCCGCGGAGATACGGTCCACATCGCCCCGCTCGCCCTGCGGCAGCGGCACCCCCACCGAGGCGCGGGCCGCCGAGGCCGCCCCCAGCAGTCGGGCCGCGTGCCCCGGGTGCCCGGCCAGCAGCCGCGCACCGGCCAGCCCCTCCAGCGCCAGCGCCACCGCCCGCGGGTCACCGGTGGCCCGGGCGGCCGCCATCCCGTCCCGCTGGAGCTCCAGGGCCCGCTCCACCTGCCCCCGCGCCTCCGCGGCAAAGCCCAGCTCGGCGAGGATCAGCGCGGGCATCCCCGGCTCGTACCCCATCCGCCGGTGCAGGGCCAGGACATTGGCCATATGGGCCTCCGCGGTGTCCAGGTCGCCCTCCCGCCGGGCCCCCATCCCGAGCCCGATCTCGGCGAACTGCTCACCGAACGAGTGGGACTGCTCGACGGCGAGCCGCCGGGCGCGCTCGTGGTACTCCCTGGCACGCGGCAGATCCCCCGTCAGCAGGGCGATCCGGCCCAGCCCCGTGAGCTGGAAGGACACTTCGGGCCAGAGCCCGAGGTCCTCCGCCTTGCGCAGCCCGTCCCGCAGCAGCCGCCCCGCGAGCGGATAGTCGCCGACCACCTCCGCCAGGGTCTGCAGCGGCACCATCGCCTGCAGCTGCCCCCACTGGTCGCCCAGCTCGCGGAAGAGCTCAAGACTCTGCTCGCCCTGCCGGCGCAGCGCACCGAAGTCGCCCCGCAGCTTCGCCTGGAACGCCCGGCTGGCGAGCGCTGCCGCCGTGCCCCAGGTATCCCCCAGCGACCGGAAGGCGGCCAGCGCGCGGCCGACCAGCTCCTCGCTCGGCAACATATCCCCGATGCCGTACAGATGGGACCCCAGGAACCACTGCGCCCGCGCCCGCCCGCCCGGGTCGCCGGCCTTCTCGTACGGCAGCAGCGCCGCCCGGTACTCCGCCCGCGGGTCCGCGCTGCCGCCGAGCACCAGCCGTACCCCGCCGAGCCAGGCCGTGGCCCCGGCGACCCGGGCGGCGTGCGCCGCCGGGTCCGCGGTCCCGGTCGCGGGGACCGAGAGCGCCTGGGTCAGCCAGCGCAGGGCCTCGCCGCTGCGGCCCCGCAGATGCCAGTACCAGCTGAGCGCGTTCACCAGCCGCAGCGCGCGCTCCGAGTCCCCGGACCGGACGGCGCTCTCCAGGGCGGTGCGCAGATTCGCGTTCTCCGCGTCCAGGCGGCGCAGCCACTGCCGCTGCCCGTGGCCCCGCAGATGCGGCTCGGCCCGCTCGGCCAGACCCGTGTAGTAGTCGCGGTGCCGGAGCTGAAGCCCGGTCAGCTCGCCGTTCTCCCGCAGACGTTCCAGGCAGTACGCGGTCACCGACTCCAGCAGCCGGTAGCGCGGCCCGTCCGCCGTGTCGGTGACCATCACGAACGAACTCTCCACCAGCCGCGCCAGCAGATCGAGCACCTCCGACCGGTCCATGTCACCCGCGGGGCAGATCTCCTCGGCGGCGGCGAGGGTGCAGCCGCCGGAGTGCACCGCGAGGCGCCGCAGCACCGCGCGCTCCCGGTCGCCGAGGAGTTCCCAGCTCCAGTCGATGACCGCGCGCAGGGTCCGCTGCCGGGCCGGGGCGCCGCGTACCGAGGAGGCCAGCAGAGGGAACCGGTCGTCCAGCCGGGCCGCCAGCTCGGCCACGCCCAGCACCCGTACCCGGGTCGCGGCCATCTCGACCGCCAGCGGAATGCCGTCCAGACGACGGCAGATCTCCGCGACCGTCCCGGCGTTGGACTCGTCGAGGACGAAGTGCGGGGCGGCGGCCGACGCCCGGGCCGCGAACAGCTCGACCGCGCCCGACCGGTCCAGCGGCGGCACCTCGCGGATCCGCTCCCCGGCGACGCCCAGGGGGATCTGGCTGGTCGCCAGCACCCGCAGCCGGGGCGCCGACCCGAGCAGCTTCTCCACCAGTTCGGCGACCGCTTCGACGACGTGCTCGCAGTTGTCGAGGACCAGCAGTGCCGGCCGGTCGCCCAGCGCCTGCACCACCCGGTCGGTCAGCGTCGGCAGCCCGCCTCCCCCCGGCAGCGGGGAGATGTCGTCCCGTACCCCGAGCAGCGCGGCGACCAGCTCCGCCACCTCGGTGTCCCGCGGGCCGCGCGAGGGGTCGAGCGCGGCGAACTCGGCCAGCCGGACCCCGCCGGGGAAGGCCGGACCCTCCCGCGCGGCGACCGCCAGGGCCAGCCGGGTCTTGCCGACCCCGCCGGGACCGGTCAGCGTCACCAGCCGGTGGGCGGTGAGCGTCGCGCGCAGCTCGCCGACGGCCTCGTCCCGGCCGATCAGCTCGGTCAGCGCGCTCGGCACGTTCGACGGCGGCCGGGCCGCCGTGGTCGACGGCGAGGGTACGGCGGCCAGCGCCGGGTCCTGGGTGAGGATCGCCTGGTGCAGCGCGGCCAGTGCGGGGCTCGGATCGAGCCCCAGCTGGTCGGCGAGCCGCTCACGCAGCTCGGCATAGCTGCTCAGGGCCGCGCTCTGGCGGCCCGCGAGATACAGCGCCCGCACCTGCGCGGTGCGCAGCCGCTCGCGCAGCGGGTGCAGGTCGACCAGATCGCCCAGCTCATCGGCGACCAGGGCGTGTTCCCCCAGCTCCAGCCGGGCCTCCGCCTGCTCCTCCAGCGCGGTCAGCCGCTGTTCCTCCAGCCGGGCCGTGGCCGCGCGGGTGAACTCCTCGTCCGTGAAGCCGCCGAACGCGGGCCCCCGCCACAACGCCAGCGCGTCGGCGAGCAGGGCCGCGCGCTCCCGGGGGTCGCCGGTGGCCCGCGCCCGGGTCGTCAGATGGTGGAACCGGTCCGCGTCCACCGCGTCGGAGCCCGTCCGCAGCCGGTATCCGGGCGGGGAGAGCGAGACGACCAGGTCCCGGCCGCCGGGCTCGGCGTCCTCCAGGGCGCGGCGCAGCCGCCAGACCTTGTTCTGGAGCACCGCGGCCGGGTTGCCGGGCAGGCTCTCGCCCCACAGATCGTCGATCAGCCGGTCCGCGGAGACGGGGCGTCCCCGGTGCACCAGAAGACAGGCCAGCAGGGCGCGGACCTTGAGCTCCGGGACCCGCACCGGCCTGCCGTCCGCCGTCCACACCCCCAACGGGCCGAGCACCCCGAAACGCATGTGATCACGCTAACCCACGCGGACGGGCGGTGACGGGACCGGTACCCGCGGCTCCGGCTCCCGGCCGGCCGGAGGCCGTTCCGGAGCGGCCTCCGGGAGCGACCGAGAGCGGACCGAGAGCGGACCGGGACCGGCCGGGCGCACGGTGGGGGTCCGCGCCGGCCGAGAAGGTCCGTGCCGGCCGAGAGAACGAGGAACCCGACATGCCCGAACGCAGTCTGCGCGTGGCCGTCGTCGACGGCAGCATCAGGACCGGCCGCTCCGGCCCCACGCCCGCGCGGTGGATCGCCGCCGAGGCGGCCGGGCGCGAGGACCTGGAGGTCGATGTCGTCGATCTCGCCGAGGCACGCCTTCCCGACGCGCCCCCGGAGAACGGCACGGTCCCCGTACCCCGGGCCGTACGGGACCTGGCGCGACGGCTGGCCCGGTCCGACGCCTTCGTGATCGTCACACCGGAGGACACCCACGGCTTCCCCGCGTCCCTCGGGAACGCGATCGGCTGGTACACCGACGCGTGGAAGGCCAAACCGGTCGCCCTCGTCGGCTACGGCGGGCCGGGCGGCGGCCTGCGGGCGGTGGCCCGGCTGCGGGAGATCCTCCCCGGGAAGCACGCGGTCACCGTGCGTGAGTCGGTGGTCTTCCCCGGCCACGCGGAGGAGTTCGACGGCGAGGGCCGGCCCGGGGACCCCGAGGGCGGTACGGCCGCCGCCGGGGCGATGCTCGACCAGCTCACCTGGTGGGGCCACACCCTGCGGGACGCCCGCGAGCAGCGCCCGTACCGCGGCTGACCGGGTCTGTACGCCGTCCGCTGCTCGGGGGCGTGACGACCGGTCCGCCCGCACCCTCCGCGTACTCCCGCGCTCTCCGCGTACTCCCGCACCCGCTCCCGGTCCTCCCGGACCGCCAACATTCTCAGGGAACACCATGTCATCGACCGTCCCCGAGGCCGCGCCGCCCAGGGCGGGTGCCCGGGAATGGGCCGGACTCGCCGTGCTGGCCCTGCCCACCCTGCTGATCGCCCTCGACCAGAGCGTGCTGTTCCTGGCCCTGCCGCACCTCGCGGAGTCACTGAATCCCACGGGCACCCAGACCCTGTGGATCATGGACATCTACGGGTTCATGATCGCCGGGTTCCTGGTGACGATGGGCACCCTCGGCGACCGGATCGGCCGCCGCAGGCTGCTGATGACCGGCGCCCTGGTCGTCGGCGTCACCTCACTGATGGCCGCCTTCTCCACCAGCGCCGAGATGCTGATCGTCACGCGCGCCCTGCTCGGTGTCGCCGCCGCCACCCTGATGCCGTCCACGCTGGCCCTGATCAGCAACATGTTCCGGGACGGGCAACAGCGCGGCCGGGCCATCGCGGTCTGGGCCAGCTGCTTCATGGGCGGGACCGCGCTCGGCCCCGTGGTCGGCGGCATGATGCTGGAGCACTGGTGGTGGGGCTCGGTCTTCCTGCTCGGTGTCCCGGTGATGCTGATCCTGCTGGTCTCGGCGCCGTTCGTGCTGCCCGAGTACCGCGACCCGAACGGCGGCCGGATCGACCTGGCCAGTGTGGCGCTCTCGCTCGCCGCGATCCTGCCGGTCGTCTACGGGCTCAAGGAGGTCGCCCGCGAGGGCTGGGAGCCGATCCCGGTCATCGCGATCGTGGCGGGCCTGGCCGTCGGCGCGGTGTTCGTCAGGCGCCAGGGCACGCTGGAGCACCCGCTGATGGACCTCAGCCTCTTCAAGCGGGGCGCCTTCACGGCCTCGCTGCTCATCCTGATGTTCGCCATGGCCACCATGAGCGGCAGCTACCTCTTCATCACCGGCTACCTCCAGATGGTCGAGGGCCTCTCCCCGGCCGAGGCCGGTCTGTGGATGGTGCCGTCGGCGATCGTCTCCATCATCGCGTCGACGCTGGCCCCGACACTGGCCAAACGGCTGCCCATGGGGGTCGTCCTCGGCTTCGGTCTCGGTGTCACCACCATCGGATATCTGCTGCTCGCCTTCGTCGACCCGGTCGGCGGTCTGCCGCTGCTCATCACGGGCTTCGTGATCGCCTTCCTCGGCACCGGACCCATCGGCGCCCTCGGCACCAACCTCGTGGTCGGCTCCGCCCCGCCGGAGAAGGGCGGCTCCGCCGCCTCGCTGTCGGAGACCAGCGGTGAGTTCGGCGTCTCGTTCGGCCTCGCCGCGCTCGGCAGCCTCGGCGGCGCGCTCTACCAGAGCGGGATCGCGGTGCCCGACGGGCTGTCGGGGGACGCCGCCGACACCGTCCGGGGCAGTATCGAAGGCGCCCTCTCCGAGGCCGACAGGCTTCCTGGCGCCCTCGGCGACCAGGTCCTGGAGGCCGCCCGGGAGGCGTACACCGGCGGACTGAACACCGTCGCCGTCGTCTGCGCCGCGCTCGCCGCCGTCACCGCGGTTCTCGCGACGACCGCACTGCGCAGGGCCGGCGGCGACGGCGGGGCCCACGGGGGCGGCGCCGAGGAGGCCGCACCGGTGGAGGCCACGGCCGAGGACACCCTCCAGCCGGCCCGCAACCGCTAGGGCGTCGGGAGACGGCGCCTCGGGGGACGCACCGCTTCGTGGACATGGTGTGTTCCCCCGTGACGCGTGTGCCGACGCCGTCCGACCGAAATACGGGGCCGCCACCCACCCGGGCCGCCGGACGGGCCCGATCCGCATCTCTTCCGCCCGCCTCTGTCCCCAATCCGCGCCCGCCGGACGGGCCCGGTGGCGGCTCAGGGCACAGCGCTCCCCAAGTTCCTCTCGCAAACCCCTGGACGGCTAACGGCGTTAGCCCTATAGTCCTTCTTATCGGCTAACACCGTTAGCCACCGACGCGGGGAGACCACGATGAACGTTCGGACCACGGAAGCGGCGAGCACGGCGAACACCACGGGCACGGCTCAGGCGGCTGCGGGGCCCGCGACGGCGGGCACCGACTGGGAGCCGGGCACGACGGACGGCAGGGGGCCGCGTCCGCTCGGGCGGGTCGTCGGATGGGGCACCCTCGCGGTCGCGCTCACCGCCTTCGCGATCTTCGAGTCCGTCAAGTACGGCCTGCCCACCACCACCGCCGCCGTCCTCTTCTTCCTCGCACCCGGCCTCATCACCCGCACCACCGGCACCCACAGCACCGCCGGACGCATCGCCCTCAACGGCTGGATCCCCCTCGCCGTCATGGTCTTCTACGCCTTCGGCCCCCTCATCTGGCCGCCCCTCTTCACCGCCGCACTCGCCTGGGAAACCCGCGTCGTCATCGCGCGGATGCTGCGGCGCGGCTGAGGGGGGCTTCTCCCCGGCCGCCCGGGGCCCGCGCACACCAGGGGTGGACTCTCCCACGGCGGGAGAGTCCACCCTGATTCCGTGAACGGCGCCGGTCTCCTCTCCACCGGCGGGCGGCACAACCTCCGCGCCGAAGGGGTGCCCCGGCCGCGTACCCCTCGCTGTCCGCGCGCCTGCGGACCGGGACGCACGGCCGGTGCGCCGCAAGGCCCCGGGAGCCGCGCCGACCGGATCGAGCCGGAGGGGCCGGGACCGCGGTGTCGCGACCATGGTGCGCGGGCCGGGCGCGGCGGTGCTGGTGATCGAACTGATGGCGGCTGGCGTCACCGCCGCCGCGGTCGGGGCGGATTCCGGTCCGGGCAGTGGCGGCTGCGGTGGTACGCCCTGCCCGCCGCGTTCGCCCTGACGGCGATCGTACGGATGATCTTCGCGCCCGGGGCCGCGTCCTGAGCCGGGAAGCCCCGAAGCCCTTGGTTCCGGGAGCCCGGGGACCCCGAGAGCCGGAAGCCCAGGGCCCCGGGAGCCCAGGGCCCCGGGAGCCCAGGAAACCCCGGGAGCCTTTGAGCCGGGAGCCCTCCGTGTCCCCGGCCGCCCGCACGGCGGTCCGTAACGGCGATCCCGCAACGGCAGTCCCGCAGCCGCGGTCCGCCCGTCCCCGGAGCGCCCGGGGGCGAGCGGACCGCCGGCCCTACGGGTGCTCGGGCGTCACATAGTAGGAAGCGAACGCCGACAGGACCTCGTCCTCGTCGATACGGCCGTCGCCGTCCGCGTCCAGCGCGACCGTGACGTCCCGCGCGATCCCCGGCTCGACGCCCAGGACCCTCAGGACCCGCTCCGCGGCCGAGGGAGTGATCCCCGATCCGTCCTCGTCGGCGACGGCGATGACCGCGTGCAGGAAGGGCCGCGCGATCTCGGCGAAACGCCGGGGATTGTCCCGGAGGCGCTTGACCGCGCCCGTGACGAATTCCTGACGGCTCACCCGCTGGTCGCCGTCCACGTCCGCGATCCCGGCCATGCCCTGCCAGAACGCCTCCGCGCCGTTGTAGAGGGCCTGGCCCTTCTCCGAGCGGGCGGTCGTGGAGAACTCCGCGAGCAGCGCGGCGGCCGCCCCGCTGAAGTCCTCGCGGTCGATGTAGCCGTTGCCGTCCTGATCGAAGGCGGCGAAGCGAGACGCGATCTTGCGCTCGTACTCTGCGCTGTCCATGCGGGGAGAGTACGACTCCATGGGCCCGGCGCGCGCACGTACCCGCCAATTGCCCCCGCCGGAACCGTAAACAAACGCCGAGTGAAGATCTGATCACAGTTTCGAAGGGGGCACGGAGCACCGGTTCCTCTACCATCTCCGGCCTCTCCCGGGGGCGCACTTGAAGCAAAGGGGCGTGCGTAAGTCTCCGCGCGCATTACATTCGAGGAGGACGCGCACGGACAGGTACGGAAGCACTACACAGAGGCGGGCTTGGGGGTCTCATGGCAAAGGACACGCAGCCGCGCTGGGACCGCAAGATGCAGCAGCGGCTCGCGCGGGGAGAGGCCGCGGCCCTCGGCGAGCTGTACGACAAGTTCGCCTCGCTCGTGCACAGCCTGGCGCACCGGGTCCTCGACGACGACGACGCGGCCGACCAGATCACCCGTGAGGTCTTCGGATACATCTGGGAGAACCCCGACGCGTACGACCCGAAGCAGGGCTCCCTGCGCTCCTGGGTCGCCCGGGTGACCAACAACCAGGCCGTCCAGCGGCTGCGCCGGACCGGCGCGGAGGCGCTCGCGGACGGCGGCGAGGGCTCGACGGAGGAGCTGGAGCAGAAGGTGCGCAGGGCCGCGGCGGCCGCCCGCGCGGACTACATAGTCACCTCCATGCCCGCGCCCCTGCGGGCCGCGCTGGAGCTGGCGTACTTCCAGCGGCGGGACTACCGGCAGACCGCCGCCGACCTCGGGGTCACCGAGGACGAGGCCCGCCGCAGGCTGCGGCTCGGCCTGCAACTGCTGTCCACCGCGCACACCCGCCCGATGGAGGGCTCGTCCCCGCCCGGTTACGGACGCTCTCTGTGAACGGGCCCCTGAAGGACGACGACCCCGAGGAGGTACGGGACGCTCCGCGCATACCGGGCCCCCGTGCGGCCGGGGACGACCTCGAACCGCCCGCACCCGCCGGAACGCCGGCCGGAGTGCCGAGGCCCCGCGGGGCCGGCGAGTCCGAACCACCCGCGAACACGGCCGAGGCCGACATGCCTGGAACACCCGCGCCACCCGCGCCCGAAGGCCCCTCCCACAGCGTGCTCAAGTCGCTGCTGGGCGCCTGGGCGCTGTCCGCCTGTTCCGCCGAGGAGACCTCGGCCGTCGAGGAGCACCTCGGCGACTGCGCCGTCTGCGCGGACGAGGCCCTGCGCCTGCGCGGCGCGGTCGAACTGCTGCACACCGAACGTGATCTCGACCTCGATCCGCTGCTGCGGTTCCGGGTGCTGGAGAACTGCCTGGTCCGCAGGCCCGCCCGGATCCCCGTACCGGAGTGGGCGGCTCCGTACGATGCGGAGACCGCGCGGCTCGACGCCCTGCTGCGGGACATCGGCGACGCGGAGTGGCATGCGCCGGTGCGTCTGAAGTGGTTCGACGGCGCGGAGGCGGTGAACCGGAGGACGACCGTCGCCGGGGTGATCGGCCATCTGATGACCGTCGACGGGCTGGTGGCGGGCGCGCTCGGGCTGGACGATCCGCTCGGCAGGGCCGCGCCCCGGGTGCCGCTGGAGCGTACGGAGAAGTTCTGGCGGGCGGATTACCACCCGGCGGGCCGCGGGGTCCACGCCACCTGGCGCGAGCAGAGCCACACCCTGATCCGTACGGTGTCCTTCGCGGGCCAGGGGGTCGCCGACATGCCCGTCTCGTACGGCGACTTCGCGCTCCCGCTGCGCGACTCCCTCCTCGACCGCGCCTTCGAGTGCTGGATGCACGCGGACGACATCGCGGGCGCGGTGGCCTATCCGTACGCGCCGCCGCGCGGCTCCCATCTGCACCGGATGATCGATCTCGCGGCCCGGCTGCTGCCCGCCGCGCTCGCGGGCCGCCGCCGTGCGGGTCTCGCGGCCCCGGCCAGGCAGCTCGTGGCGGCCGGAGCCCCCGGGCGCTCCCTGCATCTGGAGGTCGAGGGCGCGGGCGGCGGCGACTGGTACATCGCGCTCGACTCCCCGGCCGCCCTCGGCTCCCCCGACCACACGGTGGCCCAAGTGGCACTCGACGGCGTCGAGTTCTGCCGTCTGGTGGCAGGCCATGTGCCACCGGAGGAAGCGGCCGCGGGCCAGGACGGCGACCGCGAGGCGATCAGGGACGTACTCTTCGCGGCGGCGTCGCTGAGCCGGCTGTAGAGCGCGCAGGCGTACGGCGAACTCGGGGCCGCGACCGTACAACGGGATCCGCACCCGGCCCCGGCGGCCGCCCCGAGCCGCCCACCGCGCCGAGCCGGCCGGTACGCACGGCGGCGGGACTTACTGAGCGTTTGGTCCGGTGATGGGAACGGAACCACCTGAGGACGGGGGCAGCACGGAGCTGAGCGCCGCCCTCATTCTTCAGGCGTCACACCGAGGTCGTGACGCATGGTGGTTCTCAGAGCCCGGAGGATCTCCCAGACCTCGTGCTGGGCCCGGGCCGCGGTCTCCATCGTTTCGCCTGGCCCGGGGTCTCCTCGTTCGAGGCGTTTCACCTGCCCATAGACCGTGTTCAGAGCTTGGTTGACGACACTCGCCTGCTTGAGCACTTCATCAGGGGCGATCATCTGTGCTTCGGAGTGCCGGTCACGGTGAGCGTTCTTCGCCGCTTCGAGTGCCTCTGTGTCCGACTCCTCCACGCTGCGTTCCCTCATGACATGCAGGTGGCGGTTGAGCGCCGTGGTGAACTGGCGGGCATCTCGATTGAGCTCCACATAACAGGTGCGTCGCAGCGCACGCTCCTCGCGGATCTCCTCATGGCCGCGAACGAGCTCTATCTCCCGGCGCCTCGCGCGCTCCGAGCCGCGCTGCGTGAGTATCGATCCGCCCAGTGTCCCCGCGACGCCCGCCACTGCGATGATCACTGAACTGAGATCCACCGACGCACTCCGTAAACTCTTCGGCCTCGCGCCTGCTGCTCGGCGACGTACCCCGCGGCTTCACGTTCAACGAGAGCGGCGGGCTGATCCATTACCAGGATGCTCTGCTCCTGGCCATCCCGCAGCCCAACCAGACCGGAGTGTGGGGCGACTCCTACATCAGCTTCGCCTCCAGCTGGACCGACGTGCGTCTGAAGGTCCAGTTCCACAACGGCACGGCCTGGCTCCCGGCCAAGGACATCGACGTCAACCAGGCCAACGGCCGGCTCGCCGAAAAACTCCCCCAGGGGATCCAGAAGATCCATGTCGGACGCGTGAAGAAGAGCGGCAGCGACGTCGTCGACGACAACCCCGTCGGCTGGCTCCTCGAAATCCTGTAGCGGCGCCCCGACCCTGCGGTGCCCCGGCCCGGCCACACACCGAACCGGGGCACCGTGTCCGTGCCCGTTTCCGGGGAGGACCACGTGAACTCTTGACGACTGAGTGATCGGAGGAGATCTCCGCTGCCGCGAGGATGACTCCCAGGGGAATCGGTATCGCAGCTGCCGCGAGGATCGGTTACTTGCGCCAGAACAGGTGGTGCGTCACCCCGCTCGGGCTGGGAACGACATCCAGGTGGAACCGGTCGAGCAGCTCATCGGGGGACTCCCAGAGTCGTACTCCGGACCCGAGCTTCACCGGCGAGACCGCCACATGCAGGGTGTCGACGAGGTCGGCGTCGAGAAACTGCCGGATGGTGGTAGCCCCGCCGCCGAGCCGGACGTCCTTGCCCTGCGCCGCCTCCCGGGCCTGTTCGAGGACCGTGGCAGGGTCGCCGTCCACGAAGTGGAACGTGGTGTCGGACAGCGTGAACGAAGGACGCTTGTGGTGGGTCAGCACGAAGACCGGGGTGTGGAACGGGGGCTCGTCACCCCACCAGCCCTGCCACTCGTGGTCCTGCCAGGGCCCGCGCTGAGGACCGAACTTGTTGCGGCCCATGATCTCGGCGCCGATGTTGCGGGCGTAGTCCCGCGTGAAGTAGTCGTCGAGGCCCCGGCTGCCCCCGGGCTCGGTGCGCATGGGCCAGCTCGCCGTGGCGCCGGCCCAGGCGAACAGCCTCTCGGGCTCGACATGTCCGAATGGCCTCTCAAGGCTCTGGTCCTCGCCGGCACCGATGCCGTCACTAGAGACGTTGAAGTTCTGGACCTTCAGTAGCTGAGTCACGTGTTCCTCCTGTGATGGCGGTATCGGTGGTGAGACTCTCCAGGCCGGGCAAACTCATCGCTGCGATTCCCACCCACGTTCAAGGGTGATGTACAGGCGGCGATCCGCCGTGACGCCCGGAGCGGCGTGTTGCCGTGCGGACTGCTGTCGGGGGCGGGGGCTACGGTCCACTGGGCGAAACGCGGCAGACCGTCCGCCGGGCTCGGACCGAACACCGGCGGAAGCCGCCGCCACGTGCAGCCCGAGGCCGCCGCGAAGACGATCGCGGCCACGGTCTCGCGGTCACCAGCCCGACGCCGGTCCCCGCCCCGCGGACGTGTCACCTCGCCGGAGCCACCACGCGCCGGAACAGCCCTCACGGCTCATTCGGCGCCGGCCGCTCAACCAGACCGGTCATGCACTGTCCGACGAGCGATCACGCCCCAGGAAGGTCTCAGGTGAAGACGACCGTGCGCCTGCCGTTCAGCAGGATCCGGTGTTCCGCGTGCCACTTCACCGCGCGGGCGAGTGCCTGGCACTCCACGTCCCGGCCGACCGCGACGAGCTGCTCGGGGGTGACCTGGTGGCCGACGCGCTCGACCTCCTGCTCGATGATCGGGCCCTCGTCGAGGTCGGCCGTCACATAGTGCGCGGTCGCGCCGATCAGCTTCACCCCGCGGTCGTGGGCCTGGTGGTAGGGCTTGGCACCCTTGAAACTCGGCAGGAAGGAGTGGTGGATATTGATGATCCGGCCGCTGAGCTGCTTGCACAGATCGTCCGAGAGGACCTGCATATAGCGGGCGAGCACCACCAGCTCGACCCTCTCCTCCCGCACCAGCTCCAGCAGCTTCGCCTCCGCCTCCGGCTTGTTCTCCCTGGTGACCGGGATGTGGTGGAAGGGGATGTCGTACGAGCCGACCAGTTCGGCGAAGTCACGGTGGTTGGAGACGACTGCGGCGATCTCGACCGGCAGGGCGCCGATGCTGGAACGGAAGAGAAGATCGTTCAGGCAGTGGCCGAACCTGCTCACCATGAGGATGATCCGCATGGGCTCGTCGGCGAGGTGGATCTGCCAGTCCATCTGGAAGGAGTCCCCGACGGCGGCGAAGCTGGCGCGCAGCTTGTCGACGGTCACGGGGGCCTCGGCCGAGAAGTGGACCCGCATGAAGAACAGACCCGTGTCCCGGTCCCCGAACTGCTGACTGTCCTCGATATTGCAGCCCGTGATGAAGAGGTAACTCGACACGGCGTGCACGATGCCCTGTCTGTCCGGGCAGGAGAGCGTCAGGACGTACTGGTCGGTCATCCTCGTAGGGTGCCACACCGGCGGCCCCGGGGCGGATTCCGTCCAGTCGGCGGAACGGCTCGGCCCGGTCCCACCGCCGCGACCCGATCACCGATCACGCGTACGGGTCACGCCGTACGGAGGCAGGCCGGGGTCACGCCGTACGGGTCATGATCCGCAGCACGTCCAGCGACCTCGGCGGGGTGTCCGGGTCCTCGCCGTCGTTCGCCGCGAGCTGCATGTGCGCCTCGCGGGCGGCGCGCACCGCCTCGGGCCAGCCGGGGTGCTCCAGATACGCCGAGACGGGGGCGTCCGGACCCACCTGGTGCATGATCCGCAGCACGCGCAGCACTGCGGCGTCCACCAGCGCGGCCTCGTTCACGTCGCGGAAGATCGTGCCGACGTACTTCTCGGCGGACCAGTTGTCGAGCCAGGTGTCCTCGACGAGCCGGTACACGGCGTCGGTGACATCCCCGTACCCCTCCCGGCCGGCCAGCCAGGTTTCCTGATGGAACACGGGGTCGGAGAGCATATGGAGCGCCGAGCGCACCTGCGTGCGCCAGCGCCACCAGGGCATGTCGTTGAGCGGCATACCGCCCATGGTGGAGGAGCGACGGGCGCGACGGGAAGAGGAGACCGGAGCTTGCTGCACGTTCTCGATCGTACGTTCCTGTTCCGGCGGCCCGGAAAAACCCCCGCTGTTCATCTTCCGGACACCTTTCAGCCAGCCACGCACACACCGCTGTTACCTCGACAGCGGAAATGTGGCCGCGCATGACCGGTAGGCGACGTTCCTCCACCCCCCGCCCTTCATGGACCTCACGGATTGGCGCCCTCCGCATTCCCGCAGCGGTGGCAGCCGGCTCCGTACTGGCCACCGGGTGCGGCGCGATCCCCGGGACCTCCGACGGCTCCCGTGAATCCATCAAGGTGATGACTTTTGCGCCCGAAGAGACCCAGGCGACCAATATGCCGGGGATGCCCGCCATGGCCAAAGCGTATGCCCGCTGGGTGAATTCCCGGGGCGGCATCGACGGACATGAGCTGGAAGTGATCACCTGCAACGAGGGGAACACTCCGGCCGGGGCGCGCGCCTGTGCCCGGCGCGCGGTCGACGAGAACGCGGACGCCGTGGTCGGCTCGTACAGCCAGCACGGCAGCGCCTTCATGGCCCCGCTCCAGGCCGCGGGCATCCCCTTCATCGGTGGATACGGCATCTCCCGGGAGGAGTTCACCAGCTACCGGTCCTATCCCGTCAACGGGGGCCAGGCCGCGCTCATCGCGGGGCACGGGCTCCAACTGGCGGACGCCTGCCGCCGGGTCGCGCTCGTACGGCCCGACTCGCTCGCCGGTGACGAGATGCCGCTGCTGCTGAACGCCGGGCTCTCGAAGGGCGGCCACAGCTCCTCCACGGACATCCTGGCCCCCGAGGACGCCACCGAGTACACCCGGCACGCCGACCAGGCCCGTTCCAAGGCGGGCGCCGGGGCCGAGACGTCGGACGACCCCCGGCCCGGCTGTGTCACGGCCGCGCTCGGAGAGCACACCGAGACCTTCTTCGACTCCTTCCGCCGGCTGCCCGAGGACGGCCGCTCCGTCAGGGTCTCCTCGGTCCTCGGCAGCGTCGGCCAGTCCCTCATCGACCGTACGGGCGGACGCAACGGCCCCTTCGAGGGCGCGTTCATCACCGGGTGGTACCCGGACGCGGGCGATCCGCGCTGGCAGGAGATGCAGGGGGTGATCGAGTCCCACGCCTTCGGCGACAACCGCATCGACTCCGCCGACGCGGGGGTGCAGACCACGTGGATCGCGTACACGGTGCTGAACGCGGTCGTCCGGTCGCTCGACTCGGACGAGATCACCCCCGGGAAGATCGCCCGGGTGCTCGACCGCGGGCTCCAGGTCTCCACGGGCGGGCTGACCCCCGCGCTGCGCTGGGACCACCAGGACATGCTCGGCACACCCGGCTATCCGCGGGTGGTCAACCGGGGCGTGACGTTCCAGGTCGTGCGCGACGGGCGGCTGGTGGCGCAGCAGAAGGGCTTCGTGGACGTCAGCCGGACCCTGACGGCGTCCGTCACGGGCTGAGGGCCGCGGGTGCTCCGTCGCGGGCTGACGGCGGCGGGTGGTCCGACACGGGCCGGAACACCGGCCGTCCTCAAGGCCCCGGGCGGCGAGGTGAACGATGCGGTCAGGCCGGGGAGTTCCGTGGGACGAGCAGGAACGCGCGCTACGGTTTGCGGCCGATGCCTCCGTAGATGTCCGTCGGCTCCGGGGAGGTGCCCGGGTCAGGGCGCCACAGGGGACACGAGACGATCCCGGGGTCCAGGAGGTCGAGCCCTTCGTAGAAGGTAGTGATCTGCTCAGGGGTACGCAGGACGTACGGGACGGCGCCGGTGTCGTCGTACCCTTCCTGCGCCTTCGTGAGGTCGTCGTCGATACCGACGCTGTCGTAGTGCACGAAGTAACTGCCGGAGGGTAGGGCGGCCTGGAGGCGGCGGACGATCGCCTGTGCCTCACCGAAGTCCTGGATGTGGCCGAGGATGCCCATCAGCATCAACGCGACGGGGGCGCGGAAGTCGAGGATCTTGCCCGCCGCGTCCAGGATCTTCTGCGGGTCGTGCAGGTCGGCGGAGATATAGGTGGTGACGCCGTCGCGGGTGCCGGGGAGCAGGGCTGCGGCGTGTGTCAGGACGATCGGGTCGTTGTCCACGTAGACGACCTTGGCGTCCGCGGCGATGCGCTGGGCGACCTGGTGGGTGTTGTCGTACGACGGGAGGCCCGTGCCGATGTCGAGGAACTGGCGAACGCCGAGGTCGCGCGTGAGGTGGGTGACCGCGCGGATCAAGTACTTGCGGGACTCGCGGGCCATGGTCGCGATTTGAGGGGCGAGTGAGAGGTAGGCGTCGCCGGCCGCCCGGTCGACTTCGTAGTTGTCCTTGCCGCCCATCCAGTAGTTCCAGATACGTGCTGAGTGGGGGACGGAAGTGTCGATTTCGCGCATGTTGTCCTCCGAGTCGGGATGAGTGGTGGCCAGGTGGTGCGGCAACGTGCCGGACGGATCACGGGGAGAAGGGGCTCGTTCGGGTCTGGGCACGGTCCGCGTCCTGACAGGGGGTGAGGAGGCGGGCAGTGCGGCCGGCCGCAGCCGTCTTCGCGTTCGTGTGCGCGTCATGGTACGGAGTCCGGCGGCGGTGTCCGGGTGGATCGGAACACGTTGGTGAAATCCGGTGACACGGAAGAGGTGGACGACGCTCCCAGGAGTTGACCAGGTGCAGCTGACCGCGTCGATCCCGCAGATGTGCGCGGAGCGATGTGAGCGTGCCCAACCTGCTGGAGTCGGCGCTGGTCACGCCTCCGAGGTCGGCCTCTGGTCCAGCAGACCGGCGGCGTGATGGAGGGTCGGGCGAGCGATGCGCGCCGCGGCTTCCCCGCGGACGGCCTTGGAGCGGATGCCGGGCAGATCGGCGAGCGGGTTGCCGTTCCGGCGCCGCTCGCGGGGCGGGCCGCCGGGGCCCCCGGCCGACGAACGCGGCGGTGTCATGAAGGGCGGCGTCGAGGACGCCGAGGGCGGCGGCGGTCACGTCGGGGCGGCCGCGGACGACCCCTCCCGGGCCGCGACCGGCCCCCGCCCGCCCCGAGTCGCCGCCGCCCGGGCCCGGTCCCTCCGTCAGAGCTGTTCGCTGCGGCGCTCGGTGAGCTGGTACTTGGCCGCGATGGAGTTCCACAGCCCGGACGCCTCGCGCTTGGCCTTGGTCGCGTCGCCGCTGGCACGGGTGGCGTGGACGGTCTGGCGGGTGGTGCGCGCCCGGCCGTCCTTGCAGCCCTTCTTGCCCTTGACCTGGGTCGCCCAGGCCGCGTAGTGGTCGTCCGCCTTCGCGGACGACTGCCACGCGTCGACGAGCGACGCGCTCAGGTCGGCGCTGCGGGGCAGCTTGTCGATGCTCAGCTCGCCCAGCCGGGTCACCAGACCCCTGCGCTGCTCGGCCGCCCCGCGCAGATCATCGGCCGCCTGGTCGAGGTCCTTGCACTTCTTGATGTTCTCCACCGAACGGATCACCGCGGCACGGCTGTCGTTGCTGTCCGCGAGCAGCTTGTCGAGCGCCTTGGCCTGGGTCTTCACCGGGTCCTGGGCCGCGGGCTGAACCGGTTCGGCGGCCGAGGGCGCGGGTGAGGACGCGGCGACGTTCTTCCGGGCGGAATCGTCCTTCTTGTCGTCGTCCCCGCCGCTGAACAGCGCGGCGCTCACGCCGAGTCCGAGCACCGCGCAGGCGACGACCACCGCGGCCATGACGGCCAGCTGCGAGGAGTTGCGCCGCCGTTCCTCGCGCTCCTCGCGCGCCTCGGCGTCGTGACGGTCGTACTGCGGCGGCCTCTGGTGCTGCTGATACCCCGCCGGCTGGAGGCCCACCTGCTGCGGTCCGCCGTCGATACGGGGCATCTGCTGGGTGGGGTCCGCCCGGTGGGGGCCCGGCTGCGCCCCGCCCGGGGCCGCGTCCGTGCGGAAGAGGCTGTCGAACTCGGCGGGCGGCTGCCGCTCGCCCGGAGCGCCCGGCCGCATCCCGGGAGCCGCGCCGGGCGGGCCCGCCATCGGAGCGGGTGCCGCCGGACCGGCCGGAACCGGCGGCAGGAACTGGGTGGCCGCCTCGGGCGCGAGCGGCCCGCCGCCCGCACCGGCACCCGGCAGCGGTCCCGACCCGGGGAACGCCGTCGCCGCCGCGGGACTCCCGGGCTGCGGGACCGGCGGGATGTGCTGCGTCACGTCCGCCGCGCCCACCGGCGGGATGAACTGGGTGGCGTCCGCGGCCCCGACGGGCTCGGCCGCCACGACGGGCGGGATGAACTGCGTCGCGTCCGTGGTGCTGTAGGCGGCGGTGCCCTGCTGGGGCAGCGGCACACCGGCGGAGACACCGTCCGGCATCGCCTGCGGCCGCCCGTACGGCTCCGGCGGCGGCCAGGCGTCCGTCCCCGGGAATCCGCCGCCGTACGAGGGCTGTCCGGCCCCGGCCGATCCGTACGCCCCGTACACCCCGTCACCGTGCGGTGCGGCCTGCGGCGGCAGCACGCCCGGCAGGTCCGGTGGCGGCACACCGTCCGCCCCCGCCCGCGGAGCCTGCCCGGCCCCCGGCAGCGGCAGCCCGTACGACTGCCCCGCTCCCGGCCCTGCCGTCGACGCCTCGCCCGCTCCCCCGAAACGGCCGTCCGGCGGGGGCGCCTGGGGCGGCAGCGCCCCCGGGAGCCCCGGCGACGGCTGTGCCTCGGGCAGGGGCTGGGAGCGGACGCCGTAGCCGTGCCGCGGCTCCTCCCCCCAGCCGTCCCCGTGCGCCTGCGGTGCGCCCTGGACCGGCTCGTGCAGACCCCAGGGCTCCCCCCAGGGCCGCCCGCCCGCCGGTGCCGCCGGGGGCTCGGCACCGGGAGGGCCCGGTATCAGGGGGTCAGATCCGTCGGCGGGCAGCACGACGCCTTCGTGCGCGGGGCGAGCGGCGGGCTGCCGCCGCTCGTCACCCTGTCCGCTGTGCGTCACCGGAACTCCTACATGTGGACCAACGTCACCGTCGGTTCACGCTACCGGGTGGTTCGATCCCGCGCACACACCTGTGGACGCAGGGACAACAAGCCCGCCGAAGACGCTGGTTACCGCCCTGCGATGACGCTCCGTATGGCGGGCATCACGCTGCCTGGAGCTCCACCCGCGCCCCGAACTCCCGTACCGAAGGCTCCTCGGCGTACGGCTCCAGACGCTGCTGGAGATCGTCCAGATACTCCGCGCCCCGGCTGGAGCGCAGCTTCCCCAGCAGCTCGACCGCGCGGGTGCCGGTGTGGCAGGCCTGTTCCACCTCGCGCTGCTGCACCTGGGCGGTCGCCAGCAGGACGAGCCCGATCGCCCGCCGCCTGGCCCGGGACTCGGGGTGGCCCTCCAGCGCGTCCGAGGCGTGGCGCGCCGCCGCCTCCGCCTGGCCCAGGTCGCGGTAGCAGTGGGCCAGTTCGTCGGCGAGATAGGCGTGGTCGAAGTGGGCGATCCACGGCGGGTCGTCGGCCGACTCCGGCTCGGCCCGCTCCAGCGCGGCGATCGCCTTCCCGGCCACGGTGTGACAGGTGCGGGCGTCCCCGAGGAGGGCGTGGCCGCGCGCCTCGGCGGCGTAGAACATGGCCTGCGCACGCGGGGTGACCTGCCCGCGCGCGCCTTCCTGTGCGGCGCGCGCCAGTTGGGCGATCTCCCTCGGATTGCCGAGCTGGGCCGCGAGATGGCTCATGGAGGCGGCGAGCACATAGCCGCCGTATCCGCGGTCGTCGGCCGCCTGGGCGAGCCGCAGCGCCTGGATGTAGTAGCGCTGGGCGAGCCCCGGCTGCCCGGTGTCGACGGCCATGTACCCGGCGAGTTCCGTCAACCGGGCGACCGCGGCGAACAGTTCGCGCCCGACCGATTCGCGGTACGAGCCCGAGAGCAGCCCGGACACCACCGAGTTGAGGTAGTGCACGACGACCGGGCGGATGTGCCCGCTGCCGTAGCGGTGGTCGAGATCGGTGAGCGCGGCCGTCATCGCCCGGACGGCCTCGACGTCCGAACTCCCCACCCGGGCCCCGGTCGTGCGTGCGACCTGGGAGTCCGCGCCGGTGATCAGCCAGTCGCGGCTGGGTTCGACGAGCGCGGAGGCGGCGACCGACGCCCCGGAGAGGAAGTCGCGGCGGCCGACGTCGCTGCGCCACAGCTCGCAGACCTGCTCGATCGCACCGAGCACGGTCGGCGAGAACTGGAGCCCGACGCCGGACGCGAGGTTCTTGCCGTTGGCCATGCCGATCTCGTCGATCGTGACCGTACGTCCCAGTTTGCGGCCGAGGGCCTCCGCGATGATGCCCGGCGCGCGCCCGCGCGGCTGCTGCCCGCGCAGCCAGCGCGCCACCGATGTCTTGTCGTACCGCAGATCGAGACCCCGTTCCGCGCCGACCATGTTGACGCGGCGGGCGAGCCCGGCGTTGGAACACCCGGCTTCCTGGATGAGCGCCTGCAGCCGTTCGTTCGGCTGGCGGGCGACGAGTGGCCTGGCTGCCATGAAAACCCCCTGATGGCCGCTGTGATCAACGCCCTGATCACTGCCCGGCTGATATACGGAGAATGCAGACTTCTCTGACTTGGTCTGGTTTTTCCAGAATCCCGGAAGTTTCCCAGAAACCAGGTCCGGTGCCGGACGTTCTCCGGAACTCGGCCGTCAGGTGTTTCTGCCCGGCCCGGTGCACGTCCGCGCGCGGACGCCCCCCGTCCAGTGGATACCCGCATCCTCACCCCATGTACATGCGCGCCCCCGTATGTGCATCCATGCGCCCCATATGCGGGATCATGCTCCCGGGGCGGCCCGCAGGACGCCCGTAACCCCTGGTGACCGCGGGAGTTGAGTGGTTCGTGGAAGAGACCATCGGAGTCACAGAAGCCGCACAGATCCCCCAGCAGAGAGGTGAGCAGTTGCTGGATCACGCCGTGCGGTACGCGGAGGAGCGGCACTGGGACGTGTTCCCCGGGACGTGGCTGGAGGCGTCGGGGGGCCGCGAGTTCTGCTCGTGCGGTGACACCGACTGCCCCGTGCCGGGCGCGCACGCGACCGGGCCGGAGTGGGCGAACCAGGCGACCGGCAGCGCGAGCGCCGCCCGCCGGATGTGGGGGAAGCATCCGAAGGCGTCGATCCTGCTGCCCACCGGCCGTACCTTCGACGTTCTCGACCTGCCCGAGTCCGCGGGCTTTCTGGCGCTCGCCCGGCTGGAGCGGATGGATCTGCCGCTCGGCCCGGTGACGTGCACCCCCGACCGCAGGATGCTCTTCTTCGTGCTGCCGGGCGCGGCCGTGAAGGTCCCCGAGATGGTCCGCTCACTGGGCTGGGCGCCCTCCTCGATCGATCTGGTCGCCCGCGGCGACGGCCACTACATCGCCGCCCCGCCGACCCGGGTCGGGGGACGCGGCGCGGTGCAGTGGGCGCGCCGCCCCACCCCCGCCAACCGGTGGCTGCCCGAGGCGGGCGAGCTGCTGAGCCCGCTCGCCTACGCCTGCGGACGCGATGCCGCGGCGGAGCGGACCCGCAAGGGCTGACCGCGGGAGGCCCCCCTAAGGTGGCCCCGGACGCCGCGTACACATCAGCGGTACGCGGGACGCGGGACCACCGGGAGGCAGGGCATCATGCCGGACGAACGGGCGGCGGCAGCCGCGGAGGCGGGCGGGGCGCGCACGGCGCCGCCCGCCGTGCGCGTCGAGGGCCTGTGGAAGCGGTTCGGCGAGCAGATCGCCGTCGCCGGCATCGACCTCACGCTCCCGGCGGGGAGGTTCATCGGGCTGGTCGGGCCGAACGGCGCGGGCAAGACCACGACCCTGTCCATGGTGACCGGGCTGCTGCGCCCGGACGACGGCCTGGTGGAGGTCGGCGGGCACGACGTGTGGCGCGACCCGGTCCGGGTGAAGTCCCGGATCGGGGTGCTGCCGGAAGGGCTGCGGCTGTTCGAACGCCTCTCCGGCCGTGAACTGCTCGCGTACAGCGGACGGCTGCGGGGCCTGCCGGGGGACGAGGTCGACAAGCGGGCCGCCCAGCTCCTCGACGTCCTGGATCTCGCCGGCGCCCAGCACAAGCTCGTCGTCGACTACTCGACCGGTATGCGCAAGAAGATCGGACTGGCGTCCGCGCTGCTGCACAACCCCGAGGTGCTGTTCCTGGACGAGCCGTTCGAAGGGGTCGACCCGGTCTCGGCGCAGACGATCCGCGGGGTCCTGGAGCGGTACACCGGCTCGGGCGCGACCGTCGTCTTCTCCAGCCATGTGATGGAGCTGGTGGAGTCGCTGTGCGACTGGGTCGCGGTGATGGCCGCGGGCCGGATCAGGGCGCAGGGTCCGCTCGCGGACGTACGCGGTGACGCGCCGTCGCTCCAGAGCGCGTTCCTGGAACTGGTCGGGGCGAGCGGGCGGGACACCGGAGAGTCGCTGGACTGGCTCGGCGGCGGCAGCGGCGGTGTGCGGTGAGCGCGGCGGCGGGCTTCCCGGCTGGTGGCTTCGCAGCGGCCGTCGCGGCAGGCGGCTTCACGGCGGGCGGAGGCGTGGCGGACGGCTTCGTAGCGGGCGACCGGGCGGTGGGCGGGATGGCGGGTGGCCTCGCGATGGCTGACGTCACAGCGGCCCGTTTCGCGACGGCCGACGTCACGGGAGGCGGCTCAGCGGGCGGCCTCGCGGCGAGCGGCGGCGCGGCAGGCAGCCTCGCGACGGCCAACGTCGTGGCGGGCGGTGTGCGGTGAGCGCGGCACCGGGTGTCGCGGCGGGCGACGGGCCCGCCGCCCGGGCCGCGTCCGGGCCGGACCCGCAGCACGCGGTGGGCACGGGGCGGCTCGCCGGGATCTTCGTCCGGCTGAAGCTGTCGCTGCTGCGCAACGGACTGCGCCAGTCGTCCGGCCGCCGGATCGTTTTTGTCCTCTCCCTCGTCCTCACCCTGCTCTTCGCCCTCGGCCAGCTGCTGGGTCTGGTCCTGCTGCGCGGCCACGACCACGCGGCGTCCGTCGTCGTCCTGCTGGCGGGCGTACTGGCCCTCGGCTGGGCGGTGATGCCGCTGTTCTTCCCGGGCGGTGACGAGACGCTGGACCCGACCCGGCTCGTGATGCTGCCGCTGCGCCCGGGGCCGCTGGTCACCGCGCTGCTCACGGCGTCGCTGGTGGGCATCGGGCCGCTGTTCTCGCTCTGTCTGCTGCTGGGGGCGGCGCTCGCGCTCTCCCACGGCCTCTTCGCGTTCGCCGTCTCCGTGGCCGCCGTACCGCTCGCCCTCCTGGTGTGCGTGGCGCTGGCACGCGCGGTCGCGGCGGCCAACATCCGGCTGCTGACCTCCCGCAAGGGACGTGATCTCGCGCTGCTGAGCGGTCTGGTGATCGCGGTCGGCGTCCAGGTCGTCAACTTCGGCGCCCAGCGCCTCGGAGCGTCGGACGCCGGACTCGGGGAACTCAACCCTGCGGCCGCCGTCGTACGGTGGCTGCCGCCCGCCTCGGCGATCGACGCGATCGACTCCGCGAGCGAGGGCTCCCACGGCGTCGCGCTGGCCCAGCTCGCCCTGTCCGGGGCGGCGCTGTACGCCCTGCTGTGGTGGTGGCGGCGCAGCCTGACCCGGCTGATGACCTCGCCCGACGGCTCGACGCTCGCCGCGGCGGCGGAGCGGACCGGCGGGGAAGGCTCCACGGGCCTGCACCGCCTGCTGCCGGAGGGTCGCACGGGCACGGTGATGCAGCGCAGCCTGCGCTATATATGGCGCGACCCGAAGACCAAGGCGGCCTGGGTGTCGATGCTGGCCGTCGGTCTGATCGTGCCGCTGTTCAACGCGGTCCAGGGCACCGGCTCCCTGTACTTCGCGTCGTTCGCCACGGGCATGCTGGGCATGCTGATGTACAACCAGTTCGGGCAGGACGCCTCGGCGTTCTGGCTGGTCGCGCAGACGATCTCCACGGCCCGGGACGCGTACGCGGAGCTGCGGGCGCGGGCGCTGGCCCTGCTGCTGATCGCCCTCCCGTACACGGTCGTGGTCACCGCCCTGACGGCGGTGGTCCTGGGCGACTGGCGGGCGGCGCCCTCGGCGCTGGGGCTGTCCTTCGCGGTGCTCGGCGCGATGCTGGGGACGGGCGCGCTGGCGTCCGCCCGCTTCCCGTACTCGATCCCGCAGGACAGCGGATACAAGAACGCCGCTCCGGGACAGGGCGCGCTGGCCTGGTTCTCGACCTTCGGCGGGCTGTTCGCGGCGGGCCTGCTGTCCGGGCCGCTGATCTCGGCGACGGTCTGGATGCATATGACGGACGCGCACGGCGATCTGTGGCTGCTGCTGCCCCTCGGGGCCGTCTACGGGCTGCTGATCGGCTGGGCGGGCGTACGGCTGGCCGCCCCGCAGACCGCGAAGCGGCTCCCGGAGATCCTGACGGCGGTCAGCAAGGGCTGAGCCGGGCCGCCGGCGCGGGACGCGGTGGGAGGCCGGTCCCGGCTGGTCCGGGGATCCGCCGGGACCGCGGAAGCGGGAGTACGGAGGCCGGGGCGGCCGGGGCGAGGCCCGGCGGAGGCCCGGGACTCCGGATGCGCCGGGGACAGGCGGGCGGCTGACTGGTCGGCGCCGGGGCCGGCCGGCCCGCGCGGCCGTCGCGCCCGCGCCCTTATCGGGAGGTGGGCGCCCAGGGCGGTGACGTAGGTTGCTGGTCATGTCGACGCCGCCGCAGCCGCATCAGCAGCCCCAGCAAGGGGGTTACGGGAACCCCTACGGCCAGCAGCCGCAGTTCCCGCAGCCGGGGCCTCCCCCGCCGGGGTACGGGCACCCCGCCCCTCAGCAGCCCTACCCTCCGCAGGGCTACGGGCCCCCGGCGCCCCAGCAGCCGTTTCCGCCGCAGCAGGGGTACGGGGCTCCGGGCGGCTGGGGCGCGCCGCAGCCGCCCGCGCCGAACAGGAACCGGAAGTGGATCATCATTGCTCCGCTGGCCGTCGCCGGGCTGCTCGGACTGTCCTGGCTGGGCAACAACGTCTTCTCCGACAGCGGCGGCGGCAAGGTCTTCCCCGAGGCGAAGTACGAGCTGACCCTCCCCTCGACCCTGCTCGACGGCACGTACGAACTCGCCGGGGACATGTCGCAGGAGACCCAGGAGCAGCTGAAGAACGCGAGCCAGGCCGTCATTCGCGAGCCCAAGTCGACGGTGGCCCAGTACACCTCGCTGAACGGCGCGAAGGCCGGGATCGTGGTCGTCTCGGGGCTCCACGGCCGGATCGCCGAGCCGGACAAGGCACTGGAGTCGATCCTTCGGGGCGGCGGCAAGGCGAAGGGCACCACCATCGCGGTGCCGGCGAAGGACTACACCCCCGAGGGCTCGGAAGTGCGGGTGAAGTGCCAGGTCCTCGTCTCCGACCAGTCGGACGGCGGCAGGGCCACGATCCCCATGTGCGCCTGGGCCGATGACAACACCAATATGTCCGTCTCCCTGGCCACCCCCGAGAGCATGGGCATGACTCCGGCCGCCGTCGACCTGAAGGAGGTCGCGGAGGCCACGGTGAAGGTCCGTCAGGAGATGCGCAGGCCGATCGGCTGACGCTCCGGAGCGGCCGGCGGCGTGCCCGTACCCGCCCCGAGCGGCCCGTACGGTCGTGCGACCACCCCGTTCGGGGGACGCCCGACCGGAAAACGGCGCTCCGCGTGCGCTCACTGTGCGCGTACGCAAGACTCCCTACCGCAACCACCCTCGCGGCAAAGGAGTTTCACCATGCGATCAACGGGGCCGACGGGGTCCATGTGGCCCGACCGGACTGAGCGGACCGAGCAGTTCGAGCAGCCGTTCTCCGGGTTCTCGGTGCGGGCCGCGCATGCCGTACGGGCCGCGCGCGGTGGCGCCGTCGTCACGGCCGCCGCCGCTCTGGCGCTGGGCGGCGCCGTGACGGGCAGCGCGCGGGCCGCCGAGCCCGTCGCCCGGCCTGCCGCGGCGAGCGGGCTGTACGCCCCCTCCGCGCTGGTGCTCACCGCCGGGAAGGACGCCTCCACCTCCGTCGACCGTGCGGTCACCCTGAGCTGCGCCCCGAGCGCCGGGGGCACCCATCCCGCGCCGGAGGACGCGTGCCGGGAACTGGGCGCGGCGGGCGGCGACTTCACGGCGCTGCCGTCCGCCCTTCCGTACACGATGTGCACCCGGGAGTGGGCCCCGGTCACGGTCACCGCGAGCGGCGTCTGGCAGGGCAAGCGGGTCGACTGGTCCGGGACGTACAACAACGGCTGTGAGATGCAGGCGGCCCTCGGCGCCGTCTTCGCCTTCTGAACCGCGCTTCCCCGAACACCGCGTGATGGTCCGAGCCACCGTCCCTTTCTCGCGTCACCGTCACCGTCCGGGTCAGGCGGTGTTCCAGCGGGCGGGCAGCTCTCCCCGCAGAAGACACGCATGGTCGCCGTCCCGGACGGCGCCGTCCTGCCCGTGCCCGTCTCTCCGGCTCACGGGCCCGTGCCGTGCGGGCGGCGGGCGCACGGGTCCCGCCGCGGCCCTCCCCGCTTTCACCCTCCCGTGTCGCGGTCCCGCCGCCGTACGGAGTCGAGGAACGGCTCGATCGCGGCGCGCCAGCCCTCCGGCTGGTCGTAGTGGATCAGATGGCCCGCGTCCGCCACCTCCGCGTACTGCCCGAGGGGGAGCACCCTGACCATCTCCTGGGCCTCCGCCCGGCCCAGTTCGCCGTCGATACCGCGGACCACCAGGGCCGGGCAGCGGACCTGGGCCAGCTCGTCCCAGTGCGCGTCGTGGACCCAGGTCTCCCGGGCCCTGAGCATCTGGCGGCGCGAGAACACCGGACGCCAGCCGTCGGCACGCTCGGCCATCACCTCGGCGTAGAACTCCCCGCGCGCGGGAGTGGGGTGCTCCACCCAGGGGTCGTCCTCGCCGAACCACCTCCGCACATCCGCGAGGGTCGCGAACGGGACCGGCCAGGCACGGAACCAGCTCTCCCACTCGCGCTGGGAGGCCGCGCCCAGCGCCGACGCCCGCATGTCGCAGATGATCAGGGCCCGGACGAGGTCGGGACGCTTGGCCGCGAGCTGCCAGGCGGTGAGCGCGCCCATCGCGTGCCCGACGAGGGTCACCGGGCCGAGGCCCAGCTGCTCGACGGCGCTCTCGGCGTCGGAGACGTACGCGTCGCGGGTGAAGGGGCCCTCGGCCGGCTTGTCGCTGCGGCCGTGCCCCCGCTGGTCGAGGGCGACCGCGCGATGCCGCTCGGCCAGCCAGCGGGCGGTGGACGCCCAGTGCGACGCGCGGCCCATCAGACCGTGCAGCAGCAGCACGCCCGGGGCGTGGCCGGGGCCGGCGCCCGCACCGCCGCCGACGCCGGTCTCCCCGCCGGGCGGTTTGGGCGGATCGGCGAACTCCCAGGCGGCCAGGCGCACGCCGTCGGTTCCGGTCACGTCGATGCGCCGCACCATGTGCCTGGCACCCCCTTCTCTCGCCCGGTCGTCCCGATCGGTCATCTACCGCGCCCCCAGCTTATCGAACTCCTATTCGAATGCATGCTTCCGGCGGGCAACACCCCTCGTTCGAGTGACCACGCTCGGGGATTGGCGTGCGCCGCCGGGGGGAGATCTTCTGCGGGAGGCGGGCCGATCGGGGAAGGCGGCCCGAGGGGAATGACCCTGGGAGCTCGGGGCTCCGGGTCAGCAAAGGGGAGGACAGGCCCCGGCACCCACGGGTGCCGGGGCTCTTCCATGGAGTGAGGGCGAGGGGGGCGCGTGGAGCCGGGTGGAGCCCCGCGAAGGGTCCCGGCACGGAGCCCGGGGGCGGCCCCGGCGGCCGGTTCCGCCGGGGAGGCCGGCGGCGCGGGTCGTGGTGGTGGCGCGGGTGACGGCGGCACGGGTCCGGGGTCCGGCCCTGGTACGGATCCGGGTGCGCGTGCGGATTCCGGCCACTCCGGTACGGATCCGGGCTCCGGTGCTCGTATCGGTCCGGGCTCGGGACCCCGCGCGGGGTCCCGCGCGGACTTCGGCACCGGTGCGGGCGGGTGTGCGGGTGCCGTCGGCCGGGCGGCGAAGTGCCGGTCCCGGGGGCGCGATTCCGGGGGCTCCCGCGACCGGGAGTCCCGGTGGGTCCGGCCAGCGAAGTCCCGGCCAGGGAGCTGCCGGTCAGGGAGGTCCGTCGCTCCGGAGGGTGGTCCCGCTGAGGGAGGCGCGCCGAAGCACGGCAGCGCGGCGGGCACGGTGGGCGGATCAAGCGATACGGGTCGTGCCGTCCGCGCTGCGGCGCGCGCGGGGCGTACGAGGGGCGCATCACCCTGTTCCCTCCCCGGCCGTGGGTCATATGCCTCAACCCAGCGTGGCACGCGATTCGCCCGGGCGCTGCCATTCCGGGCGGAAATCGCTTCACGGGGAACACGTCAGGCGACTGCGGGCACCCGGGTCACAGCGGCCCGGCCGGTATCCCTCCCGAACCCTCCGCGCCGCCGTCCGCCTCCCACGCGCTACTTCTTGGCCACGAACACATGCGAGGCCACGTCGGACTCCAGCTCCGCCGCCTCGCCGCCGCTGCCGACGAGCACTCCGCCCGCCGACTCCGTCACGCTCACGACCGAGCCGGGCTGCACACCCGCCCTGCGCAGGGTGTACATCAGCTGGGCGTCCGTCTGGATGGGCTCGCCGATCCTGCGGACCACCACGGTCTTGCCGTCCGAGCCCGGGTCCAGGTCCGCGAGCGAGACCATGCCCGCGTCCAGGAAGGGATCGGCCTCCGCCTTCTCGCCCAGCTCCTCCAGGCCCGGGATGGGATTCCCGTACGGAGACTCGGTCGGGTGCCGCAGCAGCTCCAGTACGCGCCGCTCCACCGCCTCGCTCATCACGTGCTCCCAGCGGCACGCCTCCGCGTGGACCTGCTCCCACTCCAGGCCGATCACATCGACGAGCAGGCACTCGGCGAGCCGGTGCTTGCGCATCACGCGCGTCGCCAGCCGCCTGCCCTCCTCCGTCAGCTCCAGATGGCGGTCCCCCGCGACCGTCACCAGACCGTCCCGCTCCATGCGGGCCACGGTCTGGCTGACCGTGGGACCGCTCTGGTCGAGCCGCTCCGCGATACGGGCGCGCATAGGAACCACACCCTCCTCTTCCAGCTCGAGGATGGTGCGGAGGTACATCTCCGTCGTGTCGATCAAACCGGACATACGTGCCCCTCGAAGAATCGTGCGGTGCGGCCCCGGACTCAATTCTTACGCATCGCGCCGACAACCGTGCCGCGCTCGGGCAAGCCGGGGCCGAGGCCGTATTGACAGCGTGATGATCCAGACCCCAACGTGATCCGCGGCGCGGGCATTCCCCGGCGCGTTTCCTGTTCTCTGTGTACCCGGATGCGCACGTACCGTATCCGGGTACCGACCCCCTGAAAGGGCTCGGCATGAGCGAGAGCAAGCTGGCCGGTCAGTTCTTCGATGCGGCGATCGATCTGCTGGCGCGCGTACGGAACGAGGAGGCGGACACCATCGCGGCCGCGGGTGCGGCAATCGCCGACACCGTCGCCGCGGGGGGCCGCCTGTTCGCCTTCGGCGCCGGGCACTCGTCGCTGGCCGCCCAGGACGTCGTCTACCGCGCCGGCGGCTTCGCCCTGATGAACCTGCTCGCCGTACCCGGCGTCGTCGGCGTCGACGTCGTGCCCGCGACACTCGGCTCGGCGCTGGAACGGGTCGACGGCCTCGCCGCGGCCGTCCTCGACACCAGCCCCGCGCGCGCCGGTGACCTCCTCTTCATCATCTCCCTCTCCGGCCGCAACGCGCTCCCCGTCGAGATGGCGGTCAACGCGCGGGCCCTCGGGCTGAAGGTCATAGGCGTGACATCGGTCGCGTACGCGGACGCCACCACGTCCCGGCATGTCTCCGGCACCTTCCTCAAGGACCACTGCGACATCGTCCTCGACTCCAAGATCTCCGTCGGCGACGCGGAACTGACCCACGAGGGCATCGAGGCGCCCTTCGCCCCCGCCTCGACCGTCGTGACCAGCGCCCTGATGCAGGCGACGATGGCCGCGGCGGCGGAACGCCTGGTCGAGAAGGGCGTGGAGCCGCCGCTGCTGAGGTCGGGGAATGTGGACGGGGGCCACGAGTGGAACGGACGGGTGATGTCGGAGTACCGGGAGCGGATCTTCTTCCGCCACGGGTGAGGGGCGAGGGCGGCGGCCCCTCGGACCCCGTTGGCCGGAGACATGAACGGCTTCGCCGACGCCGGTGGGGCGTTGGGACACGCGGCCGATGTGGAGAGCGAGTCCGTCAGGCGCAGCGGCTGGTACGCGCGCTATCTGTGGGTGTACGCCGCCGGGCAGCTCGCCCTCGTACCGATGGCCCTCCTGTGGCGTGGCCTGGCCGCCGCGCTGGTCCTCTCCCTGTTCAATCTGACCCTCGTGTCCGGGCTCAGTGTGTACGCGGCCCGCCAGCGGGTCGTGCGCCGCGGATTCGGCGCCGCCGTTCCCTTGTCGACCGTCCCCCCGCCGACCAGCGGAGATCGCGCTGTGCGCCCTGCCGCGGGCGGTCGTGGCACAGGGCGGGGAAGCAGCACGGCGCCCCGATCGGCCGTCTCCGGATGAGGTGCTCCCCGGTGGCTCGCGCTGCCGTCCGCGCGGGGACGGCAGGGCGGGTCCGGTGCGAACCGGGCACGGAAAGGGGTGCAGCCATGCGCGGTCCCCGTGGTTTCATGTGCCCCATGGTGTCCACGGATCGGTTGCTCGCCTTCGCGGCCATGTCATTCCTGCTGATCGTGATTCCCGGCCCCAGCGTGCTCTTCGTGATCGGGCGGGCGCTGGCGCAGGGCCGCCGCGCCGCGCTGACCACGGTCGTGGGCAACACCCTCGGGGCGTATGTGCTCGTCGTGGCCGTGGCGCTCGGGGTCGGGGCCATCGTGGAGCGCTCGGTCCTCGTCTTCACCGCGCTGAAGCTGGTGGGCGCCGCGTATCTGGTGTACCTGGGCGTCAAGGCGGTCCGCCAGCGGGGCTCCCTCCAAGCCGCGTTCAACGGCGAGGGCCCCTCGCACGGCAGCCTCCGTACCTTCTGGGAGGGTTTCGCGGTCGGCGTCGCCAACCCCAAGACCATCGTCTTCTTCGCCGCCGTGCTCCCGCAGTTCGTCGACCAGGGCAAGGGCAACGTCGCCGCCCAGATGCTGCTCCTCGGCCTCGTCTTCAACGTCATCGCGGTGGCCTGCGACAGCGTGTGGGGCCTGGCCGCCTCCACCGCGCGCGGCTGGTTCGCCCGCTCGCCACGACGGCTCGCCATGATCGGCGGGGTGGGCGGCTTCACGATGATCGGCCTCGGCGTCACGATCGCCGCGACGGGCCGCAAGGACTAGTAGGGCTTGGACGCGCCCTTCGGATCCCGCCGTACCGGCGGAGTTCGCGGCGCCGCACGGCCCCGGTGCGGCCACGGTCCCCGTACGGGACCCCAAGAACCCCATAGCCGTCAAGGGCCGCTTCCCCGTTGAGCGCGGGGCGGTGGCTCACTCGGTGGCGGTCAGGGCCGCGAGGTCCAGGGCGGCCGCGGTGAGGAGCGACATGCTTTCGGCGTGGAGGGTGTCGGGGCGGTCGAACGCGGGGCGGGCGGGGCCGCGGAGGAACGTGGCCACGCCCAGGGTCCGGCCACGGCTGCGCAGAGGGGTGCAGAGGGCGTGGGCCATGCCCTCGGGCCAGCGGCGGTGCAGGGACCAGCTCGCGGCGGCCGGGGGCACATCCCGGGCGGATTTCGGCGCCGGGGCAGGGGCAGAGGGCGCGCTCGCGCGGACCGAGGTGCCCCGGGCCGCCACCTGGAGCGCGGGGTGGCCGGCGGCGTAGCCCACGGGGATGCCGCCCGTCGCCACGGGGACACAGGGGCCGGGCGTACCCGCGGGGGTGGCCGCCGTACGGACGAGCCGGATGCCGTCGCCCGGTTCGACGAGGTCGATCAGGGCGTGGTCGGCGAAGCCCGCGAGGGCGAAGTCGAGACAGACCCTCGCCGCCTCCATCGGGTCCTCGCACTCCGCGGCGGCACGGCCCGCGCGGTGGAGCTGGCCGGAGCGGAAGCGGAGCCGGTCCGCGGCCTGTTCGGCGAGCTTGGACTCGGTGACGTCGTGGAAGAGCCAGCCGATGCCGAGCGGTACGGGCTCCTCCGCGAGCGGGGAGGCGAGCCGGAGAAAGCCGCTGCGCCAGCACCGGCGCCGCTCGCCCTCGGAGCCGCCCGCCAGGGTCACCCACACATCGCTGAGCGCGCGCGGCGGGCCCTCGGCGAGAACGTGGTGGAGGGAGCCCTCCAGCTGCTCGACGCCCTGGACGAGGAGCTCGCCGAGGGGCCGCCCGAGCGGGGAGGTGCGCCCGGAGCCGAACGCGCGGGCGGCGTAGCCGTTGACGACGGTGGGCCGCAGGTCGACGTCGACGAGGACGACACCCCAGGACGCGTCGTCGAACAGGGCCTCGCTGAGCGCGATCGAACGCTCCAGGTCGATCCTGGCGTGCACCTCGCTGAAGGCGCAGTACAGGCCGGAGGGCCTGCCGTCCGCGCCGAGGACCCGCGCCGACTGGGTCCGTACGAGCACCCGCCCGCCGTCCTTGCGCAGCAGGGCGAACTCGTGGACCTGCCGCCCCGGGGCCTCCATCGCGGCCATCAGCCGGCCCTCGACCTCGGCGGCGTCGGCGCGCCGGACCGCCCACCCCGTAAAGCCGCGTCGGCCGACGGCCTCCTGCGGGGACCAGCCGAGGATGCGGGCGGCCTCGCGGTTCCAGTGGGTGATCGTGCCGTCCGCGTCGAAGGCGCAGAGCGCGGCGTCCATGCCGTCGAGGAGCGCGGCGAGCAGGTCCTCCGAGCCCGCGGCCGGGTCGGGGGCCGCCGCGGGCGCGGGCCGCTCCGGCTCGTCGGGCCCGAGTGCGTGGGCCGTGCCGCTCTTCGAAGCACTCATCCTGAGCCCCCTGCAGGACGTGTCCGCGCGAGTTGATGCACGTCGGACCATTCAACTCGAACGTGACCCAGAGCACACGCGGTTCCGGGAAATCGTTGCGCCGGGAAACCGGTTCGTTTATTCGCTTGAAGCCGTCCCGGGAGGTTCCTAAGGTGGTGCGCACACTGAAGGGAGGTGGTTCGGAAGTGATTTCTCACCGGACTCGTGAGGTGACTGCGGGCTAGTCGCCCGTCGTCGCACTCTGTGCGGTCGGCAGGCCACCTGCCGAAATCCAATGCAGTCACCCGACCCGTGGGCCGCCGGTCAGTCCGGCCGGCTTCCCTCCGTCCCGTACGGAGGGAACCAGGCCCGCGGGTCGTCTGCGTTCACGCACCGCCCTCCCGGAAGGCTCAGGGGGACAGCCGCTCCACGGTCCAGGTGCCGTCCGCCCCCGAGGTGTACCGCAGCCGGTCGTGCAGCCGGTTCTCGTGGCCCTGCCAGTACTCCACCGTCTCGGGCGCGACCCGCAGGCCGCCCCACTCGGGGGGTGCCGGGACCTGCTCGCCCTCCGGATAGCGGGTCGCCAGCTCCTCGTACCGGGTGAGCAGCTCGTCACGGGAGGCGATCACCGACGACTGCTCGCTCGCCCAGGCGCCGAGCTGGGAGCCGTGCGGGCGGCTGCGGAAGTACGCCACCGTCTCGTCGCGTCCGATACGGGACGCCGTGCCCGTGACCACCACCTGGCGGGCGATGGGGTGCCAGGGGAAGAGCAGCGAGACATACGGGTTGGCGCCGATCTCGCGTCCCTTGCGGGAGGTGTAGTTCGTGTAGAAGACAAAGCCCCGTGAGTCGTACTCCTTCAGCAGCACCGTGCGGGACGACGGGCGGCCGTCGGGGGTGGCGGTGGAGACGACCATGGCGTTCGGCTCGTGCAGGCCGGCGGTGGTGACCTGGTGGAACCAGCGGGCGAACTGTTCCATGGGCGTCGGCGCGAGGTCCGTCTCCAGGAGCGGTGTGGAGCGGTACTGCTCCCGCATCACGGCGGGATCGGGGACGGCTGCGTTCGCAGGGGAGGCATGGTCGGTCACGGGGGTCATCCTGCCGCAGGGCCGCGGCGGCGCCGAGACCGCGTGCCCCGGCCAAGGGGTTCGCCGCCCACGGCGCCCCGGAGGGGGCGGAGCCACGCGGGACGGGGTGGCACGGGCGGTCGTCGGCGGTGAAGGACCAGTATCCCCGGCACTCAGTGCCGCTAATCCTCCCCGGGCAAAACGGTGCAGTGTGCCGGATCTCACGCTTCCCCGCATCATGGGAACCCGCCAAAATCCAGGGGCGGGGCTCTGTGGTGATTCCACAGCAGGAGATATCGTTCCTGGCCCCCGGCGGCGGGTGACCACCGGTCGTACGGGGCATCACCGAGGTGTCCGGTCCCATCCGATCAACCGCACCGATCTGTTGTACGTACCGTGAGGAGCCGCCTGATGTCCGACTTCGTACCTGGGCTCGAAGGAGTCGTCGCGTTCGAGACGGAGATCGCCGAACCCGACAAAGAGGGCGGTTCTCTCCGTTATCGAGGCGTCGACATCGAGAATCTCGTCGGCCAGGTGTCCTTCGGGAACGTATGGGGACTCCTGGTCGACGGCGCGTTCAATCCCGGGCTGCCGGCGGCCGAGCCGTTCCCGATCCCCGTGCACTCCGGGGACATACGGGTCGATGTGCAGTCCGCGCTGGCGATGCTCGCGCCCGTGTGGGGCCTGAAACCGCTGCTGGACATCGACGAGGAGCGGGCCCGGGACGATCTGGCGCGGGCGGCGGTGATGGCGCTGTCGTACGTGGCACAGAGTGCCCGTGGCCAGGGCCTGCCGATGGTGCCGCAGCGGGAGATCGACAAGGCGCACTCCGTGGTCGAACGGTTCATGATCCGCTGGCGAGGTGAGCCGGACCCCCGGCATGTGAAGGCCGTCGACGCGTACTGGACCTCCGCCGCCGAGCACGGGATGAACGCGTCCACGTTCACCGCCCGGGTCATCGCCTCCACCGGCGCGGACGTCGCCGCGGCGCTGTCGGGCGCGGTCGGCGCGATGTCGGGTCCGCTGCACGGCGGCGCCCCCTCCCGCGTCCTCGGCATGATCGAGGAGATCGAGCGCACCGGCGACGCGACCGCCTATGTCAAGCAGGCTCTCGACAAGGGCGAGCGCCTGATGGGCTTCGGCCACCGTGTCTACCGCGCCGAGGACCCGCGGGCACGGGTGCTGCGCCGTACGGCCAGGGAGCTGGACGCGCCGCGCTACGAGGTCGCCGAGGCGCTGGAGAAGGCCGCCCTGGAGGAGCTCCACAACCGCCGCCCGGACCGGGTGCTGGCGACGAACGTGGAGTTCTGGGCGGCCATCGTCCTGGACTTCGCGGAGGTCCCGGCCCATATGTTCACCTCGATGTTCACCTGTGCCCGCACGGCCGGCTGGTCGGCCCACATCCTGGAGCAGAAGCGCACGGGCCGCCTGGTGCGCCCCTCGGCGCGCTATGTGGGACCGGGGACCCGGGACCCCCGCGAGGTCCCGGGGTACGACGACATCGCGCCCTGAGCGTCCGGCGGGCCCGGGGTGTCCGGCGGGCCCGGTGTGCCCGGTGTGCCCGGTGTGCCGACCCTGGCCGCCGGTTCAGGGGCCGGGGCCGCCGGTGGCGTGGCGCCGGGGCGGGTCGCCGGGGCCCGGTGGGACCGCGGCGCCGGGTCCCGGACCCGGGGCGCGCCCCTTGCCGACCTGGGTCCGTACCGCGCCGATGCTCGCCGCGATGACCAGCGCGATCGCCAGCGCGTCGGTCGCGGAGAGCGCCTGGCTCAGGAGGAGGAACCCGGCCATCGCGGCGACCGCGGGCTCCAGGCTCATCAGCACCGCGAACGTCGGCGCGGCCAGCCGCCGCAGGGCCAGCAGTTCCAGGGTGTACGGGAGGACGGACGACATCACCGCGACGGCGAGCCCGAGCCCGACGACCGACGGCTCGACGAGCGTGGCCCCGGACTCGGCAAGCCCCAACGGCAGGGTCAGTACCGCGCCGACCGCGAGGGCCAGGGCCAGTCCGTCGGCCTTGGGGAAGCGCCGCCCGGTGCGGGCGCTGAAGACGATGTACGCGGCCCACATCACCCCCGCCGCCACGGCGAACAGCGCGCCCACCGGATCGAGCCCGCCGGCTCCGCCGCCGCTGAGCAGTCCGCTCAGCAGGACCACACCGCCGAGCGCGAGGGCGGCCCAGACGAGATTCACCAGCCGCCGGGACACGATCACGGAGAGGGTGAGCGGGCCCAGGACTTCCAGGGTCACGGCCGCGCCGAGGGGAATCCGCTCGGCGGCCTGGTAGAAGAGCATGTTCATCGCGGCCATGACCGTGCCGAAGACGAGGACGGTGCCCCAGTCGGCCCGTGAGTAGCCGCGGATCCTCGGACGGCAGACGACGAGCATCACGGCCGCCGCCAGGACGAGCCGCAGGGTGACGACGCCCATCGCCCCGGCGCGCGGCATGAGCAGGACGGCGACGGCCGCCCCGAACTGCACGGACAGCACCCCGCCGACGACAAGCCCCACCGGCCCGAGGGCGGCCCGCGCGGCCTTCCCGCCCCGCCCGGTGCCGCCGCCCGCGCCGACGGCCGCAGCACCGGCCGGGTCACCCGCGCCGCCTCCGGCCGCGGGGGCACCCGCGCCGAGCGCGGCGGCGGCCTCGGGCTCCGCCGTGACGAACGGGTGGCCGGCCTCGCCCACGACCGGGTTACGGACCTCGTCCACCCTGTTCCTCCCGTTCCGATCGAGCGCCCGGCCGCACACGGATCCGGGCATACGCGGCACACTGCCGGCCCCGCCCACGCTAGTGCGCGGGCGCAGTGGCGTGAAATGCCTATTGCGCTGTCGTTATGCTCCACACGCATGAGCATCGACCTGCGCCATCTGCGGGCCTTCCTCGCCATCGCGGAGGAATCCAGCGTGACCAGGGCGGCGGCGCGGCTGCATCTGACCCAGCCCGCGCTCTCCCGCTCCCTCGCGGCGCTGGAGAAGCACCTGGGTGTCCGCTTGATGGACCGCTCCACTCACCATCTCACCCTCACCGCCGAGGGCCGGATCTTCCGGGAGAAGGCGGCGGCGGCCGTGGCCGCGTTCGACGACGCGGTGGACACGGTGGGGCCGCGGGGCCGGCCGCTGCGGCTCGGGCACGCCTGGGCCGCCCTCGGGCCGTACACGACACCGCTGCTGCGCCGCTGGGAGCGCGAGCACCCGGACACCCCGCTGGAACTGCTCCGTATCGACGACCGCACGGCCGGTCTCGTACGGGGCAGGGTGGACGCCGCGGTGCTGCGCGGGTCCGTCGACGAGCCCGGGCTGGTGACCGTACCGCTGTTCACGGAGCCCCGGGTCGCGGCGGTGACGTCGGACGGACCGCTCGCCGCGCTGCCCCGGCTGACGCTGGCGGATCTGGCGTCGGGGCCGGTCCTGGTGAACCCCGTCTCCGGGATCACCACCCTCGATCTGTGGCCCCCGGACGCCCGCCCGGCCGCCACGGTCACCGTCACCAACACGGACGACTGGCTGGCGGCGATCGCCGCGGGCCGGGGCGCGGGGGTCTCGGCGGCCTCGACGGCGAAGCTGCACCCGCACCCGGGGGTGACCTTCCGCCCGCTGCCGGACGCGCCCCCGGTCCCGGTCCTGCTGGCCCACCGGGCGGGCCCGGCCCACCCGGCGCTGCCGTACCTGGTCGCCCTGGCCCGCGAACTGACCCGCCCCCCGGACTAGGAACTGCCCACCGGACCAGGACTGCCCGCAGCCCCCGCCCCCGGCCTCACCCGGCTACCCCGCAGCCCCCGCTTCCCGCGCTCCCCCAGCTACCCCGCCCCCGGCCTCACCCGGCTACCCCGCAGCCCCCGCATCCCCCTCTCCCCCAGCTACCCCGCCGCCCCGACACCCGGCTACCCCGCAGCCCCCGCCTCAGGTTCCGTCCCCAGCGCCTCCGCCAGGACCTCCGCCAGATGACGGGCCCGCCGACCCGCCAGCTGGGCCGTCTGCGTACGGCAGGAGAAGCCGTCGGCCAGGATCTCCACCGACGGTCCCGCGTTCCGCAGCGCCGGCAGCAACCGGTCCTCGGCGCAGGCCACCGAGACGCCGTAGTGGCCCGCCTCGAAGCCGAAGTTGCCCGCCAGCCCGCAGCAGCCATCGCTCAGATCGCCGCGCAGGCCCGCCCGTTCACGCAGCCTGCGGTCCGCCGCGTCGCCGAGGACCGCGTGCTGGTGACAGTGCGTCTGTCCCGCCACCTCGCGGTCGGCGCGCGGCGGGGTCCAGTCGGGGGCGTACTCCTCCAGTGTCTCGGCGAAGGTACGGACGGACGAGGCGAGCCGGGCCGCGCGGGGATCGCCGGTCAGCAGCTCCGGCAGGTCCGTCCGCAGGGCCGCCGCGCAGCTCGGCTCCAGCACCACCACCGGAACGCCCGGCTCCAGCAGCGGTTCCACGGTGTCGAGGGTGCGGCGCATCACCGCGCGCGCCCGGTCGAGCTGCCCGGTGGTGACATAGGTGAGCCCGCAGCAGACACGGCCCTCGGGCAGCACGGCCCCGAGGCCCGCCGCCTCCATCACCCGGACCGCCGCCCGCCCCACCTGCGGGGACAGATACTCGGTGAAGGTGTCCGGCCACAGCACCACCCTGCGCCCGCCGCCTCCCGGCCGTCCCCGCGCCCAGCGCCGGAAGGTGACCGGCGCGAGCACGGGCAGGGCGCGCTCCGGCGCGATCCCGGCCGCCCGTTTGGCGAGGGCGGCCAGCGGGCGCACCCGGGCGAGCGCGTTCAGCAGGGGCGCGAAGGGTGCCGCCGCCCGCAGCCACCCGGGCAGCCGGCCCATGGTGTAGTGGGACGCCGGGCGCCGCCGCCCCGCGTAGTGGTGGTGCAGGAACTCCGCCTTGTACGTGGCCATGTCGACGCCCACCGGGCAGTCGCTGCGGCACCCCTTGCAGGACAGGCACAGATCGAGCGCGTCCCGCACCTCGGGCGAGCGCCAGCCGTCCCGTACGACCTCCCCGGCGAGCATCTCGTGCAGCAGGCGCGCCCGGCCGCGGGTGGAGTGGGCCTCCTCGCCCGTCGCGCGGAACGACGGGCACATCACGCCGGGACCGGGCGCCGTGTCACGGCACTTGGCGACCCCGACGCAGCGGCGGACCGCGCCCGCGAAGTCGCCGCCGTCCTTCGGATAGCCGAAGACGACGTCGACGGGTTCGCGCGGCAGCACGGCGAACCGCAGCCCCTCGTCCAGCCGCGCGGGCCGTACCAGCATCCCCGGGTTCAGTCCGCCCGCCGGGTCCCACAGGTCCTTGAACCGGCCGAAGAGGTCGACGAGTGGGGCGCCGTACATCCTCGGCAGCAGTTCGGCGCGCGCCTGTCCGTCGCCGTGCTCGCCCGACAGCGAGCCGCCGTGGGCGACCACCAGGTCGGCCACCTCGGCGGAGAACCTCCGGTAGGCCCGTACGCCCGGTTCGCTCAGCAGGTCGAAGTCGATACGGACGTGGATGCAGCCGTCGCCGAAGTGCCCGTACGGCGTCCCGCGCAGCCCGTGGCCGGTGAGCAGGGCGCGGAAGTCGCGCAGATACGCGCCGAGCCGGGCGGGCGGCACCGCGCAGTCCTCCCAGCCGGGCCACGCCTCGGCGCCGTCGGGGGTACGGGTGGCGGTGCCCGCCGCGTCCTCGCGTACGCGCCACAGCGCCCGCATCCCGGCGGCGTCGGACACCACCGTGCCGTCCAGGGCGCCGGCCGCCCGCACGATCGCGCTCGCGCGGGAGCGGGCCTCGGCGGGGGCGCCGCCGCCCGTCTCGACGAAGAGCCAGGCCCGGCCGCGCGGCAGGCCCCGGGCGTCGGGCACCAGGTCGTCGGCCATGCCCTCGACGGTCAGCGGCCGGTGGGCGAGCAGCCCGGCCGCCGCGTCGGCGGCGGCGGTCTCGTCGGGGTAGCCGAGGACGGCGAGCGCCCTCGCCCGGGGCGCCTCGACCAGCCGTACGGCCGCCTCGGTGAGCACGGCGAGGGTGCCCTCGCTGCCGCAGAAGGCGCGGGCGAGGTCGGTGCCGTTTTCGGGGAGCAGCGCGTCCAGGGCGTATCCGGAGATACGGCGGGGCAGTCCGCCGGGGTATCCGGTCCGCAGGAGGGCGAGGTTGCCTCCGACGAGTTCGCGCAGCCCGGCGGGAGCGCGGCCGGGGGCGAGGGACCGGCCGAGGCGGAGCGGGGTGCCCCCGTAGGTGAGGACCGATAGTTCTCGGACATTGTCGGCGGTGGTGCCCCAGGCGACGGAGTGCGCTCCGCAGGAGTTGTTGCCGATCATCCCGCCGAGGGTGCAGCGGGCGTGGGTGGAGGGATCGGGGCCGAAGGTGAGGCCGTGGGGCCGGACGGTGTCCCTGAGGGTGTCCAGGACGACCCCGGGCTGTACGACGGCCGTACGGGTCCCGGCGTCCACGTCCACCACGGCGTTCATATGGCGGGTGAAATCCAGCACGACGCCGGTGCCGGTGGCCTGCCCGGCGATCGACGTACCGCCGCCGCGCGCGACCACGGGCACCCCGTGGACCCGGCAGACCTCCAGTGCGGCGGCCACGTCGTCCGCGTCGCGCGGTGCGACGACGCCGACGGGGACCCGGCGGTAGTTGGAGGCGTCCATGGTCGTCAGGGCGCGGGCGGTGGCCGAGAAGTCGACCTCGCCCCGGACGTGGGCGGCGAGTTCCCGCTCCAGCGGGCCGGCGCCACCCCGTACCGGCGGATCACTCGGGTCACGGGGCACACTCCCACCTTGTGAGTCGCGTGTGCCACTTCCGTCCCACCGAGGGGAGCGTGGTTCAGCCATGTGTTCCAGGATGCCCGCGTCGCCCTCGTCACACCGGGAGGAAACCTTCCCCCTGGGACCATTAGGGCCCTTGGGCCCTTGGCAAAGCCCGGGGTAACAGCCCAAAGTGATCGCCAACTCTCCTATAGTGACGACCACTTGATCAGGAACACGCGGCTCCAGTTCTGCCCCCGCCACCCCTCGGAAGGCAACACTCGATGACCGGCACCGCCCAGGCCCGATGACTCGCGGAACGCGGGCGGACAGCCCCGCCGAGCGCCGTCGTACGCTCCCCGGGACGGCACTGCCCCAGAAGGCCGAGAACGCTCTGAAGATCGTCGTCGTCGGCGGCTTCGGAGTGGGCAAGACGACCATGGTCCGCTCCGTGAGCGAGATCCGTCCGCTGCACACGGAGGAGGTGATGAGCCGCGCCGGGCGCACCCTCGACGACACCAGCCGGGTCACCGCCAAGACCGCCACCACCGTCGCGTTCGACTTCGGCCGGATCACCATCGACACCCGGAGCATCCTGTATCTGTTCGGCGCGCCCGGCCAGGAGCGCTTCTGGTTCCTGTGGGACCGCCTGCTGGCGGGCACCATCGGCGCGGTCGTCCTCGTCGACACCCGCCGGCTCACGGACGCCTGGTACGCGCTGGACCGCCTGGAGCACCACGGAATGCCGTACATCGTCGCCGTCAACGACTTCGGCGGTCCCCTCCACAGCGACGAGCACATCCGTGAGGCACTCGCGCTCGACCCCGATGTGCCGCTGGTGGAGTTCGACGCGCGGGACCACTCGTCGAGCAAGTTCGTGCTGATCGCGCTGGTCGAGCATCTGCACGCCCTGTCGCTGCACCAGAAAGGCTGAACCTCGCCGGTCACCGTCTCAGCCGACGGACCGCGTGTCCGGGGCCGCGGCCGACCGGATACGCTCCGAGGCGTGGCTGAGATCCGGATTCCCGCTGACATCAAGCCCGCCGACGGCCGTTTCGGCGCGGGCCCCTCCAAGGTGCGTACGGAGGCGCTCGACGCGCTGGCCGCCACCGGCACCTCCCTCCTCGGCACCTCCCACCGCCAGGCCCCGGTCAAGAACCTGGTCGGCGCGGTGCGCGAGGGCGTGCGCGACCTCTTCGGGCTCCCCGACGGCTACGAGGTGATCCTCGGCAACGGCGGTTCCACCGCCTTCTGGGACATCGCGACCCACGGTCTGATCGAGAACAAGTCGCAGCACCTGACCTTCGGCGAGTTCTCCTCCAAGTTCGCGAAGGCCGCCAAGCTCGCGCCCTGGCTGGCCGAGCCGACCGTCATCTCCGCCGACCCGGGCTCGCACCCGGACCCCGTGGCGGAGGCGGGCGCCGACGTCTACGCCTTCACCCACAACGAGACCTCCACCGGTGTCGCCGCCCCCATCGCCCGGGTCTCCGGTGCCGACGAGGGCGCGCTGGTCCTGGTGGACGCGACCTCCGGCGCGGGCGGCCTGCCCGTCGACATCGCCGAGACGGACGTCTACTACTTCGCCCCGCAGAAGTGCTTCGCCTCCGACGGCGGCCTGTGGGTGGGTGTCTTCTCCCCCGCCGCGCTGGAGCGCGCCGCCCGGGTGCACGGCTCGGGCCGTCACGTCCCGGAGTTCTTCAGCCTGCCAACCGCGATCGACAACTCGCTGAAGAACCAGACGTACAACACGCCCTCGCTCACCACCCTCTTCCTGCTGAACGAGCAGCTGACCTGGCTGAACGGCCAGGGCGGCCTCGACTGGGCGGTCCGCCGCACGGCGACCTCCGCGCGGGGCCTGTACGGCTGGGCCGAGGCGTCCAAGTACGCGACCCCGTTCGTCGTCGACCCGGCCAAGCGGTCGCAGGTCATCGGCACGATCGACTTCGCCGACGAGATCGACGCCGCCGCGGTGGCGAAGGTGCTGCGCGCCAACGGCATCGTCGACACCGAGCCGTACCGCAAGCTGGGCCGCAACCAGCTGCGGGTGGCGATGTTCCCGGCGATCGACCCGTCGGACGTCGAGGCGCTGACGAAGTGCGTCGACTATGTGATCGAGAACCTGTGACCGCGTAAGCGGCATTTCGAGGGCCCTGGCGGGATCAAACCGCCGGGGCCCTCACTCGTCTGTGTGAACGCTGCGGTACGGGACGCGGAGGGGCCAGTGTGCTTCCGATGATGCGCTCGACACCAGCAGCCTTCAGGAGGCCACTATGCCTGCCGCAGTCGAGCACCCGCGTGAAGGCGAGCCGCAGTCGCTGATCGACGAGGCGAACATCCTCAGGGAGCGGCTTCCCCGCAACCGCATCGAGATCATCGGCGGCGTCATCACGGCGGCACAGCCCGCAGACGGTGCCCACGCCAGGGCACTCACCAAGCTCATGCGCCCGTTCATGACGGCGGGCCTCGACGGCGCGGAGGCCGACGTCCTCCAAGGAATCGGACTGTGGTTGCCCAGCGGCCCCCAGGACTACGCGATCCCCGACCTCGCCGTCGTCGATGCCGACTGCGAAGAACACCTCATCGAGAACAATTGCTACGACCCGGCCGTCTTCCGTCTGGTCCTGGAGGTCACCTCCAGCAACTACCAGGCGGACCTCCGCCACAAGGTCGCCGCCTACGCGCAGGCCCGGATCCCGGTGTACGTCATCATCGACCGCAAGCACCAGCGGCTCCATGTGCTCACCGACCCGGCTGAAGGCGACTACGCGAACCACCGAGTCCACGCCCCTGGTGAACACGTCACGCTCCCCGAATCGATCGGAGCCGAGGTCAAACTCGGCGTGGAGGCGATTCTTCAGGCGGCCGGCCAAAAGAGCTGATCCCGGTGGTCCGGCCGGGACCGCCGCCAAGGGCCTGAGGTTCAGGAACCTCAGGCCCTTCCGCTGTGAGGCGGCGCTGACGCGTCGGCTGAGCTTCTGGAACCGACTCGTTTTCCGGCCCATGGATCGGGTTGTTGCCGGTGTGAGGTGGGCTCCCGGCCTGTACGGCACTACCCAGGTTGACTCGTTCCCCCCGCCTTCCGGCGCTGAGCTTGCGGTGCCTGGGGAAGATCGTTACCCGACAACGCGAATATCGGTGCTGCCGCATGGACGACCAAGGCTTGCCCCCGTAGCTTCGACTCCAGCGGCCCAACCAGGGCCGGGCGCAAGGGGGTTTCAGCATGGCGCGCGAGGAACTGACCCGACTTACCGGCAACGGCAACGGCAACGGGGAGTGCGGAAAGGACGACTGCCCGAATGTCTACCGCACCCCCAACGGCTCGTTCATCGTCCAGGGCAACGTTTCCGAGGCGTTCATGCCACCCGGAGGCGAAGGGCTCGTGGAAATCCCTGAAAGCGTACTGAGGGAGGCCGTACGTGCTCTTGGCTGGTGAGGACTGGGCAGCACGATTCGAGGGATTCCAGCGCGAAGCATGGCGCCTTGAGTCCCTACCGCAGTACCTCATGCCACAGGAGGAAGAGGAATTCGCGGCGTTCAACGCAGGGGCGCGTATCGACCCCTACGCCGTCTCGAACGAGTACACCGACCGGCTGCGCCGACAGGCCGCGGAAGGGCGCTCGCAGGGGCGCGTACACATCGTGACTCGACCGCTGTCGGCCTACCTGCGATTCGAGTTCTCCCAGTATTACGCACCTCATGCGCTGGCGGGTGAGAAGATCCGGATTCTGGACGTGACCAACCGAATGAACCCTCTGGAAGGAGTTCAGGACTTCTGGATCTTCGACCACGCGGAAGTAGTACTGATGAACTATCACCCTGATGGACGACAGATCAATCGCGAGGTCCATGGTGGGGACGTGGCCCGGTTCATCGCGTACCAGCGAATCGCGGTAGCCGAGTCGGTGCCCTTCGAGGAGTACGTGAAGGGCCTTGACGTTTGAGCCCGAGAAGCTGGGTCAGTCCAGATCTGACCTAGCAGAAGTACTGAGAGGTCAGCGCAAGCGAGCTGGGAAAACGCAGACCTGGCTCGCTCGCCGCTGCACCATGTCGCAAACCAAGGTCAGCAACATCGAGAGCGGCAAACTCACGCCATCACTGGTCGATGTCGAATTGATTCTGGAAGCCCTCGGGGCAGACGAAGCCATATCGACCGAAATTCTATCACTGGCAAGAACGGCCAATACGGAATGGCAGGATCACTGGTCCTCTCGCCGCAGAGGATTGGACAAAAAACAGAATGAGCTGGCTAGACTGGAAGCCGCCTCGAAAGAGTTCCGATTTTTCCTCCTGTCGATGATCACGGGACTACTCGCCACGCCTGAGTACGTGCGTGCCAGCATCGCCGACGTGCCCGGTGATCAGTCGAAGACCATTGCGAAGAAATTGGAACGGCAGCAGGTCCTTCACGAACCTTCGAAGTCGTTCACGTTCATCCTTACTGAGCAAGCGGTCAGGTGGCCACTGCTGCCCCCTGTAGAAATGTCCATGCAGTTGGATCGGCTCACATCAGTCTCCCGCATTCCGAATGTGCGCCTTGGCATTGTCCCCTTGGGCGGATACATTCCGGAGAGGCCGCTGAACACATTTACGGTGTACGACCGGAGACTGGCCACCGTGGAAACGGCTACAGGGGCATTGATCTTGCGGGACCATAGAGACGTAACGGCTTATCTCAATGACTTTGAAACCTACGAGCGATATACCATCTTCGGGAACGACTGTCGGGAACTCTTGGAAGGCTGGTCTCTGTTCTTTTCCCGACAACGCTAACATTCCTGACACAGAGCGGAGCCCGTCTCTACTGTGAATCCCAGCCCAAGGCGAAGGGATACAGATGAGTGGAATAGGCAACCAGTAGCCACGATTCGCAGCCCCTGCGGTTCCGAAAAGGAGAGCAATGCATCAGGTAGTCGCTACTCCACAGGATGAAAAGTTCGCAATCGTTCGGCAGGGGGAACGAAAGGCTCTACACATTCCACGCGCCTACTACAACGAGGTGGCGAGCGCGGTAACAGAGAGAAGCCCAGTACCGGGGTGGCTCATTGACGCCGCCGAAGCCGCCTGGGGCCTCCGATTGTCCGGGCAGCCCAGCGACACCGCAATTTTGGTGCGACCACTCACCACACTCAACTTCAGCCGGGCAACCTACGAGATCAACCAGGGTTGCAACTTCGGTTGTGAGCACTGCTTCCTACCGGACCGAAAATTCATGGGGCTATCTGGCGAAGAGAAAGGGCACCTTCTCACCCTGCTCCGTGATGCCGGGGTTCTCTGGCTTCAGTTCACTGGTGGAGAACCGACAATTGATCCTGACTTCCACGCCGCGTACCGCACGGCCTACGACATGGGGATGTTGCTGGAAATACTTACCAACGGGTCAAGGCTCCACCATCCGGCTGTGATCAATCTCCTCACCTCCTTGCCGCCTCATAAAATCACAGTTTCCCTGTACGGTGCTACAGCCGAGAGTTTTGACGCACTCACCCAGCGCGCCGGCTCATTCAAAGCCGTGATGAAGGGAATCACAGCAGCCAAGGAAGCCGGTATTCCCTTGGAGATCACGCTCATCATCACGAAGTACAGCGCCCATGAAGTGGAGGCTATGCGCGAACTAGCCGACCGGTACGGAGTGTCCCGTAAGGAATACGGAACCATCTCCCCCACCTACAAAGGGGGGAACGAGCCACTCGCCACCCAGGCGGAAGACTGGGTTAACCGTTCATCTGTCTTTGCCGGGTGCCCTGCCGGTCACCGCTTCTTTCACGTTGACCCGCACGGGTGGGCGACCATGTGCAAGATCGGCCGTGAAAATCCCGTCAATCTCATGTCCGAAGGACTGAGCGGCCTTGCACGTCTGCCCGGAATCGCAGACTCCCAGATGCTTCGCTCCGGTGGATGCGCCGGCTGCAGGCTGTCGAAGACCTGTCGTGTCTGCCGACCGCTTGCGAAGGTGTACCAGGAGGCGAAGGCACCACTCCGCACCTACTGTCAGCACGGGATGAAGGAGGCAACGAAGTGACTGCTGTTGCGGTAGAGATCATTCCCCGGAGCGCCGTGGGGAACTGGCAGCCAGCCACGGGGCAGGAACAACCCCATGCGTGCGCCGCTGAGCCGGTAGGCGTCCAGATCGTGGACGTGGAAGTACTGGCGTCCGCGTCGGACCGCGGCTGTGGTGACGACAACCCCTACCAGTAGTCGGCCCACCAACTGGTAGTACCCCGCGCGGGTCTCATGGTGCTCACGCGCCACGGGGCCCGCGCTGCTCGTGGTGTGGAAGTGTGTGGAGTCGTGGCAACCAACCGAATCGCCTTCGAAGAACTCCCCTCGACGGTGCTCGCTCAAGTCGAAGCGCGCACCGGACCACTCCGGAAGATCGAACCGGCGAAGGCGGGGTTCAACAGTGAGGTCGCTGCCCGCGTCTTCACAGAAACCGGGAGCATCTATGTGAAGGGGCTCCGCACCGATCACCCCCGGGTCTGGACCCAACGGCGAGAGGCTGAGGTGAACCCGTTCCTTCGCGGAGTCGCCCCGGCTCTCCGATGGCGGATCGAAGTCGAGGAGTGGGATCTTCTGGGCTTCCAAGCCATCGACGGGCACCACGCGGACTACTCGCCCGATTCGTCTGACCTGCCGAAGGTCGCCGACCTTCTCGTCCGCCTGGGCGAAGTCGCGTGCCCGGCCATCGAGCTTCGACGGGCGGACCAGCGCCTTGAACGCTACGCGGCGAAACCGGCAGACCTGTCCCACTTCGCCGGGGACTCCTTGCTTCACACGGACCTGAACAACGCCAACGTCCTCGTGGAGGAGACAGCACTCCTTGTGGACTGGGCGTGGGCGACACGCGGCGCCGCCTGGCTGGACCCCGGCTACTGGGTGATCTGGCTCATGGCGGCCGGAGGTCACACCGCCGAATCGGCAGAGCGCTGGGCGGGAGAGGTGCCGTCATGGCGGAGCGCGCCCTCCGAAGGTGTGAACGCATTCGCCGTGGCCAACGCCAACCTGTGGAAAGAAATCGGCGGTGCCGACCCGGACCCGTGGACCGCTCGCATGGTCACTGCCTCAGCCCGCTGGGCCGCCCACCGAACGGGACCCTGAACACCATTGCGCCCCGCCCCGGACACCTGCGCCGCGGGTCCGATGACGAGCTGCGGAACAGCAGCCCTTGCCACTGGTAGCGGCCGACTGTCGAGAGACTGCCATCGGGACACTTCCAGTCTGTGGATCGGGTGGTTGCCGACGTGAGGTGGCCCCCGCGCCCTGCCCGAACACGCCTGAACGTAGCCTCCTGGACCGCGCATGGCGATGCCCTGGGTGAGGCAGAGGCCCCGCCCGCTCCGAAGGATTGGGGTCGGCGGAGCTGTCTGTTGTTGTGTCTGTTCGCTGAGCGAGGCCGAGACACTCCCTCGCATCTCGGTACCGTCAGCGCACCCACGACACCCGACAACCTCCTGGGAACCATGAACCCGCATCCCGCACAGCCCGTCATCGACACCCACGTCATCCTCCGCGACGGCGACAGGCTCCTCCTCTCCCGGCGCGGCGGACCCTACGGCTACGGACGCTGGCACATGCCCTCCGGCAAGCTCGACCAGGGCGAGCCACTGAGCGTCGGCGCTGCGCGCGAACTGCTCGAAGAGACCGGCGTCTCCGTCGAGCCGGACCATCTGCGCATGGTGCACGTCGTACATCACCGCCAGAGCGCCACCGTCGAACGGATCGGCTTCTTCTTCGAGGCCACCGAATGGAGCGGGGAACCCGTCAACCGCGAGCCGTCGAAGTGCCTCGGACTGGAATGGTTCAGCGTCCATGAGCTGCCCGAGGACATCATCGAGTACCCGAAACTCGGGCTCCTCGGCTATCTGAAGGACTCCCGTGCCCTGACCGAACACGCCTGGATTTAGCTCGCGGACCACGCATGGCGATGCCTGGGTGACGTAAGAAGCCCCGCCGCTCCGAAGAAGCTGGAGTCGGCGGGGCGCTCTGTCGTTGTGCCGGATTGCCGAGCGAACTGGTCCCGGAGGATCAGACAGCGCCGAACTCACCCGCCTTGACCCCTGCCACGAAGGACACGAAGGCGGGGGTGGGCACGGCAAGGGAGGGGCCGCTCGGGTTCTTGGAGTCACGCACCGGGACTACGCCGTGGGCAGCGGCGTATCGGGGTGCCCATTCGACACACGTGCCGCCGTTGTTGCTATAGGAGGACTTGACCCAGTGGAGAGCGGGGGTTGCGGTGGTCACGGGGTGCCCTTTCCGATCTGTTCGCTCGTCGAGCGAGCGGGCCGGGGACAGCGTTCCTACCTGTAGCTGATGGTAGGCGGTATGCATGGCCCCGCCGAGTCGCTTTCCAGCCTGTGGCTCAGGCAGCTGCCGTTGCGGGGCGGGCTCTCGGGCCGGTAGCGCAATTGGCCTGGGTGGCAAGGAGAAGCCCCGCCACTCCGAAGAAGCTGGAGTCGACGGGGCTCTCTATAGGTGTGCCGGTTTCCCGAGCGAACTGATCCTGAAGGATCAGACAGCGCCCAACTCACCGGACTTGACCCCCGCTATGAACGACTCGAACGCGGGGGTCGGTACGGCGAGGACGGGACCGTCCGAGGTCTTGGAGTCACGAACGGGGACCATGCCGAGGGTGGCGGCGAAGTTGGCGGCAACCTCCACGCAAGCGCCGCCGTTGTCGCTGTAGGAGGACTTGAACCAACGCGGGGACGGAGAATCGGTCGTCACGGGGTGCCCTTTCGTAACTGGTTGATCAAGTCGACAGACGCGGCTTGGGAGAGTGCGTGCGCCTGTAGTTGATGGTAGGCCCCCAGTATGGGCAGCACGAAGGTGCTGTCCCGTTCCAGATGGCCCCGATGGGCCGACTCGGCGTAGGACATGAGTGATCGGTCGGACATGGTCAGGATGTAGAGCGGCAGGTTGAACGGGCGGCGCTCCCCCATGCCGAAGTCCGCGACCTGAAGCACGGTGTTCGGCAGCTCGGCGAACTCGACCAACCGCTGCAACTGTGCGTCCATGACGGCAGGTTCACCAATGGGTCTGCGGATGCAGCTCTCATCCAGTACGGCCAGGATCATGGGCGGGTGCGTGCGCCGGAGTGCGGCTTGTCTCTCGGCGACGACCGCGACCCTCTCGTGCGCCTGGTCTCCGGTGATCGTCCCCCATTTGACGGCGCTGTCTGCCAGCACGGAGGCGTACTCCGGCGTCTGGAGCAGACCGGGCACAATGCCCACTTCGTACAACCGGACTTCGGCTGCCCGGCCTTCGTTCACCACGTACTCGGGGAATCCCTCCAGCAACGAACCGCGCCGGATCTCGCGCCACGCCTGTTCGAAGGTGTCGGCTGTCCCTGTGAGGTCGAAGGCGGCGTCTGCACTACGCGAGAACCGCACAGTTGGGGGTTTGCGACCAGTTTCAACGGCTGAAATGTGCGTGCTGGAATACCCGATCCGCTCGGCAAGCTGATCTTGCGTCCAACCGAGCGCTTCCCGTGAGCTGCGTAGACGCGCCCCAAAAGCTGCTTCCGGGCTCTCCTCGGGGTTTAACTCCTTGCGGTTAACCAACGGATGCCCAACCTTTCCTTCGGCTCTGACATGTTGAAGGACTCTCGACTCTAGGCCACTCTGAGCCACCTTGGTAGCGAAACGGCTACGGAGAGGGGTCGCCGTGCCTGATGACGAACTGGCTGTCGGGTCTGTTGTGTACGACACCGTGACCGGGGTCCTGGGAGTGGTCATGGAGGTCTACGGGACGCGTTGCGCGCTGCGTCCGCCGCGGGGAGGGCGGGAGTGGGACGCGTTTCGGGAGGAGGTCCGGCCCGCCACGGTCGCCGACACTCTCTCGCCGGCCGTCGCCGAGCGGAACGCCAACAGCGGCCGGTGGGGAGCTGTCACATGAGGACGACCCGCCTGTTCCGGCATCTGGTGTGGACGCTGACGCATGTGGAGTCCGAGGGCGTCCGCGCGCACATCGAGTGCGTCTCCGGAACCCCGCCGTGCGGAGCGGAGCCCGAGCCCGACGACACCGGGCAGGGGCTCACCGTGGGCGACGGCGAGGCGTGGGCCGAGTACCACTTCCGCCGTACCGGCCACCGCCGTTACGCACGGACCGTCTGCGACACCGTGCAGTGGGACCCGCCCGCCGAGACCGACCCGCGCACCCTTCCCGGTGTGACCACATGACCCGGCCACCCGTCCCGGCCGGGTCCCCGCCGTGCAGCACCTACCGGGCCGAGGTCACCGCCGAAGGCATCGTCGGCGGCACCGGACAGCGCGCCCGGATGATCCTCGGCTCCTTCGCCAGCCCCTATCCGGGCCGGGTCCTCCGCTGGATGCGGGACCAGGCGTTACGGCTCGCGGACGGTCTCGACCCGGACCCCGCCACCAGCCCCATCCACCCCCGCGCGCTCACCCCGGTCCCGTACCCCCTCACCGGCCTGTTCGGCGACGCACCCGCGCACCTCCGCGCCTGGGCCCTGAAAGACGGACTCCGTAACCAGGCACGCCGGCAACTCGCCGCAGGCACACCCCTCTTGATCGTCACCACCGATCACACCGGCTGGTACGCGCTCACCGCCTGGCCGGTCCCCAACCCCGCCCCCTGCCCTTGTCGGATCACGCTTCCCCAAGCGATCACCGGCAGGGGGCGGACCCAACACACGTCCTGCTGCTAGCCGAGGGACTGCGGCCGGACGGGCGGCGGCGGAGTCGGGACTCGAACCTCCGCCCTCGGTGCGGACCCGGTCCACCGGACTCCCGGAAAACCGCCTGAGATTGGACCACCCCTGTGTGACGGCAGGGGGCAACCCCCGATCCCGCCCCATCCGGGCCGGATCAATCGAGAGAACAGGGAAAGGTCATGACCGCTTTAGCCGAACGGCCGATCGTCGGCATCCAGACGTTGGAACTGGAGATCACGGGAAAGTGCCAACTCACCTGTACACACTGCCTGTCGGAGTCCAGCCCGCAGGCATCGCACGGCACGATGACTCCAGCCGACTGGCGACGTGTCATCACGGATGCCGCCGCGCTGGGCATTCCCCGTGTGCAGCTCATCGGCGGGGAGCCGACCGTTCACCCCCAATGGCGCGACCTCACCGACCACGCGCTTTCGACGGGACTGGAAGTACAGGTCTACTCCAACCTGTTCCATGTGGCGAGCGCCTGGTGGGCGACGTTCGAGCGGGACGGCGTGACGTTGGCGACCAGCTACTACAGCGATGACCCGGCCGAGCACGACAAGATCACAGGCAGGGACGGGTCGTACCTCCGCACCCGCGCCAACATCGAAGAAGCCTTGCGTCGCGGCATCGCGCTGTACGTCGGAATCGTGGACATCCTGCCGGACCAACGCGTCGCCGAAGCCGGCGCCGAACTGGCCTTCCTGGGCGTGACGCATATCAACACGGACCGGGTGCGCGCCGTGGGCCGGGCGATGCCGCCGGGGCATTCACCGACGCTGGACGAGATGTGCGGCAGATGCACCCGTGGACGTGCCGCCGTCCTCCCGAACGGGGATCTCGCCGGGTGCGTACTCTCGCGCGATTTCCCAGCGGGGAACGTCCTGAAGGACCGACTCCGCGATCTGCTCGGCGGGAAAGCCTGGGCCGACCTGTCCGCGAGCATCCCGCCATCCCGTAGCGCGTGCACTCCGCACGACTCTTCGGACTGCGACCCCGCCAACACGGAAGCCTGCCTGCCGAAGTTCCCCAAGATCGGAGCGTGACCATGGAATGGGAACGACACGCGGAACGGCTCGCCGACCAGGTGACGGACCCCGACTCCCGGTGGCTCGCGCCGGTGGCGGGTGTGCCCCGTCATCACATGGTGCCTCGGTGGTGGGAACGGAGCGCCGGGAACGGATGGACCCTGAGGGACGGTGCCTCCGACCCCGAAGCGTGGCTGAACGCCGCCTACTCCGACCGGTCGCTGATCACCCGAGTCGGCGCCCTGCATGCCGACCACGCCGAGCCCGATGACCGGCCCGAGGGAAACCCCACATCGTCGGCGACCCTGCCCAGCCTGGTCGTCTCGATGCTGCGACACGGCCGGCTCGGGGCGGGGCTGGACGTGCTCGACCTCGGGACCGGGGCCGGGGGGCTCACCGCGTACGCCAGTGCGCGGCTCGGGGCGCAGCACGTCACGAGCTTGGACGTGGACCCGTATCTGACCGGCGCGGCAGCCGAACGGCTCGCGCGGCTCGGACTGACTCCGCGCTTTCTCGTACGGGACGCCACCCAGGAGGTCCCGGGGTCGTACGACCGGATCGTCGCCACGGTCGGGATGCCGCCGGGGCCGGGGCTCCGGCCGCTGCTCGGCGCGCTCCGCGAGGGCGGACGGCTCGTCACCACACTGGCCCGGACCTCCATGATTCTCACCGGGTGGATGCAGGCGAGTGGTGATGTGGTCGGGAGGATCGAAAAAGACCGGGCCGGGTTCATGCTCACCCGGTCCGGCGACGACTACCCGCCCGCGCTCGCCGAACTGTTCGCGCTCGCACGGGAGTCGGACGGGGACGAGCCCGGCACCGGCCGCTATCCGGTGGTGGACGTGTCGGCCGCGTGGGAAGTCCGTTCCATGCTGGAAGTCACGACACCGGGCGTCGAACTCGACTACGGGACCAGTGGGCGCACACGCACGGCGTATCTGGTCCATCCGGACGGGTCTTGGGCACGCGCGACCGGAGAGTGGGCCGACCCGCCCACCGTCCACCAGGGCGGCCCGCAGCGCCTGTGGGACACGGTGGACCGCATCCGGACCTGGATGCTCGCCGAGGGCGGACTGCCGCTGTACGGCGCACAGGCACGCGTCTCACCGGACGGGGTCGTTCATCTGGCCCGTGGCCGGTGGGAAGCCGCCATGGGCGGCATGTGAGAGCCCCGAAGAGACAACGAGAACGCCCCGAGGGACCGGGCCTAATCGGTTCCTCGGGGCTCGCCGAACCAGCTTCGAAGGAGCTGACCGACGTATGCGTGATCGTATCGCCCGCGCCCTCATATGGGTGCTCGCACAACTGCCCCTGACCCGCCGGGCCCGGCCCGGACGGCACTCCGCCGAGCACTTCGCCGAGCACCTGGCCCGGCAGACCGCACCCGCACCCGCGCCCTTGTCCCTGGTCATCTGCGCGCCCCGTACTCCGGTACCCGTACACGTCCTCACCCGGACCGTGCCCGTCCCCAAGCCGCCCCGTGTTCCGCCCTACCTCCGGGGGTGGATCACCGCACAGGAAGCCGAGTGGGAGCAGCAGCGGCACCAACAGCGCCGGGTGTCCGCCGTGGCGGCGACCATGGGGTACGACGTGCCCTTCCCCTTCGACGGGTCCGACGTGGCCAGGGTGGGGATGTCCGCATGACACCCGACGCACTCACCGCAGAACCGTCCCCGGGGTTCCGTGCACCGTGCTGCGTCTGTGGAGAGTGGAGCCGGGCGGCGCTCCCCGTCCGCTACGCCCCGCGCACCAGCGGCGCCCCCGTAACCCTCCACGCCTGTCCCCCGCATGCCGAAGGGTTGACGCCCGCCATCGAGCCCGGAGAGCTGGGGCAGGACGCGTACGCCGCAGGGAGCGGGAAGGGGAGCTGGTCATCGGCAGACCCCCGGGGCGCTCCGGGCAGAGCCCGGTGACCCGGGGTTCTCAGGGGTCCCCGGGAATCACCGAGGGCCCGAGGTTCGGAGAACCTCGGGCCCCTCGCCGTGGGGCAGCTCACCGGCTCAGCTTCTGGAAGCGGCGGACCGCCAGAGGGAGGAAGATCGCCGTCACGATCAGGGGCCAGACCACCGCCATCAGGATCGCGTTCTCCTGGATCCAGCTGCCGTCGCTCGCGACCGGGTTCCCGAAGAGTTCACGGGTCGCGGAAGCCGTCGACGAGATCGGGTTCCAGGACGCGACCGCACCCAGCCAGTCCGGCATCGTGGACGGCGGCACGAAGATGCTGGAGATCATCGTGAGCGGGAAGACCACCGCGTACAGCCCGCCCGCCGCCTCCGGGTTCGGGACCATGAGGCCCACCCAGACGCCGACCCAGATCAGGCTGAACCGGAGCAGGAGCAGCAGGGCGAAGGCACTGACCGTGGCCAGGAAACCGCCGTCCACGCGCCAGCCGGTGACGAACGCGGTCGCCGCGAGGATCGTGAGTTCCGCCACCGCGACGATCAGATCGGTCACGCCCCGGCCCGAGACCACCGCGGAGGGCGCCATCGGCATCGAGCGGAAGCGGTCGATCACGCCCTTCGTGGAGTCGTAGACCACGGTGATCGCCGTGTTCATGAAGCCGAAGGCCATCGTCATCACGAACATGCCCGGCATCAGGAAGTCGCGGTAGTTGCCGCCACCCGGCGGCTTCATCGCGCCGCCGAACACATACGCGTACAGCAGCACCGAGATGATCGGGAAGCCCAGCTGCCAGACGATGTTGACCGGCTGGCGCTGGTAGTGGGTCAGGCCCCGGCGGACGACGTTCCACGAGTCCATGACCGCCCAGTAGGCGCGGCGCTCCCCGCCCGTGCCCTCCGGGGACAGATCGACCCGGTCCGGGGCCGGGCCGCCGGCCTTCCGGGCGTCCACAGCGATATCGCTCATGCCGCGCTCTCCTCCTCGGTGTCCGTACGATGTCCGGTCAGGCGGAGGAAGACGTCGTCCAGGCTCGGCCTGCGCAGCCCGATGTCCTCCACCGCGACCCCCTGGTCCCGCAGGGCGCGGGCCACATCCGTGAGCGCGGCCACGCGATCCGTCACGGCCGCGTGGACCCGCCGCTCGGCCCGGTCCAGCTCGGGCACGGTCTCGGCGACACGGGCGACCGCGTTCCACGCCGCGTCCAGTCCGTCGTCGCCGGAGACCTGGACCTCGATACGGTCGCCGCCGACGGTGTTCTTCAGCCCGTCGGGCGTGTCGTCGGCGATCGCCCGGCCGTTGTCGATGACGGTGATGCGGGAGGCGAGCTTGTCGGCCTCCTCCAGGTACTGCGTGGTCAGCAGGACGGTGGTACCGCCCGCCACCAGCTCCCGCACCGCGTCCCACACCTCGCCGCGCCCGCGTGGGTCGAGACCGGTCGTCGGCTCGTCGAGGAAGAGCACATCGGGCGCGAGGATCATCGACGAGGCCAGGTCCAGGCGCCGGCGCATCCCGCCGCTGTAGCCGTCGACGCCCTTGTCGGCCGCTTCCACCAGGTCGAACTGCTCCAGCAGCTCGGTGGCGCGCCGTGCTGCCCGCCGTCCGCCGAGGTGGAAGAGACGGCCGAACATCTCCAGGTTCTGCCGTCCGGTCATGACCTCGTCGACAGCCGCGTACTGCCCGGTGAGTCCGATACGGCCGCGGACCCGGCGGGGGTCGCGGGCCACGTCGAACCCGGCGACCAGAGCATGCCCCGAGTCGTACCTGAGCAGGGTGGAGAGGACCCGCACGGCGGTGGTCTTGCCCGCGCCGTTGGGTCCGAGCAGACCGTGCACGGTGCCCCGGCGCACCGTGAGGTCGAAACCGTCGAGGGCGCGCTTCTCGCCGTACCGCTTCTCCAGCGCCTCGGCCCGCACGGCGTATTCGTTCACGATTCCTCCTGGGTGGGGTGTTCCCGCGCCGCTTTTAACTGAGTACGGTGTACCCATAGGAGAGTACACCGTACTCAGTTCTTGTCCAGTGAGTTCGGCACACGGAGATCACGAGGAATCCACGAGGAAATAAAGTGAGATACATGACGACCGAAACCAGCGGCAGCGGCGATGTCTCCCGCAGCCTGGAGCTCCTGTGGGGCACCGGCGAGCGCCCGAGCCGCGGGCCCAAGCCCGGCCTGACCCTCGACCGGATCGTGGCGGCGGCCGTCGAGGTCGCCGACGCGGAGGGCCTGGGCGCGGTCTCGATGCGGCGCCTGTCCACGGAGCTGGGTACCGGCACGATGAGCCTGTACCGCTACGTCCCCGGGAAGGCCGAGCTGCTCGATCTGATGCTGGACCGGGTCAGCGACCCCGGCCCCTGGGACCCGCCGTCACCCGGCGAGACGGTCGACTGGCGCGAGGCGGTGGACTCCCTCGCGCGCGGCTATCTGGAGCTGTACCGCGCCCACTCCTGGCTGCTGAAGGTCAACCAGACGAGAACCGTGCTGGGCCCCAGCACCCTGCGGAGCCTGGAGGCCGCGCTCACCGGCCTCCAGGACATGGGGCTGCGCGACGCCGAACTGCTCTCGGTGATCATCGCGACGCAGAGCTTCGTCTCGGGCATCGCCCGGATGGAGGCGGACTCGGCCGAGGCCATCGAGGAGACCGGGCTGGGTCACGAGGAGTTCTGGAAGGTCCAGGAGCCGTTCCTGGTCAAGGCCATGGACAGCGGGGAGTACCCGGTGATGGCGCAGTTGGACGACGACACCTTCAGCGAGGACTTCGACCACTTCGAGTTCGGCCTGCAACGGCTGAAGGACGGCCTGGAGGTCCTGGTCACGGCCCGCCGGACCGCCGCTCCGGGTGACCGGGGTGGTCCGGGTGACCGGGACGGCGGTACGGGTGACGGGCCGCGCTCCGGATGAGGTCGGACCGCGCTCAGGGTGAGGCCGGGCCGCGCCCCGGGTGACGCTGTCAGTCGCCCGGAACGGAGCCCGCGGCGGGCGGGGTGAGGCCGCGTCTCGGCGCTCGTGCCGGCGCCCTCCCGGATCTCCGGCCGGGTCCCGTCCCCGGTCTCGGTCACGGTGACACTGTCCGCCCGTGGCACCCTGGCGACGGGCAGCCTGGCGTGCGGATAGCGCCACTCGTCCCGCGCGGTGAACCCGGCGGCCACCGGACGTGGTGCCGATGCCGGTGCGGTGGCGGGCCCCGCCCGGTGCGGTGCCACTTGCCGCCGGTGCGGTCCCGGCAGCCCGGTGCGGTGGCGGGTCCCCGTACGGCGCCGTCACCCCCGCCGCAGCAGCCGCTTCACCCCGAGGACCAGCGCGATCGCGCCCACCAGCACGATGACCCCATAGGTGAAGCTGCTCCTCTCGCCGGTCTCCCCCGACGCCCCCGATGACGGGTTCCCGCCCTGGGAGGGCGATGTGCCGCCCCCGCCGCCGTTCTCGACGGAAACCCGCCGGACCTCGGAGCCCTCGCCCTCCGACCCGAACATCAGGGCCTTGCCGTCGGCGGTGTAGGTGACCGCCTCCGACTGCCCCTGCACGGGGGCCTTCACCCGGTAGTCGCCACCGAGACGGCCGTTCACCCATTGGTAGCCGCGCGCCGAGAAGTAGGAGCGCAGCACCAGCCGGGTCCCGTCGGGCGAGAACGCCCCGTCCGTCACCCACGGCACGTCACCGATCCGGCGGAACGTGTTCGTCGCGGTGGAGCTGAGCCGCGCCGGGCCCTCGTACAGCCCGCCGTTCTCCTCGTTCTTCGACGCGATGTAGACCCGGCCGGTTTTCGGGTGCACCATCAGCGCCTCGGCGTTGCGCGGCCCGTCCGCGTACTTCACCGTGTACTGGGTCGCCTGGACGCTCATGTCCCTGAGCACCTTCGGCTCGGGGAAGGTGTAGATCCAGACGTGGTTCCAGGTGCCGTCCTTGTTGTCGCCGATGTCACCGACGTAGACCTTGCCGTCGGGCCCGATCGAGATCGCCTCCATGTCCCTCGGCGTTCCCACCCCTTGCAGGGTCACGGTCGCGACGGTCTCCCCCGTCTTCGAGTCGACCGCGAACACCCGTGGTTCGTCCTGGTCGTTGTGCGTCCAGTAGATCCCCGGGTGCGTCCGGCTGGCCGCGAGCCCGCTGGACTCCGTGATCCTCGGGTCCTCGATGGTGAAGTCGGAGTCGGGCCCGGACGCGGCGGCGGGCCCCGCGGCGAGCAGCAGGAGGAGGGCGGCGGCACCGGTGACATACGGAAGCGAACGCATGGCCCAAGCCTGCCACTCCGGCCGGGGCCCGGCCGAACCCCACGACCGGCCGGGGCCCGACGCGCGGCCTTGTTTTTGTGGTTCGTTCTCCCCCGGAGTCCGTCCGGGGGGGACCCCCACCGGGCGCCTTTGGTGGGTGGTGGCGGTCGATCGTGCTCGACCGGGTAGGCCGTGGGACCGCACTCCGGACAGTGACCGACGCGCGCCTTTGTTTTGTGGCTCCCTCGCCTCCGGGGGCCTTTAGTGTGTGTCGACGGTCGATCGTGCTCGACCGGGTAGGCCGTGGGACCGTGGGCCGGACGGTGACCGACGCGCGCCTTTGTTTTGTGGCTCGTTCGCCTCCGGGGGCCTTTAGTGTGTGTCGACGGTCGATCGTGCTCGACCGCTCGTTCCTCGCGGCCTCCGCGCGTTCTCCCTTTCGACACCCACGGCCCCCTTCGGCTCACTCACCAGGCACAAGGCGTGAGGGGGACGGCGGAGGCAGCCACAACCCGGGTGGGAAGGGCGGAGGCGGCCGGAACCGGTGGGGACAGGCAGGCTCGACAGGTACGGCGCCCTTCGGCTCACTCACCAAGCACAAGGGGTGAACGAAAAGGGGCGGAGGTGGCCGGAAGCGGGGTGGGGCGGGCGGGCTCGCTCGCCAAGCACACGGCGTGAGGGGGCGGCGGAGGCGGCCGGAACCGGGGTGGCAAGGGCGGGGCGACAGTCACGGCGGCCGTCGGCTCACCCACCAGGCACAAGGGGCACAGAAGGTCAGGGGGAACACCGTTCGCAGGGTTCCGGGCCCCTCACCTCCCCCGCCCCGCCCGGCCCGGCCCCGCCCGGCCCGGCCCCGCTCGCCCGGCCCGGCGGACCGGGCGAGCGGTATCCGCGGGCCGGGCTCGGGCCACCAGGGCCGAACCGGCGGCGGCGCCTTGCGGGCCCGCGGCGAAGGCGCTCCGGGAGGTCCGCCATGATGGCCTCCATGCGTTTCCTGTTCGTCGGCGACAGCCAGACAGTCGGCCGCGCCGGCGACTACACCTGGCGCTACCGCATGTGGCAGCACCTGTGCTCGTCCTTCCCCGTCCCCTGCGAGATCGTCGGGCCCCGCAGCGGGCTGTACGACGCCGGGGCGGACGCCGCCGTCTCCACCGACTACGCGGATCCCGGATTCCCCGCCGCCGCGCGCCGGCATCTCGCGGGGTGGGGCGAGGGATGGCTGCACATGGCGCCGGTGATCCGGGAGACGGTCGCGGTCCACCGGCCCGATGTGCTGCTGGTGGCGCTGGGACTGATAGATCTCGGGTTCTACACGGACAGCGCCCGGACCGCCGGGAACGCGCGCCGGTTCATCGCCGGGGCGCGGGCCGGTGCGCCGGGGGTGCGGATGGTGCTGCTGCCGGTCGTGCCGAACGTCCGGGCGCGCACGGACGCGGCGTTCGCCGCGGAGTGCGACCGCTTCAACGAACTCCTCGCGAAGGCCGTCGCCGATCTCGACGAGCCGTCGTCGCCGATCCTGCTGGCGTCGCCCCCGGAGTCGTACGACCTCGACACGGACACCTACGACGGCACCCACCCCGGGCCGTCGGGTGAGCACAAGCTGGCGGCGGCGTTCGCGACGGCGATGCGTCAGGCGTGGGGGCTGGGCGGGCCGTACGAGGTGGTCCGCAGCTGAATATCCGCGGGCACGGATGCGGTGGGGGGGCGGGCACGGATGCGGTGGGGGGAGCGGGCGTACGGCGGCCCGAGCCCCCGGCGTCCTGAGTACCGCAGCTCATGCGGCCCGGCACCCACCGCGGTTCAGTGGTGTACATGACCGAGGACACCGCACCGGACACCCGTGACACAGGCGCCTGGTTCCCGCCGCTCGTGTCGACGCTGATCACCCTGCCGCTGGCCTATGTCGCCCTGATCGGCGTCGCGTTCTCGCCCATGTCCTGCAACACGTGCACCGGTGCCGAGCACGACCGGCTCTGGACCGCCATGCGGCTCTTCCTCGGCGGGCTGCTGGTCCCGCTGGGCCTGCTGATCGCGAGCTGGGTCCTGCCCTGGCGGGAGAGGAACATCGTCCGGCGGCGGACCATGTCGCTACTGGCGCCCACGGCCGTGGGGGTCCTCTATGTGCTGTTCGCGATGGCCGCGGCGCCTGTGACCGGCTGAACCAACTGGCCGGCCGCGCCGCCGCCTTCGGGGTCTCGACGGGCGGGAGGCCGGGTGCCCGGTTCGCGCCGGAGCGCCCCGGGCGGCGGATCCGGCGGCTGGTGTCGGCCCGGGGGCCGGAGGCTGCCGGGAGCCGTGCTCGCGCCGAGCGCGGGGCGCCCGCTCGCGGACGGGCCGACCCCGTACCGGCCTCGCCGTTGTCGGCGGCTTCTCCCGCTCGTACATGGTGCGCGCCGACGGCGGGCGTAGGAGCGGAACGTCGAACTGCGCTACCGCGCCACCCCGGCGGTGAGTACCCGTGCCGGGCCGCGGCGTCCGCGCCGAGGCGTCACATGGCGTACCACCGGCCGGTCGTGGCTCGATCCGCCGCCGCCGCGGCTTCCGGTGCCGCCGGTGACCGGGCAGGAGGGCCGGGCACCGGTCGGCATGTCGTACGCGACACCCGAAAGCCGCTCCGAGCTCGGTGTTCTCCCCGCTCCTGGCAGGCGCGCCGCCCCGGCGGTCCCCGGCTCGCGGCCGGTGGAGCCGGTGGGGGCGGGCCGCCGTCCGCGGCCGGCGGTGCGGTGGCGGTTCGGGCGGGAGGCGCTCTCCTTCCAGGTGGCCGATCCACCTATGCCCCGGAACTCTGGCGATCATGACATCGTCGCCCCCACACTCGTCGCGACCGTACGAACGGCACGGACCAGGCCGTACAGATCGTCGTACGGGTTGTGTACGGGGTGTCGTACGGGGGTCCCGGCCGAGGCCGGGCGGGAAACGGGGACGGGGGCGACAGCGGCATGTCCAACGGGCGCGATCCGTGGGTCCGGCAGCGCTGGGGCGGCCCCGATCCGCCCGAGATGGGTCCCTTCGGCGCCGCGATCGCGATCATCTGCGTCGTCGTCCTGATCTTCAAGATCGCGAGCCACTTCGCCGGGCGCTGACGCCCGTGAGGCCCGGACAACGGGTGGGCGGGACACCCGGGCCGTGCTGCGGGTGGGCCGGGGCTCCCGTAAACCGGACACCGACGGCCGGGCTCCCGGTGGTCGAACACCGACCGCCGGGCCACGGCCCGCCCGGCTCCGGGCTCCCGGCCCCCGACCGCCGGCACCGGTCGCCACCCGTCCCGGGGGTTCCTCGCCGTTCCCACTGCGCGCGGGCGCGTCTGCCGCAAGACTGGGCTTCTGCGCCCGCGGGGAGCGGGCCGGGAGGGGGAACGGTGAAACTGGGACTGGCGGAGAGCATCGCGGCACTGCGCGGTGAGCTGACCGAGGCCGTCGCGGCGGCCGACGACGCCGGCATCCGGTTCGAGGTCGGTGAGATCGAGCTGGAGTTCCACGTCGGTGTGACCCGGCAGACGGGCGGCCGGGCCGGACTGCGGTTCTGGGTGGTGGAGATGGGCGGCGAGGGCTCGTACGCGCGGGAGCAGGTGCAGCGGATCACGCTCACGCTCCTGCCGCCCCGCGACGGGCGCGGAGACACCGTCAAGGTCCGCCAGGAGAGCGCCCGCAAGCCCTGACCGGCGGCGGAGGAGGCTGGGGGGGCGTCGAGTGAACTACGCGGGGCGCGCCGTCGAGGTGCTGCGCAGACGCGGGCGGGCGAGCGGGTCGCGGTGCGGCACGTGGACGGTCGGCTCGGGATATCTGGTGGGCGGGCGGTACGTCCTGACGGCCGCGCACAATGTGACCACGGGTTCCGCCGTGGACGAGGTGGTGCTCGTCCGCTGTCTCGACCGTCGCGAGTACCCGGCCGGGGTGCTGGCCGCGGGCCCGCCGGAAGGTCCCGATCTCGCCGTGCTCGCCGTCGTGGACGGACAGTTCCCGGAGGCCGTGCCGACGGTGGCCTTCGCGCGCGTGGACCGCGAGGGCGCCGTACCGCTGACGGACTGCTGGGCGATCGGCTACCCGGGCTTCAACGCGCATCCCGCCGAGTCCCCGGACCTGCCCCCGCTGCGGGACAGCGTCCAGGTGGACGGGGTGGTGCCGCCGGGCTCCCATCTGCGCCGCGGACTCCTCCAGCTGCTGACCGCGGCGGCCCCGTCCGCGCTGTCCGGGACAGCCTCCCAGTGGCAGGGCATGTCGGGGGCGGTCGTCTTCGCACGGGACCCGGCGCGCGGCCCGCTGGCCGTGGGCGTGGTCTCCGAGCACCACCGCCCGGAGGGGGACTCGTCGCTGACCGTCGTCCCGGTGACCGCTCTCGGCGCGCTGGACGGCGGGCCGGGCAGCGGCTGGTGGCGGCGGCTCGGCCTCGGCGCCTGGGTCACCCTGCCCCCGCCCGCCGCGCGCGTCCCGACCGGGCCGCTCGAACTCGGCAGGCCCAGTGCCCACTTCACCGACCGCGAACGGGAGGCCGCCGACGTCACCGCGATGCTCACCCGCGATCTGGCCGACACCGTGCCGGTGGTGGTGCTGTACGGGATGGGCGGGGTGGGCAAGACGGCGCTCGCCCGCCAGGTCGGCCACCGGCTCGGCACGGTGTTCCCGTACGCCCGCGTGCTGGTAGAGCTCGGCGGCGGCCCGGTGCCCGAGGTGTCCACGGACGGCGCGGTCGTCCAGCTCCTCGGCCGCCTCGGTGTCCGGCCCGACGCCATGCCGCGCGAACCGGAGGAGCGGCTGCGCGAGCTGCGGCGCAGACTGCGGCAGGGGCCCTGCCTGGTCGTCATCGACAACGCCTCCGGCCCCCGCCAGGTGGAGGCGCTGCTGCCCGACGCGCCGGGCAGCGCGGCGATCGTGACGAGCCGTTCGGCGCTGACGGCGATCGAGGGGGCCGACCGGGTCCCGCTCGATCCGCTGCCGGACGAGGAGGGGGTCCGTCTGTTCGAGCGGATCGTGGGCATCCGGACCCTGCCCGGCGACCGGGAGGCCGGCCGGACGATCGTGACGCTGGTGGGCGGGCTTCCGCTGGCCATCCGGGTCACGGCGGCGGCCGCCGCCTCCCCGGCGATGCGGCGTCGACCGCTGGCCGTCCTGGCTGAGAGGCTGGCGGACGACAGACAGCGGCTGCTCGGCATGCGGAGCGGGGACATCGGTTTGCGCAGCAGTTTCGATCTGAGCTACCGGCTCCTGCGGGAGGAGACCCGGGGGCTGTTCCGCTGCCTCGGGCTGCTGCCCGGGATCGACTTCGTCCCCGAGGTCGCCGCCCTCGCCGCCGGACTGCCCGTCGGCGAGGTGGAGCGGCTGCTCACCGAACTCGCCGAGCGCCAGCTCGTCGAGGTGGGGGGCGAGGCGGTCGCCCGCTACCAGCTCCACGACACGGTACGGATCTACGCCAGGGAGCGCGCCGAGCGGGAGGACCCGGCGCCGGGCCGCAGGGACGCGTTCCGCCGGGCCCTCCAGTGGTACGAGACCTCCCTCGCGGCCCTGATGTCCCGGCCGGGCGCGCAGGAGCGTCCGCCCGCCGACGCGCTCGCCTGGTACGCCGACGAGCACCTCAATGTGCAGGCCGGACTGCGTTCCGCCCGAGACCTCGGCGAATGGGACCTGGTGGCGGGGATCGCCGGGCCCCTGTACGGACTGCTCTCGTACCGGGGGCGCTGGGAGGATCTGGAGGCCACCAAGGCGTGGGCCGTCGAGGCCGCGCGTGAGCTGGACGACGAGTCCGCCGAACTGGGTTCCCTCATCCATCTCGCCGAGGCCCGCCGGCTGACCGGCCGTACCGAGGGCATCCCCGGGCTGTACGAACGCGCCCTGGAGATCACCCGTTCGCTCGGGGACGACGGCCGCCGGGGCTGGGTCCTCACGCACTACGGGGATCTCGAATGCCGGCTCGGCCGCCCGGAGGAGGGCCTGCGGCGGTACGCGGAGGCCGCCGCGATCTACGACGCGCAGGACGACGACGAAGCCCGGATCTGGCTCTCCGCCCATGTCTCCGACGCCCAGCTCCAGTCGGGCCGCCCGGAGGAGGCCGCCCGTACCCAGGAGGCCGCGCTGCGGCTGAGCCGGGAGCGGGACGACCCCGCCGAAGTGGCCTGGTGCGCCTGGCATCTGGCGCTCTGCTACGACGCCGCCGGACGTTACGAGGACGCCGAGGGCGCCCTGGCGGAGGCCATCGCCTTCCACCGGGCGGAGCACGACCGGGGCGGCCTGGCGACGGTGCTCACCGCGCTGGCCCGGGTCCACACCCACGCGGGCCGGCCGGACCCGGCGCGGACGGCGCTGCGGGAGGCGCTGGAACTGGTGCGGAGCATCGACGCGCCCGGGAGGGTGGCGGAGATCCAGGCGGAGCTGACGGCTCTGGAGGAGAGCTGAGAGCTGAGGGGCGGCCCGGCGAACGGTTCCGCCCGCTCGACGGGTTCACGGCGCGGGCCGCCCGGAGGCCGGTGCGGCGACGGGAGGGAACGCTCGCTCCCCTCCCGTCGTACGCCTCACAGCCCCACGGCCGCCGCCGGCACTCGGTCACAGCGGCCGCCGGCATCACAGCGGCACCCGGTCACAGCGGCACCCGGTCACGGCGGCGGCGCGTAGGTCACCTCGTCCAGCCGGTAGTACTCGGCGACGCACTGCGCGGGCCACACCTTCCGCCCGTTCGCGCCGAACGGCTCCAGCATCCGGCCGACCTTCGTCGGTGTGTACGGCAGGACCTTCTCGCCCCGGGCGGCGCCTTCGCGGAGGAAGGCGTCCTGACGGTCCCACTTCTGGGCGCGTACCCGCATGTCCTGCTCCAGTTCGAGCAGCGGGACGGTGAGCCCGACGACGGCGGCGGCACACAGGGCGGCGGCGCCCACGGCGGCCAGCCGGACGACGGCCGCCCCGCCCGGCCACCCGGCGCCCGGCCGCGTACCACTGGGGCTCGCCGCGACCGGACTCCCGCCGGTCGCGCCCGTCCCGCCGGTCGCGCACCGCCGCAGCCGCAGCCATCGGCCGAGGAAGGCTCCCGCGGCCACCAGCAGCAGCACATACATCAGCAGATAGTCGTTCCAGGTGCGTTCCGTGGTCACGACCGCGTCGCCGAAGACGGGGTAGGTGATGACCGTGCACAGATAGCCGGAGACGAGGAACGCGACCGCGCCCAGCGACAGGAGCACCGGCGGGTGCGCGGGACGCAGCACGCGGCCGCGGTCCGCCGCTCCCCGCGCCAGGAGCCCGAGCAGCACACCCGCGGCCACGGCACCGGCGTACTGCCAGGTGGTCAGGACCGTCTCCAGGATGCGCCCGTAGGCGCGCAGCGAACCCGTCAGGGACTCGGGGGCGAGCATGGACACGCTCTCGGCGTCGTAGCGGACCCGGCGGTTGCGCGAACCGGGGGACGTCACCAGCAGGATCGTGCCGACGCCGATACCGGCCATGCCCGCGAGGGACCAGATCCGCGCGAAGCGGCGCACCCGCTCGGCGAAGATCACCCGCGCGCAGAGCACCGTGCCGCCGAGCACCACGAGGGCGACGACCGACGTCTCCTCGGAGAGCGTGCCCATGAAGACGCCGGCGACGGCGACGGTCGCCAGCGCCGCGACACGGCCCCGCCGGCCCCGCGCCCGCATCAGCGGAATCGCGGCGGCGGCGGCGAGCACCGGCGCGAGGGTGTGGGAGACCGAGGCGGCGGGCCAGTAGAACGTCTTGTACGTGTTGGGCGTGGCGAACAGGAACACCGCGGCGATCACCGACGCGACGAGCAGCGGCACACCGCGCGGGACCCGCTGCCCTGCCCGGCGCAGCAGGGCCGCGGTCACCGCCCACAGCAGCGCCAGCATCAGCACACCGCTGACCGGGCCGTACCACTGGTGGCCGCCCACGGGGAACTCGGCGTAGGCGCCGACGAGGAGGCCGTTGGCGAGCCGGCCGTTGTCGGTGAGGTAGAAGGTGCCGACGAGGCCCCAGATGCCGTCCTCCCTGACCTGCGGCAGGAAGCACCACTCGTCCGCGCTGGGCCGCACGTGCCGGCCCGCCCAGGCGGCCCCGGCGAGCAGCCCGAGCGGCAGGAGGGCGAGGGCGAACGGCCAGAGGGAGAGCGGGGGGCCGGACCACCGGCCCCGCGGGCCCGGCGCGTTCCCGGCGGGACCGGGTTCGGCGCCGCCGGGCGGGCGGGTGGGGGTGTTCGACATGTCGAGGCTCATGTCACCGCCGCCCTTCGTGCGGGCCGGTCACGGCGGAGAGCACGGACAGGTCGGAAGCGGCGGGCGCGGCGGACTGGTCGGTCTCCCGGATCACATAGTGGGGCCTGTGCTTCGACTCGTGGTAGATGCGTCCCACGTACTCCCCGATCACCCCGAGCGTCGCGATCTGGATGCCGCCGAGGCCGACCATGGCGGTGATCAGGGTGGCGTAACCGGGGGTGTCGACGCCGTTCGCGAGGACGTTCGCGATGATCCAGAAGGCGTACGCGAGTGCCGACAGCACCAGCCACAGTCCGGTGTGGATCGCGAGGCGCAGGGGGCGGCTGTTGAAGGAGAGCAGCCCGTCGATGCCGTAGTTGAGGAGCCGGCGCCCGCCCCACTTGGACTGGCCGGCCGCGCGCCGCACGTTCTCGTAACTGAAGCTGACGGTGTCGAACCCGATCCAGGAGAACAGGCCCTTGGAGAACCGGTTGCTCTCCGGCAGGGTGAGCAGCGCGTCGACCGCGCGCCGGGACAGCAGCCGGAAGTCTCCCGCGCCGTCGACGACTTCGACGTCCATGAAGCGGCGCACCAGCCGGTAGTACGCCTGGCTGAGCGCGGTGCGCACCATGCCCTCGCCGGTGCGGTCGCGCTGTGCGACGACCTGGTCGTATCCATGGCGGTGCAGTTCCAGCATCCGGGGGATCAGCGCCGGCGGGTGCTGGAGGTCGGCGTCCATGAGTACGACCGCGTCGCCGCGGGACATGCGCAGCCCCGCGAGCATCGCGGACTCCTTGCCGAAGTTGCGGCTGAAGGAGGTGTAGCGCGCGCGGAGGTCGCCGTCGGAGAGCTTCTTCAGAAGGTCGCGGGTGCCGTCGCCGCTGCCGTCGTCGACGTAGCAGATCTCGAAACTCTCACCGGTCGGATCGAGCGCCGCGAGCAGTTCGCTGTGGAAGGTCTCGATCACCTCGCTCTCGTTGAAGCACGGCACGACGACGGAGATCTGTGGCATCGCTGCTTCCTGGCTGCGTATGAAGGTCGTGTGATGGTGACTGCGTCCCGGCACACCGTCGCACGCCGGGGAGAGCAGGCCCCCCGTGACGCGACCGGGACCAGGGTCAGAGGTCCGGGCATGTGCGTCAACCACCACGGCCCTGTGCGCGCCGCGGAGTAAAGAGGATGCCACTTTGTCACTCTTCTGTTCGACAGGGGCTCCAAAAGGCCCCGTCCACCGGCTTTTTGCGCGCCCTTCCCTCCTGTGCGGGACCGGTCCGAGGGGGAGTGCGGCCGGAGGCGTCACCGAGCGTGTGAAGAGGCGGGGGCCTGATGAACGGCGTTGTCCCCCACGGCAGTTCACCCGTGGCGGGCATCGTCCCGGCGCGGCGGCGCGGGTCCGCCCGAATGGCGGAAACCGAACCGTCCGTGGACGGCCGCCCGCAGCCGGGCCGTCACTCCGGACGGCGCGCGCGGCTGACGCCGGGGCACACCCTTGCTTCGAGCGCCCCTCCAAGGCGTTGGCCGGACCTTCATGGAGTACACGCAGCTCGGACGCACCGGACTCAAGGTCAGCCGACTCGTCCTCGGGACGATGAACTTCGCGCCTCACACCGACGAGGCCGACAGCCGGCCCAGCCGGCAGTCAGCGGGTCCGGCAGTCACACGGTCATGGGCGCCGCGCTCGGGGCGGCCGTCACCCGCTTCCCGGTCACCACCGAGTCCTTCCCCCTGTCGGGCGGGCACGGTGATGCCCCCTCGAACGAGAAGTGGCCGCCGCCCGGGACGAAGGGACGACGGCCACCACACGTAACGGCTGCCCTCTCACCAGGCGAAGGCCTCCGGGGACGGTCCCGGCCCCGGGAAGATCTCGTCCAGGGCCGTCAGCAGCTCGTCGCCCAGCTCCAGCTCCAGGGCGCGCAGGGCGCTCTCCAGCTGCTCGGCCGTACGGGGCCCGACGATCGGGCCGGTCACCCCGGGCCGGGTCAGCAGCCATGCCAGCGCCGTCTCACCGGGCTCCAGGCCGTGCTTGTCCACGAGGTCCTCGTACGCCTGGACCTGCGCCCGTACGGAGGTGCTGGCCAGCGCGTTCGCCGACCGCCCCGAGGCACGGCGGCCGCCCTCGGCCTCCTTCTTGATCACACCTCCCAGCAGGCCCCCGTTCAGCGGGGACCACGGGATCACCCCGAGCCCGTACTCCTGGGCCGCCGGGACGATCTCCATCTCCGCGCGCCGCTCGGCGAGATTGTAGAGACACTGCTCGCTGACCAGCCCGACCATGCCCCGCCGGGCGGCGGTCTCGTTCGCCTGGGCGATCTTGTAGCCGGGGAAGTTGGACGAGCCCGCGTAGAGGATCTTCCCCTGCTGGATGAGCACGTCCACGGCCTGCCAGATCTCCTCGAAGGGAGTCCGGCGGTCGATGTGGTGGAACTGGTAGAGGTCGATGTGGTCGGTCCGGAGCCGCTGGAGGCTGGCCTCGACGGCCCGGCGGATGTTCAGGGCGGACAGCCGGTCGTGGTTGGGCCAGGGCTGCCCGTCCCCGGCCATGTTCCCGTACACCTTGGTGGCCAGGACCACCTTGTCGCGGCGGCCGCCGCCCCGGGCGAACCAGGTTCCGATGATCTCCTCGGTACGGCCCTTGTTCTCACCCCACCCGTACACATTGGCCGTATCGAAGAAATTCAGTCCCGCGTCCAGCGCGGCGTCCATGATGGCGTGGCTGTCGGCTTCGTCGGTCTGCGGTCCGAAGTTCATGGTCCCGAGGACCAGCCTGCCGACCTTGAGTCCCGTGCGTCCGAGCTGCGTGTACTTCATGAGACCTCAGCCAACGCCTTCGAGCCTGCTCAAGGCAAGGGTCCCGCCCGGTGCTTCACCCTGGCCGCGCCCGCGCCCTACCACTGCCCCCGCGGGAGCCGCCGGCGCTCCGGGCGGGGGCGGCACCCGGCGGGCCGCGGTGCTCCGGGCGGGGCGGTCGGCGGGGCCGCGGTGCTCCGGCCCTCCGGCCCGGCACCTCCGTCGTCCGCCGTAGCCGTGCGCCGTGGCCTGTGCGCCGTGCCTTGGTGCGCCGCGGTGCGGTGCACGGCCGGGGACACGGCGGCCGGGGCGGCTACTGACCGGCCACGGCCGCCACGGCGATGATCGCGAACATCAGCACAAGCACACCGGCCATGATCCGGTTCCTGGTCTTGGTCTTCACACAACGAGGTTATGCCATGCCTCTCCGATCATCCGACCGCCCGGCCCGGTACCACCGGTCGTGACGATCCGGCGGATGAGCCCGGAACGGAATGCGGGGCGGGCTCCGTTCTCCGTGGCCGGAGACCGTACGCCCGCCCCGCATGGTTGATGCGCGCGCGTCAGCCCGCGAGGCTGAATTCGCCGCCGCCCGCGATCAGCGAGACGCTGCTGAGGCTGTTCACCGGGGTGGCGAGGGTGCTCCGGTTGGTGGCCGTGCCGTCGCCGAGCTGGCCGTTGTTGTTGTAGCCGACCGTGCTCACCTTGCCGTCCCGGTCGAGGACCAGGGTGTGGTAGCCGCCGGCGGAGATGGCGCGGATGTTGGTCGCGCCGTCCAGGGTGATGGCGGTGGTGCGGTTGGTGGTGGTGCCGTCGCCGAGCTGGCCCTGCGCGTTGTAGCCCCAGTTCTTCACGGTGCCGTCCGAGAGACGGGCGACGCTGTGGTAGACGCCGGCGCTGATCTCCCGGGCGGTGGCGATGTTGTCGGCCTTGACCGCGGTGAGGCGCTGGGTGACGGTGTTGTCGCCGAGCTGGCCTTCGGAGTTACGGCCCCAGGACCAGACCGTGCCGTCGGCCAGGCGGGCGAGGCTGTGGGCATAGCCACCCGAGACGCTGCGGACGCTGGCGAGGCCCGTCGCGGTGACCGGGGTGGTGCGGGTGGTCACGGTGCCGTCGCCGAGCTGACCGTTGCCGTTGGATCCCCAGGTCTTGACGGTGCCGTCGGAGAGCACGGCGATGCTGTGGAAGGCTCCGGCGGCGATGGCCTCCACATTGGTCAGGCCGGCGACGGTGACCGGGGTGGTGCGGGTGGCGGTGGTGTTGTCGCCGAGCTGACCCGAGGTGTTGAGCCCCCAGGCACGTACCGTGCCGTCGGCGAGCAGCGCGAGGCTGTGCTGCTGACCTGCGGCGACGGCGACCACGCCGCGGAGCCCTGTGACGGTGGACGCCTGCTCCTGGGCCGAGGTGCTCCCGATGCCGAGCTGGCCCTCGGCGTTGCGGCCCCAGCTCTCCACCGTCCCGTTGGAGAGCAGCGAGAGGCTGTGGTAGTACCCGGCGGCCAGGCTGTCGATGTCGCTGCCCGTAGCCCCGGGAATGGTCACGGGCTTGTACTTCGCGGTGGTGAGGGTACCGCCGAGCTGGTAGTTGTCGTTGGCGCCCCAGCCCTTGATCCGGCCCTCTTGGGCCGTGGCGGTGGCGGCGGGCATCGCCCAGGCGGCGAAAGCCGTCACAGCCGCGAGCAGACCCGAGACGACGGCGGCACCACGCCGCCGTCGGAGGGGAAGAGAATACATATCGGTCCTTTGAATGATCATGTGGGACAGCTGGTCAGAGAGGTCTGACCTGTCGCGCACGGAGAATCGGACCTGCTCAGCTCTATCGCTCCCGGCTCCGAATCACGGTGCGCACAGCCGCCCCGCCCGGCACCTTCACCCGACCGGCCCCGGACCGGCGGATCGCGCCGGACGCCGTCGCCGGCCACCCCCGAGGCCGTCCGGAACGGTGGCCGGGCGCTTAACCAGGCCGTCCGGCGGAACCCGCGCCCAGGGCCCACGTTCCGACGGTCTCGTACCGGGGCTCTTGCCTTTCGAGCCCGCCGACCGGCAGATGGCTGCGGACGAGCGCCAGCTCGGCCACCTCCCAGGGCATGCCGTCGAAGCCGCTCAGCGCCTCGGCGTAGGGGCGCAGGGCGGTGTCCGTGCGATTGCGTGCGACCGTGAGATGCGGGGTGTGGCGCCGGCGCTCCTCCATCGGGATCCCGGTCCGCCGCGCGGCCGCGTCCGCCCGTTCCGCGAGCAGCCTCATCTCCTCGACCCCACCCTCCGCCCCGGCCCACAGCGCCCGGTTCCCGAAGTGCCCGCTCCCGTGGATCCCCAACGGGAACGGCCCACTCCGCCGCGCTGCCCTCCCGAGCCGCTCCGCCAGCTCGGGCAGCAGCTTCTCGTCGACCTCCCCCATGAACGCGAGCGTGAAGTGCCACCCGCCCCGCCCGGTCCAGCGCAGCCGGTCCGCGCCCTCCATCTCCCTCACCCGGTCCACGGCGACCCCGAGTTCGGCGATGGCGTCGGCGGGCGGCAGTACGGCGGCGAAGATTCTCATACGGCCGAGTCTGTCGCACGTGGCGGCTCAGGGGCAGGCGGTGTTTCGTCGTCGGGGGTGGGGCCCGGGGTGAGGAGGGGGGCGCAGTGGGGACATGCGTAGTGAAGCGAGCGTCCGGCCCAGCGAAGGGGTACGGGGGCGAGGGTGGGGCGACCGCAGTGGGCGCAGTCGGCGGTGAGGAGATCGGGTACGGGGACGGTGAGCCCGTCGACGGTCATCCGGGCGCTCCCGGAAGCCCGGCCATGTCCGGGCCCTGGGCCATGTGGACGAGTACCCGGCGGGGCCGGGGTCGTATGGTCCGGAGTCGCAGGGTGTCATCGAGGGTTGCGTAGGGGCGTACGAGGTGGGTGTCCTCGCCGCGCAACGGGGTGTGGCGTTCGATGACGTGTCGGGGGTCGGGGGTCGTCCAGGACCGGATCCACGGATCCGCCGGTGCCGAGGCGGTCCCGGCGGCGGTGCGGTGGTGTCCATGGGCCGGTAACACCCGCCCCAGCACCCACATCAGGACTCGGTTGATGAGCGTACGCATGGGTGATCTGCTCCGGTTTCGACTGTTGAAGGGGGGTGGCCCCGGCCTGCCTGGGGGTGACAGACCAGGGCCCGGAACGCCCGCGACGAGTCGGCGGGATCGCGGGCGGGGTCTGTCAGCCGTCCGGCTCCTCCCCGCGTCTCGGGGGAACCTCATCCCGGGGCCAGACGACGTCGGCGTACTCGTGGTGGTGATCGCCCTCGTGTCCGGAACCGAGGGTGCAATTCCGCGCGGGCGCGTCCGGCTTGGGCACCCAGCACAGGTCCAGCCCCAGCCCCTGCCGCTCGGGCGACGGCGGCGCGTAGACAGGCCCGGACGGACGGGCGACCGTGTCACCCACGGCATCCGGGGCCGTCGGGTCCGCCGATCGGCTCCCGGCCGGGACGACGCGCAGATACTCCGTCGTGATCTCCCGGAACCCTGAATGCCCGGTCGCCCGCGCGTGCGCGATCGCCCACGCGTCCGGGCCGAGACCTTCCGTACACGCCTCGGACTGCCCGTCCCCCGAGGTGCACTCGATCTCCCGCATGGGCGCGGAGACCCCTGGGGAGCGGTCCGGGCCGATCGCCCGGTCCGTGGACGTGTCCAGCGACGCCGTCACGCCGCCTTCGCCATGCACCGAGCACAGGAGCACGGCGGGAACGCCGAAAACTGTGCCGGCTCATCGGGCGGCAAGAAGACGTGCGCCCTGGCAGGCGTACGGACCAACGTCTGCCGGTTGACCCGGTAGACGGTGATGGTCAGCCCTTCACTCGGGCTGCCTTGATCTGTCGTCACGGTTGGCTCCTGAACTGCCGCAGGTGCGGCCCCAAGCAGGTCCCGCAAAAGGTCCCTGCCAGTGCCGTCGCATCAGGAGAGTCACGCTATGAATCCAAACAGTGACAGTACAGCGGCGGACTGTCCCAGATTGCGGATCAGGTAGGACGCTGCGCCCTACCCCATCAGGCCCAGTCGGTCGGCCAGTCCCACCACGGCCGTATCGCGGCGGGGTGCGCGCTCGCGCAGTTCGGCGACCAGACGGCGGGACGTGGAGTGATAGCGCATCCACTCGGGAGCGTCGGCCTCGGCCCTCAGCAAGGCGTTCTCTGCTCCAAGGTCATCGCCGAGATCGCCGTACGCCAGGGCACGGTCGACATGGAAGCGGGCCCGCCATGTCGGCGGCAGCGACGCGAGATCGGGAACGGTACGAGCCGCCCGGATCGCCTCGTCGCTCTTCTCCATCTCCACGAGGAAGTTGACACCCGCAATGCCCGCGTTCGTGGGCCCGAACGGAATGGCGTGGATCAGACGGTCCTCGCCCATGCTCGCGGCGGCCCCTTTGGCCAGCCGGAGCAGATCGGTCACCGTGCCGTGCTTCTCCTGCCGAACGGCGGCCGTGGCTGCTCGCAGCAGCAGAATCCCCCACAAGGCGAGATCCTCGGGCCGCGACCGGAACCCCGGCTCGATCCGGGCGGCGTGGTCGAGCGCGATGCGCTCGGCGTCGTCCAGCCGCCCCTGACTGGTGAACACCCACGACAGCGTCGACACGGCCAACGTCTCCAGGTTCGGATCGTCGCACAGCCGAATCGCCGCCAGAGAGCGCTCCATCGCGGTGAACGCCGCGTCCTCCTTGCCGAGGGCGGTCAGTGTGGTCGCCGCGACCTGGTAGGCCACCGCGAGAACGGAGTTCGCGGCTGCGGCGTCACCATCCGTATGGGCGTGCGCCGCCGCGCGGGCGTCACGGATGAGCTGAGGCAGCAGCATGCCGATCTCGCCCATGCGGCCCTCGCGCCGGATGGCCTCCGTCGACCTCAGGGCGGCACGCAGTTCCTCGATGCCGGGCGGGTCCTCCGGATCCGTTTCTCCGCCGAGCAGATCGGCCACGGGAGAAACGGCCTGCCGGAGTGCCAGGACGGAGGGCAGCCCGTCCTCCGCGGGCTCGGACGCTTCGAAGGTACTGGGCTGCCCCACCAGATAGCTGGGCTCGGTGTCCAGTGCACGGGCCAGGGCGTTGATGCTGGACAGCCGCGCCGTCTTCCGCCGCCCCTGTTCCAGCTTCCGTACTACGTCGACGGAGAGGTTCGCGCGCTCGGCCAGGTACTCCTGGGTCATTCCGCGACGCAGACGCAACTCCGCGAGCCGATCGCCCATGCCCGATTCGATAGCCACAGCCACCCCCGCCGGAAGGTCCGGGTTCCACGGTACGCGAGGCGAGTTGGCGCAACGCCGCACCCGACTCCTCGTCCGCCACGGTAGGCACACCCGCAGCACTCGACGCACACCGGCCTCGGAGCGAGGGTCCCATCCAGCGGACGGGAGTGCCCTCGGGTGAGGCGGCGGCCTTGCGCCCATGCGGCCAGGGTGGCATCGCATGCCTTGTTCCAGCAGGTGTGCCTCTGGTCAGCGGAGATTCCACACGCCAAGCAGGACAACTTGCCCGGTCCGATGACTTTGCTGGGTCAGTAAAGTCGCCGATCCAGGCAAGTTTTCCTGGATGCCGAGCTTGCCTGAGTCGGGCAACCCGGCCTCTCAAGCAACTCTCCTCATCCGGAACGGTCCGCGCGCACGCCGCGTCACCTCACGCCGCCGTCGCCAGCCGCTCCCTGTGCTCCTTCGGGACGAGTTCCACATGCTTGCGGCCCGGCCGCAGGTCCACCTTCAGCCGCAGGCCGCCCGAGCGGGCGAGCATCGCGCCGACGGCGAGGGCCGCCAGGAGGGAGACCGCGCCGCCCGCCGCGAAGCCGAGCCGGGGGCCGTACGCGTCGGTGATCCAGCCGACGAGGGGCGCGCCGACGGGCGTGCCGCCGACGAAGACCATCATGTAGAGGCTCATGACCCGGCCCCGGACGGCCGGATCCGTCGCCATCTGGATGCTGGAGTTGGCGATGACGTTGACGGTGAGGCCGAACATGCCGATCGGGGCCATCAGGGCCGCGAACATCCAGAACTCGGGGGCGAACGCGGCGACGATCTCCAGGCCGCCGAAGAGGACCGCCGCGCCGACCATCAGCCTCAGCCGGGAGGCGCCGCGCCGGGCGGCGAGGAGCGCGCCCGCGAGGGAGCCGATGGCGATCAGGGTGTTGAGCAGGCCGTAGGTACTGGCCCCGGAGCGGTAGACCTCGTGGACGAACGCCGAGAGCCAGATCGGGAAGTTGAAGCCGAACGTGCCGACGAATCCGACGAGGACGATCGGCCAGATCAGTTCGGGGTGGGACGAGACGTATCTCAGCCCCTCGCGGAGCTGCCCCTTCGCGCGGGGTGTGCGAACGGACTTGTGCAGCTCGCCCGGCCGCATCAGCAGCAGGGAGACGATGGGCGCGAGGAAGGACAGACCGTTGAAGAGGAAGGCGTAGCCGCTGCCGACGGCGGTGATCAGGACACCGGCGACGGCGGGGCCGACGAGCCGCGCGGACTGGAAGTTCGCGGAGTTCAGGCTGACCGCGTTGGCGAGCTGGTCGGGGCCGACCATCTCGGAGACGAAGGTCTGGCGGGCGGGGTTGTCGACGACGGTGACGAGCCCGAGCAGGAAGGCGGTGAGGTAGACGTGCCAGACCTCGACGCTGCCGGTCAGGGTGAGGGCGGCCAGCGCGAGACCGGTCAGGCCCATCGCGCTCTGGGTGGCCAGCAGCAGGGGCCGCTTGGGCAGCCGGTCGGCGAGGACACCGCCGTACAGTCCGAAGAGCAGCATCGGCAGGAACTGCAGGGCGACGGTGATGCCGACGGCGGACGCGGATCCCGTCATGGTGAGGACCAGCCAGTCCTGGGCGATGCGCTGCATCCAGGTGCCGGTGTTGGAGACGGCCTGGCCGGTGGCGAAGAGCCGGTAGTTACGGATCTTCAGTGAGCTGAACATGCTGGTCGGTGCGGGTGCCCCGGATGCCGGAACGGCTGTGGGGTCGGGTGCGGGTGCGGAGTCTGCTCCGGGTCCCGTACGCAAAACGGTTCGCCTCCTCAGGCTGGTCTACAGGTGTGCGAGCTTCTCCAGGACCGGGGCGGCGGCGCGGAGCTTGGCCCATTCGTCCTCGTCGAGACCCTCGGCGAGCGTGGACAGCCAGGCGTTCCGCTTGCGGCGGCTCTCTTCGAGCATCGCCTCGGCCTGCTCGGTCTGGCTGACGACCTTCTGCCGGCGGTCGTCGGGGTGCGGCTCCAGCCGGACCAGCCCCTTGGCCTCCAGCAGTGCGACGATCCGGGTCATGGACGGCGGCTGGACATGCTCCTTGCGTGCCAGCTCGCCGGGGGTGGCCGAGCCACAGCGGGCGAGGGTGCCGAGCACCGACATCTCGGTGGGGCTCAGCGACTCGTCGACACGCTGGTGCTTCAGCCTGCGGCCCAGCCGCATCACGGCCGAGCGCAGAGCGTTCACTGCGGCTTGATCGGCGTCGGCGTCGGCGCGGGCGCCGGCGACATCGCCGCCGGAGGACTGGTCAGACATGTTTGTTAGAGTAACTCATTACCCTACCTAAAGACCAGCCGGTTACGGCGCCAAACCCCTCGTCACCCGTATGAGTGATACATGCGCGGAAAGTGACGCACCGGACATGGCCGTAACGCGACCCTGACGGCATGGCATCGACCGTGCTCAGCCTCCGAATAGACGGTGAGCTGCTCGACCGTCTCAGACAACACGCCGCCAAACGCGGAATGAGCGTCCAGGACTACGTGGTTCGAACGCTCATTCGCGACGACTTCGACGAACGCTTCAAGGCGGCGGTCGACGAGACGGAGAAGTTCTACGGGCTGACCCAGCGTCGCCACCCCTGCGCCCCCGCACCGGCCGCCCTCATGCGCCCGCCGGGCGACCGGCCCGCGCCCAGAGCGGCCGAGGGGACAGGGACGAGTCCAGGCGCCGCGGGATTCCGGGACGCCCACAAAAGGGCTTAAATGGAGAATCGGGCCATTTACCACCATCACCCCTATATGCGCGAAGCCCGAACGATTCGCCCACCCATGCGATACGGCGAGCGATCACACGGGAATGTCTGCCGAGCCGGCCACCCGGAACGCCGACACGGAGCTCATCCGTGACCGAAAAGCCGGAGAAGTCCCCCTGTTGGCCCGCTCCGGCACGCCGTAGCATACGTCCCGGCGCCGCCGCCGACACGTTAAGGGTCTCCAGATGCCCGGGGCGACGCTGTCCCGGCACTTCGAGGAACTCTGGGCCCAGAGCGCTGCCACCGTCGTCGTGGGCGAGTGAGGCCGGACGGGCCCGGACCACCGCTGCCCCCGGCGGGCGGGCCCGGGGCGGCGGTGGTCCGGGGTGACCGGGCGGGGGCGTGGGGCCTACTGGGTCAGGCCCAGTGCGGGCATCGCGTAGTAGAAGACGAAGACCGCCGACACCACGTACATGGCGACCGGTACCTCACGGCCGCGGCCCGCCGCGAGGCGCAGGACCGAGAAGGCGATGAAGCCGATGCCGATGCCGTTGGTGATCGAGTAGGTGAACGGCATCATCACCATCGCCAGGAACGCCGGCACCGAGACCGTGAAGTCGCTCCAGTCGATGTCCTTGACGGAACCGGCCAGGATCAGGAAGCCGACCGCCAGCAGGGCGGGCGTGGCCGCCTGGGACGGGACCATCGTGGCGAGCGGGGTGAGGAACAGCGCGACCGAGAAGAGGGCTCCGGTGACCACCGAGGCCAGACCCGTACGGGCACCCTCGCCGACTCCCGCGGTGGACTCCACGAAGCAGGTCGTCGCCGACGACGAGGTCGCACCGCCCGAGGCGACGGCGATGCCGTCCACGAACAGCACCTTGTTGATGCCGGGCAGATTGCCGTCCTTGTCCAGCAGCTTCGCCTCGTCGCCGACGCCGAGGATCGTGCCCATCGCGTCGAAGAAGCAGGACAGCAGCACGGTGAAGACGAACAGCACACCGGTCAGATAGCCGACCTTCTCGAAGCCGCCGAACAGACTGACCTCGCCCACCAGGCCGAAGTCGGGGGGCGAGACGGGGCTGCCGGGCCACTCAGGGGTGGTCAGACCCCAGCTCGGGACGTGCGCCACCGCGTTGATGACCATCGCGACGACGGTCATCGCGACGATGGAGATCAGGATCGCGCCCGGCACCTTGCGGATGATCAGTACGAGGGTGAGCAGCGCGCCGAGGACGAAGACGAGGACCGGCCAGCCGATCAGATGGCCGCCCTGGCCCAGTGTGAGCGGTACGGCGGTCTGCGCGGCGTCCGGGATACGGGAGACGAAGCCCGAGTCGACCAGGCCGATCAGCATGATGAACAGACCGATACCGATCGCGATGCCCTTGCGCAGACTGCGCGGCACGGCGTTCATCACCCGCTCGCGCAGCCCGGTGGCGACCAGCAGCATCACGACGATGCCCGCGAGGACGACCATGCCCATCGCGTCCGGCCAGGACATCCGGGGCGCGAGCTGGAGCGCGACGACCGTGTTCACACCGAGGCCCGCCGCCAGGGCGATCGGGACATTGCCGATGACACCCATCAGAAGGGTGGAGAAGGCGGCCGTCAGCACGGTGGCGGTGACCAGTTCACCGCTGTCGAGCTGGTGCCCGTACATGTCCTTGGCGCTGCCGAGGATGATCGGGTTCAGCACGATGATGTAGGCCATCGCGAAGAACGTCGCGAATCCGCCACGGATCTCCCGGGCGACCGTGGAGCCTCGCGCCGAGATCCGGAAGTAGCGGTCGAGGCCGCCGAGAGGGCCCTTCGGCTGGTGATCCGAGGTGGCAACGGGTGCCGAGGGGGTCATGCGGTCCTCATCAAGGGTTGAGCCTTTGGAGCTTCATACGAATAATTCAGGACATGAGCAAACCGCTTCAGTATGAAGATATGAGAGGCCCTACGCCATCTCCGCGCGTAGACCTCTGGGCCAAGGGGGTGCGATGACCTGCACCTACACTGATCGCATGGCGAAGTGGACCCCCAAGCACGAGGCGCCCGAGCCCCTGGAGGGGCCCGTCGTCGCCACCATCACCGGCGGCACCGTCGTCTGGTTCGTCCTCTTCCTCGTGCAGATCCCCTTCTACGGCTGGTTCGACGAGCGTGGCCTGATGTGGTGGGTGTGGACCTGTCTGGCGGGCGGGGGGCTCGGGCTCATCGGCATCTACTACGTACGGAAGCGCGACGCGGCGATCAAGCGCGCGGCGCGGGAGGCCCCGGAACCCCTCACCGGGAGCGGGCACGACCGGACCCCGTGACGCCCCGGGAGCGAGAACGCCGACCCGGGACGGCCGACCCGGTCGAGCGAACCGGCGGCACCGACCCCGTGACGCCCCGGGAGCGAGAACGCCGGCCCGGGACGAGCGGCCCGTACCACCGGGCCCCGCACCGGACCCCGACAAGCCGCGCCCCCTCCGTACCGCCTTGGGACGATTCGCGTCCTACCCCGGTCTGATCTTGTGCCGCCCCGGTGGGTGAAGTCGTCCGCCCGGCCGTACCGTACGAACCATGACGCAGTGGGCGAGGATTGACACGGACGGCCCCGAGCCCGGCGGCCCCTCCATCGACGCGGGCGCCGAACTCGACCCCGTACACCCGGTGAAGCCACCGGAACCGGCCGGGCGCCCCGACGGGCTGACCTCCGCCGAGGTGGCGGAACGGATCGCGCGGGGGGAGGTCAACGACGTACCCGTGCGCTCCTCGCGCTCGACCGCCGACATCGTCCGGGCCAATGTCTTCACCCGTTTCAACGCCATCATCGGCGTCCTGTGGGTGATCATGCTCTTCGTCGCGCCCATCCAGGACAGCCTCTTCGGCTTCGTCATCATCGCCAACACCGGCATCGGCATCATCCAGGAGCTGCGCGCCAAGAAGACCCTCGACGGACTCGCGGTCATCGGCGAGGCCAAACCGACCGTCCGGCGCGACGGCAGGGCCGCCGAGATCTCCACCTCCGAGATCGTCCTCGGCGACCTCGTGGAACTCGGCCCCGGGGACAAGGTCGTCGTCGACGGGGTCGTCGCCGAGGCCGACAGCCTGGAGATCGACGAGTCCCTGCTCACCGGCGAGGCCGACCCCGTCGTCAAACAGCCCGGCGACCAGGTGATGTCGGGCAGCTTCGTGGTCGCGGGCGGCGGCGCGTTCACCGCGACCAAGGTCGGACGCGAGGCGTACGCCGCACAGCTCGCCGAGGAGGCGTCCCGCTTCACGCTCGTCCACTCCGAGCTGCGCAGCGGTATCAGCACCATCCTCAAGTACGTGACCTGGATGATGGTCCCCACCGCGACCGGGCTGATCATCAGCCAGCTCGTCGTCAAGGACAACAACTTCAAGGACTCGGTCGCCCGGACCGTCGGCGGGATCGTGCCGATGATCCCCGAGGGCCTGGTGCTGCTGACCTCGGTCGCCTTCGCGATCGGCGTCATCCGGCTCGGCCGCAAGCAGTGCCTCGTACAGGAGCTGCCCGCCATCGAGGGCCTCGCCCGGGTCGACGTCGTCTGCCTGGACAAGACGGGCACGCTCACCGAGGGCGGCATGGACGTCACCGAGGTGCGGTCCCTCAACGGCGCGGACGACGGTTACGTACGCAAGGTGCTGGGCGCGATCGGCACGTCCGACCCCCGCCCCAACGCCTCCCTCCAGGCCATCATCGACGCCTACCCCGACGGGGAGGGCTGGCGGTGCACCGACGCGCTGCCCTTCTCCTCCGCCCGCAAGTACAGCGGCGCCCGCTTCGACGAGGGGGACTCCGGGACCTCCACCTGGCTGCTGGGCGCGCCCGACGTCCTGCTGCCCGCCGACGACCCGGCACTCACCGAGATCGAGCACCTCAACGAGCAGGGCCTGCGGGTCCTCCTCCTCGCCCGCGCCTCCGGCACCCTGGAGACTCCCGGGGACACCGAGGCGACCGCCCTGGTCGTCCTGGAGCAGCGGCTGCGGCCCGACGCCTCCGAGACCCTGGCCTACTTCGCCGACCAGGACGTCGCCGCGAAGGTCATCTCCGGCGACAACGCGGTGTCCGTCGGCGCGGTCGCGGGCAAGCTCGGCCTGCCGGGCGCCGAGAACACGGTCGACGCGCGCACCCTGCCCGCCGAGCGGGAGGATATGGCGCAGGCACTGGACGAGGGCGCGGTCTTCGGCCGGGTCACCCCGCAGCAGAAGCGGGACATGGTCGGCGCCCTCCAGTCACGCGGCCACACGGTCGCGATGACGGGCGACGGCGTCAACGACGTTCTCGCCCTCAAGGACGCCGACATCGGCGTGTCCATGGGCTCGGGCTCCGAGGCGACCCGGGCCGTCGCCCAGATCGTGCTGCTCAACAACAGCTTCTCCACGCTGCCGTCGGTGGTGGCGGAGGGCCGCCGGGTCATCGGCAACATCACCCGCGTCGCCACGCTCTTCCTCACGAAGACGGTGTACTCGGTGCTGCTGGCGATCCTGGTGGTGTGCAGCCAGGTCGAGTACCCGTTCCTGCCCCGGCATCTGACGCTGCTGTCGACGCTCACGATCGGCGTCCCCGCGTTCTTCCTGGCGCTCGCCCCCAACAAGGAGCGGGCCAAGCCGCACTTCGTCCGCCGGGTGATGCGCTACGCGATCCCGGGCGGCATCATCGCGGCGGCGGCCACCTTCTGTACGTACCTCCTGGCCCGCTCCCACTACAGCGGCCCCGGCTCGCTGGAGGCCGAGACCAGCGCGGCCACGCTGACGCTGTTCCTCGTCTCCATGTGGGTCCTCGCGATCATCGCCCGCCCCTACACCTGGTGGCGCATCGGTCTGGTGGCGGCGATGGGCACGGGGTTCCTGATCGTCCTGGTCGTGCCGTGGCTCCAGGACTTCTTCGCGCTGAAGCTGGTCGGCACGACGATGCCGTGGACGGCGGTGGCGATCGCGGCGGCGGGAGCGGCGCTGCTGGAACTGGTGTGGCGCTGGGTGGACCGGCGCTTCCCCGCCTGACATCCCGTTCCCCGGTCCTCAGCCCCGGGGAACGGGGACCCGGGCCCGGCCGAGGGAACCCGGTCGGCCCGGGAGGCCCCGCACGACAAATCCCGGGCCCCGGACGCGGCCGAGGGAGCGAGCAGCCCGGGCGAACCAGCCCGTCCGGCGGTTGAGGACGGAGGTTGAGGACGGTGGGTGAGGTGGCGCACGGCCGCGGGACGGGCGTGCCGGGCCGGCCCGCCCGCGCGGCCATGCGTGGTCAGGGGGACAGCGGGTCGAACCAGCGGTCCCGGGCCAGCTCGTCCGTGCGGGACGGGTCCTCCAGAAGGGCCGCCACCTCGAAGCGGCGCGGCCACTGCCCGGCCGCCCAGGCCAGGCCCGCCGCGACGCCCTCCACCGTGGAGGCGTGGACGACCCCGTCGGGGGTGCGGCGCCACGCGAGTTCGGCGCCGCCCACGACCAGCTCGTCGTGCTCGACGTACGACTCGGGGGTCCCGGCCCCGAGGAGGACCCGGACGGACTCGGGCACCCGGTGCTCCTCGCCCTCCGAGGTGACCTCCGCGGTCAGGGCCCGGCTCAGGCGGCGCACCTGGAGCAGCTCGGCGAGATCCGCGGCGCGTTCCGGGCTCACGGGGAGCAGCGGAAGGCCCCCGGTGAGCGGGATCAGATCGGGGGCGTCCGCCACCAGCGCCTCGGACGCGTCGACGACGCGCACCTCGCCGTCCACGACCGCCCGCAGCTCGTCGGGCAGGGTCACCTGATCCGGGTCGAGTTCGGCGAGCGCCGTGTAGAGGCCGTGGAGCTGCGCGGTCCGCACCGGGCGGTCCGGGTCGGCGAGGCGGCCCAGCAGTTCGGCCCCGCCGCCGGGCTCGTCGAGGAGGGCCGCGGCCGAGGTCCGTACCCCGAGGGCCCGCAGGACCGCTTCGTCGCCGAAGCCGGTCGCGTCCACGGACTCGTACAGCCCGTCCAGCAGCGGATCGCCGCCCGCGGCCCGCAGCCCGGCGGGGCGCCGGCCGTCCAGCACCGGGTGATCGCGCAGCCACCACGCCGTGTACGGCCGTACCGTCTCGGCGGTGCCGTCCGGCAGCAGGATCCGCACGGGCTGGGTGAGCGCGTCCCGCAGCGGCTGCCGCGCGAGGAGCGCGAGCGCCTGCGGCCAGCAGGCGTCGTCGACGAGATCCAGATCGCGTACGGCGACGATCTCGGTCGCGACCGGCGGTACGGGCGTCTCGGGGAGCCGGTCGAGGACGTCCTCGCACCACACGTCGACCGCGTCGAGCAGCCCGGGGTCGTCGGGCTCGGCGAAGTCGCCGTCGCGCGGTTCCAGCTCGTCGGGGTCGAGGACGACGTCCGTGGCGCGTACGAGGGTGAAGTCGGCGAGGACCCCGCACGCGGCGAGCGGCTGCTCGCCCCAGCGGGCGGCCAGGTCGCCGTCGCAGAACGCCAGCTCGTCCTCGCGCATGACCAGGGCGAAGGGGCTTCCGGGCAGGACGAGTTCGCCCGCCGGGGTCGTCTCGCCGTCCTCGTCGGGCAGGGCGAGCGCGCCCAGCCAGGGCTCGTCGCCGGGTTCGAGCTCGGCGTCCCGGACGAGACCGAGAACGATGTCGGCGAGTTCACCGGCGTCGAGCGCGGTCTCGTCCTCGTCCCAGATCTCGCCGGCGTCGAGCGATCCGGCGACGGCCTCCCGGACCTGCGGGGTGGTCAGCACGGCCCGGGGGGTCGCGGGCAGGGCGCCCAGCTTCTCCAGCAGGGGGTGCGCGGCGTCCGGGTGGACGACCTTGAGTCCGAGGCGGGTCAGATGGGGCGAGGTGTCGGGAAGCGGGAGGAGGGTCTGGCGGGGGCCGATGGCCGTACGGTCGTCGGCCAGCGGCACGGGGAGGCCGGAGAGACGGTCCGGGTCGATGCCGGCGAGGCTGTCGTAGAGGCGCCACCACCAGGACGGGTCGCGTTCCAGTCCCGCGAGGCGGTCGACCGCCTCGGTCAGCGGAACGCGGGCGACCCCGAGCGTCCGCAGTTCGGCACGGCGCTCCAGCCCGGCGGGCAGCAGGCTCGGCAGCACCTCGGCGAGCACCCGGACGGTGTCGTGGCCCGCGCCCTCCAGGACCTCGGCCTCGATCGGGCGCAGAGCGTGGGCCGGCTCGTGGTCCGGGAGGCCGGTGTCCTCGCGGTCCGGGAGGCCGGTGTCCTCGCCGTCCGCGGTGCGGGGGGCGGCGGGCGCCAGGAACGCGGTCCGGGGCAGCAGCCGGAGGATCTCCGCGCGCAGGGCGCCGTCCAGCTCGCCCTTGCCGAGGGGGCCGGGCACCAGGTCGATCGTGCCGGTGGACACGGGCCGCCAGTCGCCGAGGAGTTCGGCGTACGCCTGTGCCGCCCGCCGGACCAGGAAGTCGGTCAGCGGACCGGGGGCGGGGTGGCGGCGGGTGGTGTCCAGCGGCAGGGACGCGATCAGCAGCGCGGGGACGCCGAGGGGTTCGTCGGTGGGTGTCGGCGCGTGGACGACGGGCGCGGTACGGGGGCGGGCGGGCGCGCCGTCCTCGTCCACGGGCACGGCCCAGGTGACCGCCCAGTAGGGCCGCAGCCGCTCCTCGATCGGGCGGTCCGCCAGCAGACCCGGGTCGAGGGAACCGCTGTGGCCGACGGTCCGCCAGCGGCGGTCGCCGTGGGCGCTGTCCCGGATGTGGACGTACGGGCCCTGGGCGGAGCGCTCCAGTGTCCGTACGCCCTCGGGGGTCTCGACGACGATCTCGGAGAGGCCGGGGAGGGTGAGGAGCAGGGCGTCGTCGACGGAGGTGAGGAGGCGTTCGACGAGGTCGACGGCCGCGCCGTCGCGGAGCGGGAGGACGACGACGGTGTCGTATCCCTCGGGTGCGGTGCCCTCGGCGGGCAGCGGCAGGCGCAGCAGCGGTACGTGGCCGTCCCGGCGGCGCAGCTCGTCGCCGAGGCCGGGGCTGTCCGCGGCGGCGTCCACGGCCAGATCGCGGGCCTCGGCGAGGGACCAGCGGACGCCTCCGTGGCGGCCGACGAGGGCGGGTTCGTCGCTGACGGCGAGCACGGCGGCGAACCCGACGCCGAAGCGGCCGACGCTGCTGTCCGGGGAGTCCCTCTTCGCGGAGGCGCGCAGGGTGCTGAGGGACTCGGCACCGGCGGCGTCGAGGGGGGCGCCGGTGTTCGCGGCGGCGAGGGTGTTCTCCCGCAGGGTGAGCCGGAGGCGGCCGGGGACACCGGCGCGGGCGGCGGCGTCGGCGGCGTTCTGGGCCAGCTCGACGATGAGGCGGTCGCGGTAGCCGCCGAGTACGAGGTCCTCCTCGGCGTTGGCGTCCTCGCGGAAGCGGGCGGGGCTGGCCGCCCACGCGTCGAGCACCCCACGCCGCAACCGGGCGGTCCCGAACGGGTCCGCCTCTCCGGTGGTCCTGACGCTCACGGTGTCGCTCCACTCTCTGCGGTGTGCTGTGCCTTGTGCGGGTGAAGGTATCGCGGGGGCGGGGGTTTCGGCCGTCGCCCTGGTCCTCGCGCTCTGTCCTCAGGCGCCGGACGGGCTCCGTACGATGCGGGTCGCGGCGGTCCCGTGAACCGTCCTGACCTCATCCTCCGTCCTCAAACGCCGGACGGGCTGGTTTGGTCCCCGCTCCCCAGACCGTGGGCGACCCCGGGCACCCCTTTTCGTCCTCAATCGCCGGACGGGCTGGAGGGCTCGCCCTCACACGCCGAAGCGGGCGGGGTCCGCCCGGGCCCCGGAAACCGGACCGACCCGGGCTCGCCCACCGTCCTCGAACACCGGACGGGCTGGAAGGCTCGCCCTCACACGCTGAAGCGGGCGGGGTCCGCCCCGGCCCCGGAAACCGGACCGACCCGGGCCCGCCCACCGTCCTCGAACACCGGACGGGCTGGAGGGCTCGCCCTCACACGCCGGGCGAGGCTCAGGGGGCCGGCCCCGTGCGCCGGGCGGGGGCAGGTTGCTCGGTTCCGGGGTGGGGGCGCCCAGAAGACAGCCCCGCCGGCGATTGAGGCGCGGGGGTCCGGGGGCGGAGTCCCCGGGGGTGGCTAGGGCGTGTATCGAAAGTAGCGCCATCCGCCCGGAGGGCGGGGCCTGCGGCGTCCGGTGCGTGCAATCGCAAGGCGGAGGGTCGCCCTCGTACTGGACGTACTTGGGTGATTCCGACAACGCAGCGAGTGTGCGTGCTGGGCGTCGCAGGCCAGGCGGGACTTTCGATACACGCCCTAGGAGTGGCCGAGGTCGTCGTCCGGCGCGGGTTCCGAGGGGACGGCGACGGAACCCTCGTCCCGCTTGGGGTGAAGCGGGAACACATCCGCGCCCACCGAGTCCAGCACCGGCGGGGCAGGCTGCGGCGTCCTCGGCATGACCGCCGCCTCGGAGTGGCCCCCGCACCCGTACGACAGGGAGACCACACGCCCGTCCGCGGGCGAGAACTCGTTCGCGCAGATCCCGAACGCCTGCCGCAGGGACCCCGCGATCGGCACCAGGAACCCGCAGGTCGCACAGGACGCGGGCGCGGCCTGCGCCATGGGTGTCTTCGCGCCGAAGGACTCGTCCCAGCGGTCGGCGGCGGTATGGAGCCCGTAGCGGGACAGGATCCGCGCCCGGCGCATGCCGAGTTCCTCGGCGAGGGACGCGATCCGGCCACGGCCGTTCATGACCGTGTCCGCGGGCCGCCGGTCGGTCAGCTCCGCGTCCTCCGCCTCGACGCGTTCGGCGAGGTCGTGGGAGGTCTCGGCGACCACGGAGTTCGGCGGGGGCGCGTCCTCGCCGAAGTAGCCGGGCTCCAGGCGAAGGTCGTCGGCCTCCGTCGGCAGCAGATCGCCGGGGCCCATGTCGCCGGGCCGCAGCCGTTCGCTCCAGGGCACCCACTCGGGCGCGAGGAGGGCGTCCTGGCCGGGCAGCAGGACGGTTTCGTCAAGGGTCACGATCTTGGCGCGGGAGGCCCGCGCGACCGTCACGGCCCACCGCCAGCCGCGGTAGCCGGGCTCCTTGCACTCGAAGAAGTGCGTGACGACGCGGTCTCCCTCCGAGACGAGGGACACATGCTCGCCGACCACCCCCGGGGCCGCGGCCTCCTCGGCCGCCGCCCGGGCGAGGTCTACCGCCTCGGCGCACAGACGGTCAGGGGTACGGCTTCGCGTCGTCGCAGCACTCACAGGTCTCGCTTCTCTCCTACGCCGTCTCACGGGTGCGCCCGCCGTTGCGTGAGATACGGGCAGCAGGCGGAGCGGACCGGGGGGCCGCATCGACGTCCACGCCCGGACCAATCCGTCCCGGGCACACCTATACGTCATCCATTCTGCGGGATGCCGAAGAGGCGCGCGGCCGGGAACATCGCCGGTGGCGCGCTACGCACGCTACCTCTTCCTCAGCGCCCCGCCCACCTGCGCGCCCCAACGAGGAGCTAACAACCCCGCATCGTCCCTCGCCGCGACGGGGCTTGGGGCACTATGGCGAGGTGGCAGGAGTCAGTTCCTCCGACGGGCCCGGGTCGCTCGGCAGAGCGGGCCGGCGGATCGCGCGTGCCCTGCATCTGCCGTTCACGGGCACGGCGCGCGGTATCCGGAAGGCGACCCACGCGCACGGCGCGGGTGAGTCGGGGCTCGGAAGGCTGATCGAGCTGCACGCCGTGAACGGCGCGGGGGATGTCATGATCACCGTGGCGCTGGCGTCCACGGTGTTCTTCTCCGTACCGACGGACGAGGCCCGGGGACGGGTCACGCTCTACCTCGCGATCACGCTGGCGCCGTTCGCGCTGCTGGCACCGGTGATCGGGCCGCTTCTGGACCGGCTTCCGCACGGCCGCCGCGCGGCGATGGCGGGGGCGATGCTCACCCGGGCGGTGCTCGCGCTGACGATGTCCGGGGCGGTGGTGACGGGGTCGCTGGAGCTGTATCCGGCGGCGCTCGGGGTGCTGGTCGCGTCCAAGGCGTACGGGGTGGTGCGCAGCGCCGTCGTGCCCCGGCTGCTGCCACCGAAGTTCTCGCTGGTGAAGGCGAACTCCCGGGTGACGCTCGCGGGCCTGCTGGCGACGGGGATCGCGGCGCCGATCGGGGCGGGGCTGCACAGGATCGGGCCGGAGTGGACGCTGTACGGGGCGTGCGCGCTGTTTCTCCTCGGTACGTACTGGGCCCTGCGGCTGCCGCACAAGGTGGACTCGGCCAAGGGCGAGCGCACGGCGCACATCCTCACCCACGGGGCGAGGCGGCCGAGTCTGCGGACGGTCGGGCCGTCGGTGCTGCACGGCCTCCAGGCGAACGCGGCGTTCCGCGGCCTGTCCGGGTTTCTGATCTTCTTCCTGGCGTTCCTGCTGCGGGAGCATCCGCTGGCGGGGCAGAGCGCGGCGGTGTCGCTGGGGATAGCGGGGGTCGCGGCGGGCACGGGCAACGCGCTCGGCACGGCGGTGGGCGCGTGGCTGAAGGCCCGCGGGCCCGAGACGATCATCGCGACGGTGCTGGGCTTGGTGCTGACGGCGGCGGTGCTCGCGGCGGTGTTCTTCGGCGCCGGGATGGTGGCGGTGCTCGCCGCGACGGCGGGGCTGTGCCAGGCGCTGGCGAAGCTGTCCCTGGACGCGCTGATCCAGCGCGATGTGCCGGAGGAGGTGCGTACGTCCGCCTTCGCGCGCTCGGAGACGCTGCTCCAGATGGCCTGGGTGGTCGGCGGTGCGATCGGCATCGTGATCCCGCTGAACGGTGTCCTCGGCATGTCCGTGGCGGCGGGGATCGTGGGCGCGGGGGCGGCGGCGTCGGTCCGTGGCCTCCTGCGCGGCGCGCGTGCGGGGAGCCGTGCGAGGCCCCGGGTGGCCTAGGGCGTGTATCGAAAGTCCCGCCTGGCCTGCGACGCCCAGCACGCACACTCGCTGCGTTGTCGGAATCACCCAAGTACGTCCAGTACGAGGGCGACCCTCCGCCTTGCGATTGCACGCACCGGACGCCGCAGGCCCCGCCCTCCGGGCGGACGGCGCTACTTTCGATACACGCCCTAAGGGCTGTCCCGCTCTTTTGTCCTCGAACGCCGGACGGGCTCGAACGGCTCGGGGCACCCGGCATGAGGGGCGCGTGTGCCGGGAGCCGCGCGCGGGGTCGGGGGAACACGGCCCGGAGCCGCGCGCACACGCCCGGGGACGGACCCCCGCGTGGACAGGGCCGGGCAGACCTATAGCCTTCCGCCTATGACCGTTGCGTTCTTCTCCGGCAAGCGCCGCCGGGCCGCTGCCACCATCGGTGCCGTCTCCGCCGGGCTCCTCGTCCTCTCCGCCTGCGAAAAGCCGACGCCGCTCGCGACCGTGACGGTCGGGACGAACTCCGTCAGCTCCGAGGCCGCCTGCTACAACGACGGCAAGGCGATCAAGGAGGCGGACCAGCAGGACTGCCTGAACAAGCGCGGCAAGACCATCAAGGTCTCCGCCGACGACCGGGTCCGCTTCGGTGTCGACCCGGAGATCGCGGACAACGGCTGGACCCTGTTCATCGACGGCCAGCAGGCCGAGCAGGAGCCGTTCAAGAAGACGTACCGGACCGTCCCCGCCAGCGCCTTCTTCGCCTCGCAGACCGGCAAGGCGTCCACCAAGGCGTACATCAGCATCGTCGAGGCGAAGAACAACAAGATCACCGGCGTCTGGCAGTTCACACTGGAGAAGACCTCCTGACCCGGTCCGGCAGCGGAGGAGGAGCGGTGCGCGTCCTGGTGGTGACCGCGGTGGCGGCGGAGGCGGACTCCGTCGCCGCGGGTCTCGCCGCGGCCCGCGCGCCCGGCCCCGCCGCCGGACCCGTCACGGCTCCCGCGCCCAGCGCCGACGACCCCGCTGCCGGGAACGCCTCGCCGCCCCCGCTGCCCTATCGCCTCACCCGTCATCACTCCCCCGCCGTCGACATCCTCGTCGCGGGGGTCGGGCCGGCCGCGGCGGCCGCCGGGACCGCCGCCGCGCTGGCCCGTGCCCCGTACGGGCTCGTCGTCTCCGCCGGAATCGGCGGGGGCTTCGGCTCGCGCGCGCCCGTCGGCTCGCTCGTGGTCGCCGAGGTGATCGTCGCCGCCGATCTGGGGGCCGACACGCCCGAGGGTTACGTTCCCGTCGACGAACTCGGCTTCGGCCGGACGCGCCACCTTCCGCCCGCCGCCCTCGCCTCGCGTGCCGCCGGGGCGACGGGCGCGCTGCTCGCGCCCGTCCTCACGGTCTCGACGGTCACCGGCTCGGCCGCGCGTGCGGCGGAGCTGGCGGAGCGTCACCCGGGCGCCGGAGCCGAGGCGATGGAGGGCTTCGGGGTCGCGGAGGCGGCGGTCGCGCACGGTGTGCCCGTGCTGGAGATCCGGGCGGTCTCCAACCCCGTGGGCCCGCGCGACAGGGCGGCCTGGCGGATCAAGGACGCCCTGGAGGCGCTGGCCCACGCCTTCCAGCAGCTCGGCCCGCTCTTCGAGGAGGAGTCGCCGTGACCCGCCGGACCGCGTACGACATCGCGTACTCACCCTGCCCGAACGACACCTTCGTGTTCGACGCGTGGGCGCACGGCCGGGTGCCGGGCGCACCCCCCATCGAGGTCACGTTCGCGGACATCGACATCACCAACGGCATGGCCGAGCGCGGCGAGGGCGACATCCTGAAGGTGTCGTACGCGGTGCTGCCGTGGGTCCTCGACGAGTACGCCCTGCTGCCCTGCGGGGGCGCGCTCGGCCGTGGCTGCGGTCCGCTCGTGCTGTCCCGCGAGGAGGGCATCGACCTGGCCGGGAGAACGGTCGCGGTGCCGGGCGAGCGCTCGACGGCGTATCTGCTGTTCCGGCTGTGGGCCGCGGACCGGGTCCCCGGCGGGGTCGGCGAGGTGGTGGTGATGCCGTTCCACGAGATCATGCCCGCCGTACGGGACGGGAAGGTCGACGCGGGACTCGTCATCCACGAGGCGCGGTTCACGTATCAGGACTACGGGCTGCACTGTCTCGCCGACATGGGCGAGCACTGGGAGTCCACGACGGGGCTCCCGATCCCGCTCGGCGCGATCATCGCGAAGCGCTCGCTGGGCGAGGAGACGCTGGGGCTGCTGGCGGAGTCGATCCGGGTGTCCGTACGGATGGCCTGGGACGATCCGGAGGCATCACGCCCGTATGTCCGGGAACACGCCCAGGAGATGGATCCGGCCGTCGCCGACCGGCATATCGGCCTGTACGTCAATGAGTTCACCGCCGACCTCGGGGCCGACGGTTACGCGGCGGTGCGCGGCCTGCTCACGCGCGCCGCGGCCGAAGGGCTCGTACCGCCCCTCGGCCGGGATGCGCTGGCGTTCCTGAGCCGGGGCTAGGGCGTGTATCGAAAGTCCCGCCTGGCCTGCGACGCCCAGCACGCACACTCGCTGCGTTGTCGGAATCACCCAAGTACGTCCAGTACGAGG
>NZ_JBIALS010000027.1:0-122217 GCF_042873655.1 Streptomyces sp. NPDC004609 | reverse complement strand
ACTCTTGACCTTCACCGAGGGGGAGTCGTGCGACAGCCTCCCGTTCTCCAGCGGCCGCACCAAAACCGACCCGCCCCGGCCCTGGACGACCTCCCGGCTCGAAAAACAAGCACCGGGCCACACGCCACGACGTCGGCAAGACAGTCAAACGCGCCGAGTCGACCAAGGAACACCAAACCCGCCGAGGATAAACGCCAAGATCAGGCCCCAGAACCAGAACCGCCTCTACGACTTCTACCGGGACCTTCGAAGCGCCGACGACCTCTACTGGGACCGCCGTCTGGACGCCTGGGTCGCAACCGGTCATGGCGTGGTCAGCAGCACGGCAAGTGATCCACGCTTCTCCTCGGTACGCTATCCGGACATCGAGGCGGTCTCCGAGGAACTACGGCCGCTGGCCCGGGTCCTGAGCCGGCAGATGCTCTACAGTGACGCCCCTGACCACGCCCGGTTACGCTCCCTGCTCAGCAGGGCCTTCACACCCCGGGCCGTGGCAACGCTACGCGACCGGATCTTCGATGCGGTCGATCAGATCATCACCCGCGCAGCACCGACCGGTCGGCTGGACATCGTCGCGGACCTTGCCCGCCCCGTGCCCCTGGCTGTCATCTGCGACCTCCTGGGCGTCCCGGAAGAGGACCGGCACGTTCTGTCCTCCTGGTCCGACCCCATCGCCACGGCCATCGGCAGTTCCCGGCTCGACGCCGACGACAGCCGGGCCGCCTCGCAGAGCATGGCGCAGATGCTCGCCTATCTCCGGGAACTCCTCACCCGCAAGGACGGCCCGCCCGCGCCCCACACCCCGCGCGCACTGCTGGCCACCGGGACCGAGAACCCCGACCAGGACTTCGATGAACTCCTCGCCAACTGCGCCCTGCTCCTGATCGCCGGCCATGAGACCACCACCCACTTCATCGGCAACGCCGCCCTCGCCCTCCTGAGCCACCCGCAGGCCGCCGACCAACTGCGCAACCGAACAGACCTGATCCCCGCCGCCGTCGAGGAACTCCTGCGCTACGACAGCCCAGTGCAGCTGATGCTGCGCAGGGCCCGCCGGGCGGCGCCCGGGTGAGCGGGGCACCATCTCCCGACGGCAAGGCCTGACGTACTGCCCCTCTCCGGACGAGTCCGGCTCTTCCTCCTCCACCCGCGCCAGGAGAGGATCTTCTGGGCCGTCCACGACCCCGGGGAAGACCGTGGTCGTGGAACCGACCGGCGAGCCGTACGCCCGCCTCGTCGTCGGGGTCGCCGACCCCCGTGCGACCGTGGAGCGCGCCCTGCCTGTGGGACGACTCCACGGTGCCTGCCGGGGGCTACGACGCCGTAGCCCCCGGCAGGCAGGCGCGGGCCAGAACCCCCGTCATCGCCCGGCGGGGCCGAGGACGACCGGCAGCTCCGTCAGACCGCGGAAGGCCGGGAACGGTACCTCCAGCCAGGCCGCCTCCCGGGCGGGGTCGGCCAGGGCCACCCCCGGGAACCGGCCGAACAGCCCGGTGAGGGCGAGCTGTGTCTCCAGGCGGGCCAGTGGGGCCCCCAGGCAGTAGTGCGTCCCGTGTCCGAACCCGAGGTGCGCACTCTGGGTGTTCGACGGCCGCGTCACATCCAGCACGTCCGGCTCGTCGAACCTCAGCGGGTCACGGTTGGCGGAGTTCAGCGCGATCTGGACCAGAGCGCCCTTCGGGATCCGTGTCCCGGCGATCTCCAGGTCCTCGTTGGCGTAGCGGAAGGTCGCGCTCTCCACCGAGCCGTCGTAGCGCAGCATTTCCTCCACCGCCTGCCCGATCAGCTCCGGGTTCTCCTTCACCGCGCGCAGCTGATCCGGGTGGGTGAGGAGTTGGTGGACGGAGTTGCCGATCAGATACGCGGCCGTCTTGTGACCGGCGAACATCAGCAGGAACGCCGTGGACACCAACTGGTGTTCGGTGAGCGGGCCCTCCTCGTCCCGGGCCTCGGTGAGGGCGCTGAGCAGATCGTCGCCGGGACGGCCCCGCTTACGGGCGAGAAGCTCCGTGAAGTACGCGTGCAGGCTCTCCTCCGCCCGCTGGTGCGCCTGCTTGGCCTCCTTGCCGAAGCCGGTGTGGGCCACCGTCGTGGACCAGGTCTGCACATCCGCCCGGTCCTTGAGCGGTACGCCGAGCAGTTCGCAGATCACGATGATCGGCAGGGGGAACGCGAAGGCGGGCAGCAGATCGACGGGCTCGCGGGTCGGGCAGTCGTCGAGCAGTGACCTCACGACCTCCTCGATATGCGGCCGCAGCGACTCCACCCGGCGGGGGGTGAACGTCGAGCCGACCAGCTTCCGCAGCCGGGTGTGCTTGGGCGGGTCGGCGTTGAGCATATGGTCGTCCAGGGCCACCGACGAGTCGCCGAAGATCCTCCGGTAGGCCTCCAGGGCCCCGTACATGTCCTTGCTCAGCCGCGGGTCGGTCAGCGCGGCCCGAGCGTCCTCGTACCGCGTGATCAGATACGTGTCGATGCCGTGCGGCGGGCGCATCGGGCAGACGGGCGCCGTGTCCCGGAGGTGTTCGTACACCGGGTAGGGGTTCCGGCGGAACTCGGGGGTGCAGCGCGAGACCTCGGCGACGGGGTCGTTCACGGTGGTCACGGACGGCTCCTCAGATCGAAGACGGCCTCGGCGTTGCCGCCGAGGATGAGCTGCTGGGCCGCCTTGTCGACGGGCAGCTTCTCGATCATGCTCATGAGTTCCTCCAGCGGCACGGACAGCGGCGGTGAGTCGGTGCCGAACAGCATCCGTTCGGGCCCCAGTACCTCCGCGTTCAGACCCAGGTGCGCCGGGCTGAAGGTGCTGGTGTCGACATACATCCGCCGCAGTGCCGCCGCGGGGTCCGCGGACGGCGGCATCACCTCTCCCCCGGCCGGAGGCCCCGCCGCTCCGGCGGCCGGCCGGACAGCACCGGGCGGCCGGCCGCCGGCCCCCTGAGCACCGGGCGGCCGCGCCGCCGGGGCGCCCGGTGCGCCGCCCCAGTGCCGGGGACGCGCCGCGGTCTGCAGACGCTGCGGGAGCAGTGCCAGCGCGCCCCCGCCCGTGGAGCCGATCAGCCGCAGGGCGGGATACTTCTCCAGCCAGCCGGCGAACGCGATCATGGCCATACTCAGGGAGATGTCGCTGAACCGGCCGATCTGCTCGACGAAGCCGAGGTGGTCGACCCGGTCGGTGCCGATCGGCTCGGCCGGGGCGTGAACCAGGACCGGCACCCCCGCCTCGGCGGCCAGAGCGAAGAACGAGTCGGCCCGCGGTGAGCCCAGGAGTTCGCCGTGGACGCTGGAGGTGGTGATCAGCCCCACGAAGGCGGGGTCCGCCAGGGTCTCCCGGACACCCTCCAGATGGTCGTCGTCACCGAACGGGTTGGCGTACACATATCCGCGCAACTGGTCCGGGAAGGTGGCGATCAGACCGGACATCCAGGCGTGGAACTTCCGCAGCCGGTCCCGGGGCTGTGCGTAGTTGTCGACACCCGGGATCCGCGCCATCGCACCGGCCCCGACCGGGCTGCCGATGATGGTGAGGTCGATCCCCGCCCGGGCGCGGGCCGCGAGCATGCCGTCGGCATCGGTCAGGCTGGGCGGCATGGGGAAGTTCCTGGCCGCCTCCGGCGGGGACAGATGCCCATGGATGTCAATGATCACGGCCGGTTCCCGCTTTCGGTGTGAGTGCGTGGCTGACCGCCACACAGTCCTCGTCACCGTGGCCCATGCGGGTGGCGCGGACATGGGTCTCGGCGGCAGCAGCGGCGAGCGGCAGCCGCAGTCCGGCCGCCTCGGCCTGGTCGGCGGCGAGCAGCAGGTCCTTGGCCATCAGCCGCAGCCGGAAGTCGGGCTCGTCGAACCGTCCGGCGGCCAGACGCCTGGACTTGAACGCCATGACGGGTGAGGCGAAGCCGCTGCCCGCGATGGTGGTGAGGGCCAGTTCGCGGTCGAGGCCGGCGGCGGCGGCCAGTTCCACCGCCTCGGCCAGCGCCTGCACCTCGATCCCCATCAGCAGATTCAGCAGCAGCTTCATCCGCATGCCGGAGCCCAGCGCGCCCAGATGGACGACCTCCTTTCCCAGCAGTTCCAGCAGCGGGCGCCCGGCAGTGAAGACCCGCTCCTCTCCCCCGACGAACAACCGCAGCTCACCGGTGCGGGCGTGTTCCCGGTTGCCCAGCATCCCGACGTCCAGGACGGAGCCGGTGTCCCCGGCCAGCCGGACGACCTCCTCGGGGGCGACCGTGCCCGCACACACCAGCGAGCCGGGGTACGGTCCCCGCGCGAGGATCCCGCCCGGTCCGCGCAGAACGGCGGCAAGCGCGTCCCCGTCGGCGACGGTGCAGATCGCGGCGCTCGTCCCCTCGACCGCATCGGCAGGACTGACGGCGGTGAACGCACCGGCCCGGGCGAGCGGCTCCGCGCGCTCCGCCGTGCGGTTCCACACCCGAACCCGCACACCCCGGTCAAGCAGACGGGTGGCCAGTCCGCTCCCCATGGTGCCCAGTCCGAGAACGGCCACAGGGCCGGCATCGCGGGTCATGACCGGGCCCCCACGGTCTCCTGCACAACCCGGTACCGCAGCGACTGCGTCTGATCGACCCAGGCGCGCAGCGGCGCGAGCAGTGCACGGTGGTCGTCTCCGCGCAGCCAGGCGAAGAAGTGCTCGGGCGTTTCCCACTCACTGGTGATCACCCACTGCCGGGAATCGTCGATCGGCTCACCGAGCCGGTCGACGATGTGCCCGGGGACACCCGCCACGGACTTCCGTATGCGGTCATACACCTCGCGGAACCCCTGCTCGCCGCCCTCCACGACACGGACCGCGTAGACCACGGACAGCTTGTCACCCACAGGGCTGCTCGTCTCAGTACGCATCTCTCCTCCTGACACTGAGAACTGACATGGCACGACTCCCACGGACTCACGGCGGATGAAGCAACGCAACTCCGAAACGCGGACAGCCCAACCAGCACACAGGACACCCGTCAATCCCCTGAGCCGGTCAGGTGAGCAACTCGCGCGGGCGCCGAGCTCAACCCGCCCGCACCCCCAGAAAGCCCCAGAGCCCAGGCAGTGAGGCGACAGATCCCGGCACCACCAGGGCCCGGACCCCACATGCGGGCCGCACACGGAACCACCCACCCGGACACCCACAGCCCACCACAGGTCCCACTGCCCGTACGGGTACCGGATACCGGTATCGGGAACCCACCGCCGGTGCCAGTGCCGGATACCCACAACCCCACCCGGACGACGGACCCGGCACGGATACCGGCCCCGCGAGGAGCCCCCATGTCCCAGAGCGGCGTCGCGCCGCTCACCCCGGTGCCCCCACACGCGGCGATCAATACCTTCACCTGCCTCCGGGCGGTCGAGGCCGACGACCCCGAAGCCGCTGCCGAGTTCGCCGGCGCCGAAGCGCAGATACCCGCACTGCTCAGTGCGCATCACAGCCGTGTAGTGCCCACCGTGATTGATGTGGCGCACCGTCCGCCCCGAGGTGCGCGCCGCGTGCACCGAAGCACGGTGTGACGCTGATGCCGTTGTTCCAGGAGGTCAGGCGGCCTGCCTGGTCGTAGCCGTAGGAGAGGGAGGCGACTTCGGACGTTCCGGCGGATCCGTCGACGGCGTCGGTGGTCCGGTCGCCGGTGAGGCGGCCGAGGTTGTCGTAGGTGTAGGTGCTCTCGGCTTTGGACGCGAGAGGGCGCCCGGTTCGTTGTCAGTCGGCGGGTTTCTCCCAGACCGAGACATGTTGACGGCTCTCGCTTGTGAAGGCTTCCCGTGTCCATCCGTCCCACCGCTCGCGCAGCCGCAGCCCGGCGAGCTGAGCCATCAGGTCGAGTTCCGACGGCCACACATAGCGGAAAGGAATTGATCTGTACTCGCCACGGCCGTCGACGACCTCGATGTAGTTCGAACTCGTCGCCTGGGTGGCGACGTCGTAGATGTCGAAGGCCCATCGCGTCGGGCTCACGTGGTAGGGCACCACGTTCTGCCCGGCTGGGAGCCTTCGCAGCTCAGGGATCAGGACCTCGATGACGAAGCACCCTCCGGGTTCCAGGTGAGCCGCGGCGTTGCGGAAACAGGCCACCTGCTCCGCCTGCGTCGTCAGATTCGTGATCGTGTTGAAGAGCAGGTATGCGACGGAGAAGGTTCCGTCCGCCCTCGTCGTCGCGAAATCACCGATCGTGACGCCGATCGCGTCACCGCCCGGCTTGGCACGCAACCGGGCAACCATCGCTCGTGACAAGTCGATGCCGTGGACCTGGACTCCGCGCCGTGCCAGGGGCAGCGCGATGCGCCCCGTCCCGATGCCCAGCTCAAGGGCCCGGCCACCGTCGGTCAGGCCAGCCAGAAAGTCGACCGTCGCGTCGATGACGCCCGGCTCGAACATGTCCCCTGACGACTCGTCGTAGGCCGCCGCAACACGCTCTCCGAAGTAACCGTCCTGATCGTCCATCACCAGACCGTACGGTGGGAGCCCATCGCCGCGCGCGCGGATTTCGCGTGCCATCACAGTGGTGAGTCCCCCTGCGTCCAGCGTCCGGAGCGGGTGAGACCTGGGCATGTGCCGTCGCCTCGAACTGCCGACGCCGTGACGGAATGCCGACCTGGCGGAATCACCGCCGAGACACGGACCCACCTGGCGCGGGGCGGCTTCAGCCGTCGCGCCCGGCACCGCGATCGGGGGCGCTCATGTCCCCCGTCCTCGGCGTGCCATCGGCGAGCCCGTAGCGCAGGTACACGGTGCCCTTCGGACCGGCTACCGGCGGTTCGAGCAGTGTGATGTTCGTGGGCACCGCTCCACCGTCGAACACCTTCTTCCCGACGCCGAGCACGATCGGGTGCACCCAGAGGTCGAGACGGTCGAAGAGCTTCTCGCGCAGGAGAGTCTGCACCAGGTTCAGGCTGCCGACGACCTTCACGTGCTCGTGCCTGTCACGGATCTCGCGCACCGCGCCGGCCAGATCCGGGCCGAGCTGCGTCGACCCGGCCCACGAGAGGTCGGGCCCGCCGCGGGAGGCCACGTACTTCGGGACGCTGTTGAAGAGCGTGGCGATCTCGTTGTCCTCACCGCCCTCCTGGTACGGCCAGTAGTCGGCGAAGATGTCATAGGTCCGCCGACCGAGCAGGAGGGCGTCCGTGCCCTCGTACGCGGCACCGACCTGCGCCCCGGCGACCTCGTCCAGCAGGGGCGCCTGCCAGCCGCCGAACGGGAACCCCACCGGGTCCTCGGCGGGGCCGCCGGGCGACTGCCCGACGAGGTCGAGGGTTGCGAACAGCTCGATGTGAATGAGGCCCATTGCCATACTCCCGATTGCTTGTCTCGGTCGGGAGGTAGACCTGTGGGCGCCGGCGGACTCATCGCCGCGACGGCACCCGGCTCCCGGTGCATCGGCCACCACCCCGTCCGGCGGTCAGCGTCCTCGCGACGCCGTGCAGCAGGGCTCGGCAGGTAGGCCGTGCGCCCTGGTCCAGGCCGCACGTCGGATTCCTCGAACAGCACATACCGACCGATCTTGAAGCGTGCAGCACGGTGCCCTGCTTACGTCACCAGGCCCGGGCGCCGCCCCGGCACTCCCTACTCACGGTAGATCACAGGCCGCGTGCAAACCGGGTGGCTGCCCTGCGTCCAGCGTCACCGCAGGCCGCAGCCCTGATCTACGGCTGTAGTACCAGGCGGAACTTCGAGCCGTGGTACCGCCTGCGGGAGGTTCCCCTGACCGCGGCGGCCGCGGGAAGACCACCCGGAGGCTTTGGACGCGTCCGTTGCGGCGGAACATGAGCCAGGCGAGGGACGGCGGGCAGACGTGGACCGCGCCGTCGTGAGTGATGTCCATTTCCCAGATGCCGATGTCCCGGCCGGCCACCACATGGCGCAGGTGCTGGCGCACCCCGTCCTCCAGGTAGTGGCGCATGACCGGGACGGGGTGGATACGCTCTCCTGGCCGGCCGAGCCTCCCGACCATTTCGGATTCCTTCGGCCAGAGCTCGGAGATCTCCCGGGGCAGGCCACCGGTCTCCCACGCCTCCAACGTCGCCACGGCCTCCTGCCTGCTCCCCTCGGTGAGCACGGAGGCGTCGTCGTGCGCCTGTGCGGCGGTCGACAGCAGCACCTGGGCCATCTTCCCCCTGGCCTGGTTGAGCCGACTGCGTACCGTCCCGACCGGTACCACGCACGCGTCGGCGATCTCCTGGTAGGAGGTGATACCGCTGAAGTGCCGCAGCATCAGCACCAGCCGGAGCTGCGGCGGCAGTTCCTCCACCGCGCCCCAGATCCAGTCACGCATCGCGTGCTGCTCGATGAGCTGTCCCGGCTGCGACGAGTCCTGGTCGCGCAGGTGCAGGTGATCGAGCCCGTCCAGGCCGGGCGTCTCCCGTGTGGCGCGCAGGCGCATACGGGAGGTGTTGCGCACCACCGCCCGCAGCCACGCTCCCACGGCCGCCGGGTCCCGTACGTCGCCGATGCGCCGCAGTGCGGTCAGCGCGGCGTCCTGGACCGCGTCCTCCGCATCGGGGCCGTAGCCGAGTAAGCTCAGCGCCACCGCGCGCATCGGCGCCTGGTGGCGGGCCAGCAGCAGACCGAGGGCTCCGGTCTCGCCGGCCTGGGCCCTGCGGGTGAGGTCCTCGTCCGTGGGCGAGTTGAAGGGCACCATGTCTCAACGCCTCCGTGGCGACATGTCGCGAACCGTGCACTGATCGGGAGATGAGTCCCGCTTCTCCCGCTCGGCGGTGCACACAGAGTAGACCTTCCGCATGAACCGTGTCCGATGGGTCGCGGCCGGGGCTGACGTTCCTACGGTGAGGGAGTGGACGTCCACGTCCTGGACACCGGCATCAACACCGAGCATGGAGAGTTCGAAGGCCCGGCCTCCTGGGGCACCACCATCCCCGACCATGACGAGGATCTGGACAGCAACGGATACGGGACACATCGTCCAACGCCGACCCGGACGACCAGGTCAACGCCACTGCGGACCAAGGGCTGTTCGTCGTCATGCCTGGCCGGTGACGCACGCGTATCGACGTACAGATCAACCGCGCCGGTCGCGTCTCCCGACTCAACGTCCGTGACGGGCCGCCAGGGGCCACCTGCCTCCACGCAGGGTTGACGCCCCGGGGGCCCGGACGCTCCGGACACCCGGGCCTCGGGTTCCGGGGGCAGCAGGACCGCCGTGAGCGAGGTCCTGCTGCCCCCGGACGACAGTGGAGCTCAATGCCGTCCGGCTGAAGCCCGTACAACGCGACGGGAAGCAGCGGGCGTTGCGGGTGGTGGCGGTGGTCATGTCCGCGAGCGTCCGGTACGCGGTACACGTGGTCGCCGAGACCGGTGCGGTGGACGAACGCGGGCCGGGCGACACCGGCCCGGCGGGCACACCGACCACGAGGTACGGGCTGACGAGGCCGCGACGGGAGCGGTGCGAGGTCGGAGCGACCCGACGCTACGCGGGTACGCGTCCCGTCCCGGCGGCGGTGGTCGCCCTGTCCGGGGAGACGGCGCCGGGCCGGCGGCGGCTGCGGGCGAGGGGCTTGAGGGTGCGGTGGACGATGAACCATTCGGCGGCCCCGGCGCTGACGAGTATCGATGCCCAGACCGAGGTGGTGTAGACGTCCTCGAAGGTCAGCCAGTCGTACCGCGACCGGGCCGCCAGCCCGAGTAGCAGGAAGAGGCGCAGCAGCACGGCCGCGAAGGAGAGCGCGTAGTTGCGGATCATCCAGATGCGGTGCAGCTGGATCTGGCCTCGCCGGATCGTCCGGTACGCCTGGACCAGCGAGTAGAGCCAGGCGGCCGTCAGCAGATAGAAGGCGACCTGTACGGAGATCCCGTCCACGGAGAACGTGGCCGCGAAGAGGGCCGCCGCGGACGCGATCAGGATGCTGACCATGTACACGCGGCCGACGACCCGGTGCAGCTTGCCGTACTTGTTCCGTAGCGCGGGGACGAACTGGACGGGTCCCAGCAGCAGCAGGAGGATCGCGGGGAGGGCGTGGATGACGATGGAGAGATAGTGCAGGGCCACGTCCGGGTTGATCGGAATCCGGCTCTGTGACGAGTCACCGGTCAGATAGGCGGGGGCGCTGTACAGGGCTGTACCGACCGCCGAAACGGCGAACATCGCCCATGCGCTCCGTCGCACACGGCGATCCGTCAGAAATGCGGCTTTCATGATGACGGCTCCCTGGGTCTCTGCAGTGATGAGGGGACATCGGAGCCCTGTTCGAGAGGGAACCCGGCGCGGTGCGCGCGGATGTGGTTCGCCTGTCGAAGGCACCTGGGCCCGGTCGTGGCACGGGGAGCGGTGCCGCGCCCCCCGTCGCCTTCGATCACGCTAGCGAGGGGAGGGAGGCTTGAGTAGTGTGAAATTCTTCTGACACTGTTAGGTATTTGGTGAGCGTGAAAGGCCCGTCGTTCGGTCGCCGCATGCCCCGGCCGAGCCCGCGACCGGCCACCGTCGCTGCGTCGGCGGCGCCGGGCCGTCGCCGTCCGAACCATGGCTCCACGGCGCAACCAGCCCCCGCGTGTACGCCGCTGCCGGCGCGTCTCTCAGTGCCAGTGGGCGGGCTCGGGCAGCCAGCTGCCGTGGAAGCCGGCCGGGACGGGGTGGGGCAGTTCCACCACTGCCTGGACGTGGAGGTCCGCGGCGTCGAGGACGAGCAGTTCCCCGGCCTGACCGTCGTCGTTCGAGACGAGCGACAGGAGCCAGCCCCCGTCCTCGCCGGTTCCGTCCGCGGCCGGTACGAAGACCGCCTCGCCGGCGTAGCGGCTGCCGGGTGTCTCATGAACGTCAGTGGTGCGGCGCGCGAGGTCGTGCTTGGCGATGCCGTCACCGGAGACGGTGTACAGGTAGCGGTTCGGGCGCCCGGTGAGGGTCTCGTTGTGGGTGGGGAACTCGGCTGCGCGGTCGTCCAGGGCCGACTCGGTGACGCGGCCTGTCGTCGGGTCCAGGGTCCAGCGGTACAGGACAGGGCCTTGAGGTCGGCCGGATCGTGTGTGCCCGGCCGGGCCGCCGGCTTCTGCGTACCCGCCGATGTCCGACCACATCCCCCGGAAGCCCGCGCGGTCGTAGCGCGCCGCGTCGAGCACGATGCGCCCGTTCGCGTCCTCATGGGCGTTGCCTACGTGGAAGACGTAGCAGGGTTCGACGTCGTACCACCGCACCTCGGCACTGCCGGGTGTACGGGACATGACTCCGAGCCGTGCGCCGTACTCCTCGTCCCACCGGTAGGGCATGCCGCCCCGCCCGGCCGGTGCCGGGTCGAAGACGACGGGCAGGTCCATGAACACGATGTGGTGTTCGGTGATGGCGAAGTCGTGCATCATCGTCGGGCCCGGCACCTCGATCGGCCGGCTGTCGAGCAGCAGTCCCTCCGCGGTCACCCGGTGGTAGGTGAGGTAGGGCGGGGCGAACCCGGTGCCGAACAGGTGCAGTTCGCCCGTGACCGGATCCTCCTTGGGGTGAGCGGTCATCGCGGTGGTGAGCCGTCCCTCGAAGTCGTACGGTCCGACGGTCTCCAGCGACGGGGAGACCCAGTAGGGAAGGCCCACCTCGCACAGGGCCAGCACCTTGTCGGCGTGCCGGATCACGTGGGTGTTGGCGGGCGTGGCGGCCAGGTCGACGGAGAAGTCCGCGCGGACGAGCGGATGTCCGGCCAGTTCGCGGGTGCGGATCCACCGGTTGTGGTACCACTCGGCGCGGCCGTGGCGCAGCCTGATGCCGTGGAGCATGCCGGCACCGGTGAACCAGTGCCCCTTGTCCTGGCCGGGCAGCGGGTTGGGACAGTTGCGCAGATAGCGGCCGTCCAGGTCGGGCGGCAAAGATCCCCGTACGGTGAGGTCGGCCGTACCGTGCTCGTCGGGTACCGGGGCGAAGCGGCCCCGGAGATACGGGGGAAGAGCCGTCTCGTCGGTCATTCCGCTTTCCTTGTCGGGCCCCGTGCGGATCCCGCGGGAGTCGCGGGGTCCGCACGGGGCGGATGGGCTGCGGACCGTTACTTCGCGGTGGTGCGGGCCGCGTCTTCGATCAGGTCCGTGACGGCGCCCGGGTGGCTGATCATCACCGCGTGCGAGGCACCGCGCACCTCGACGACACGGGAGTGGGCGCGCTGGTACTCGAAGCGTTGAAGAGCGGGTGGAATGGCCTTGTCCCCCGTGGCGACGACACCCCAGGACGGGATGGTCCGCCAGGCGGCCGCCGTGGTCGTGTCGGTGAAGGCCTTGGTGCTGAAAGGCCGTTGACCCGCGGCCATCACGCGCGTGGTCCTGCGCGGCACGTCGGCCGCGAACACGTCGTGGAACCTGTCGGGCCGGAGGTAGAGGTCCTCGCCGGTGGTCCCGTCCCCGTTGTCGTAGGGCACGGGGGCGAGGGCGGCCTCGATCTCACTGCCCGGGTACTTCTGGATCAGCTCCGCGAGGACCTCGCCCTTGTCGGGGACGAAGGCGGCGACGTACACGAGCGCCTTGACCCGGGGATTGCCCGCCGCGGCGTTGGTGATGACAGCGCCGCCGTAGGAGTGGCCGACGAGCACGATCGGACCCTTGACCGACGTGAGGAAGCTCGCGATGTAGGCGGCGTCCGTGGGCAGACCGCGCAGGGGGTTGGCCGGTGCCGCTACGGTGTAGCCGTCCTTCTGCAGTTCGGTGATGACGCCGTTCCAGTTGGACGCGTCGGCGAATCCCCCGTGCACCAGCACGACCGTGGGCTTGGGGCCGGGCTTCGCCGCGTCGCTCCGCGGGCCGGGATCGGCCGCGGCGGCGGACACCAGGAGAGCGGCCGCAGCGGTGGTCGCGGCGGCCGTGGCGAGCAGGGCGCGCAGGTGCTTGCGCAGGTTCCTCATGCGCCGGCTCCCGAAGCGGCCTTCTTGATGAGGGCGGCGACCTCGCCGGGCTTGGACACGTAGACGGCGTGGCTGCCGCCGGTCTCGGTCACCGTCGCGCCGGCTCGCTCGGCCATGGCGCGCTGCGCCGGGGGCGGGATCATACGGTCGTCGGTGGCGACCAGGTAGAAGCTCGGCCTGGTCCGCCAGGCGGGGCGGCTGACCGCCCCGCCCAGGGCGTCCAGGCCCCAGGGGACCTGCGAGTCGGCCAGGAACCGCGCCTCGTCGGCGGGCAGGTCACCGGCGAAGGAGGCCGCGAACTTCTCCCGGTCGAGGAAGAGGAATCCGCCGTTCGGGGGCAGGATCGGGGGAACGGGGGCTCCGGGCGGCGGGTCGGCGATGAGCGTGTTCACGGACTCGCCCTTGTCGGGCACGAACGCCGCGATGTACACGAGCGCGCTCACCTTCTCGTGGTTGCCCGCCTCCGAGATCACGGCGCCGCCGTAGGAGTGTCCGACCAGTACGGTCGGGCCGTCCTGAGCATCGAGGATCAGGCGGGTCGCGGCGACGTCGCCTTCGAGCGAGAGCGTGGGGTTCTGGACGACGCTCACGGTGTAGCCGTCCGCACGCAGCAGGTCGTAGACCCCCTTCCAGCCCGATCCGTCGACGAATCCGCCGTGGACGAGAACGATGTTCCGTGCTTCCGGGATGGTGCTCACGATGTGCTGACTCCTTCTTCTCGGTGAGCCTCGGGCCGTGTGCCCGAGGTTCGTGGGTGGTCGTGCGGAAGTGGCGCCTCTTCAGGGATGGAGAACTGAGGAGGGGTGGGGTTCCCGAGCTGTCCGGTGACCGACACCGACGAGATGCATGGCGAGCATCGAAGTTCGAACCCTGCAGTATGACGTCCGTCACATTGTGCTCGCCGTCTCGTCCGGGAGCTCTCCGGTGCGGGACGGAGCGTGATCTTGCCGCCCTCGTCGAACCTCCCTTCTGGTCGAACCTCCCTTCTGAGGGTGGGAGTCGCGTGTTCGAGGTTCGCGGTCACGGTGGCGAGCGCGCCGTACCTGCCCTGGAGCCCGGCGGGACGGGCCTTCGCCTCGCGCAGCCGGCCCGCGCGAGTCGGCAAGAGGGAGGCGCGCTCGATGGCTGGTGGGCGGCGCCTGAAAGAGGGCGGGAGTTCCATTCGGCCAGGAGGTCGGTGGCGCGGTGGGCTGAGACGGTCCTTGACGGTCTGGCGGCGCGGCGGGCCGGGGCGAGGCGTTTGCCCTTGAGTATATGGGTGAGTTCGCGCTGTTCGACGAGCCTGATCGGGGCCTGTTCGGCGGTGAGGTCGGGCTCCCCCAGCCCGACCGCCATGCGTCCGGCCACCGGCAGTACGGCGCGAACGACGCCATCGACCTGATCAAGATCCAGTCCCTCGCCGAAGTCGGCGTCCACCTGTCCCGTATCACGGTAGAGGCCTCGTCCCCGGCATGACAGCGACTCGGCACACTCATGCACACACCACGGAACGCATGACTCGACATGCCCGGACAGTTCCGGCCACACGTGGATATCAGTGGGCTGGCGCCCCTGTGATGTTGCCCGCCAGAGTTCTGGCGTGGCGGTCTTCCGGGGTACTCGTGCTGGTCGTGGGCGGCTGTCTGCGCTGGAGATCGTCTGTCAGCGGTTGACTTCGAGGTTCGTATCAGTGCCGGCAGGAAGTGGTGGCGTGGGCGGGGTCGGTGCGGAACGCGGTGAGTGTCGCCAGTTCCTCAGGCGGGCGAAGCCGCGTTCGACGGGGGCGCGTCCGGCGGCGCGTGCACGGTCGGCTCCCTTCTGGCTGATGGAGAGTTTGCGGGCATGGGTGGCCTTGTAGCCGGTGACGACGACGGGGTCGTTCGGATCGTCGTCCAGGCCTGCCAACGGACGCCGCCGCCGTGCAGCGCGCGCACCCTCCCTCGCGAGTCCGGGCCCCGGCGGCCACCACGCGACCAGAGGCATCAACCGTGACCACAGTCGCGAAGGCCAAGTGAGGTAAGAGTTCGTGCAGTTCAGCGGAGCACGAGAAGAGCATCCCCGCCGCCCTCCCGGTCGACCCCACGTCAGGAAACGATCTCCGACGACAAAAATCCCGCCTGCGCCAAATCAAGGAGTACGCCGGCAACCGGCAAGGGCGTGAACTGCACGCGCGGATGCGGCCGCTGCAGCGTGACGTACTGGCACACATGCTGAACCGCGGGCCGCAGCACAGGACTGAACGGGGGAGGATCCGGACGCCGGGTCAGGCCCGCCCGTCCGGCGCGCAGCCCCGCATGATGAACGCGATCACGCCGTCCAGCCCGTGTTCCGCGGCCTCCGGAGCGAGCATGCCGGTCGCGGCCAGGTCGGCGTAGCCGTGAAGCGTCGCGAAGACCGGGACGCAGATGCGCTCCAGGGGCCCCTCGCGCACCTCCCCCTGACGCTGCCCCTCCGCCACCAGCCGCTCGATGAGCCCGGACCAGCGCGCGGTGGCCTCCAGCAGGTCGGCGGACGCCTGCGGGTCGTGCTTGATCGAGTACATCAGGTCGAGCAGCACGGCATTGTCCAGACAGAAGCCCACATACGCGCGGACCACCGCCTCGCCCGTGCGCGCCCTGGCCGCGCACCCCGGCTGGGCCGCCACGAACCTGCAGCGCCACGACGGCGGTGCGCTGAGCCGCGCCTTCATGCGGGTCGTGGCCCAGGACAACAAGGCCGGCGCACTGCCGACCCTGTACGCCGCTGTCCAGGACCTCCCCGGCGCGAGCTACGTCGGCCCGGACGGCTTCGGCGAGGTGCGCGGCGCCCCGACCCTGGTCGGCCGCTCCCCGGCGGCCAGCGACCCGGCGACGGCCCGGCACCTGTGGACGGTCTCCGAGGAACTGACCGGCGTCACGTTCCCGCAGCAGCCCACCGGAGCGTGAGCTGGGTTCCTGGTTCCTGTTCACTCGACGCGCGACCGCCCGGCCCGGCGCACTGGCTCAAAGCCTTCCTCAACCGGGCCATGCAGAGCCGCCGCTGCCGACGCTCCCCAGGCACTGCGGGCGGCCCGCCGCCCCGAAGGGCGGCCGGCGATGGAGCCGGGGCCGGGTGTCAGGGGCGTGGTGCGGTGGCGGTACGGCCGCCTGTGATGCGCAGGAGGTCGAGCTTTCCCGCGTCGCTGCTCCCGGCCGCTGCCGTGTAGGTGACCATGCGCAGGTCCGCGCCCGGAACGATCAGGACGTCGCAGTCGAGCAGGATGTCGCCGATCTGCGGATGCCGGATCGTCTTGCGGTCGGTGGTGTGCTGAGCGGCGGCTGTCCGCGTGGCCCAGTGCTGGGCGAAGGCGTCGGATCCCGCCCACAGTTCCTGCACGAGACGATCGAGCCGGGCGTCCGCGGGGTAGCGGGAGGCGGCGTCCTTGAGGTCGGCGACGATCGACGCCTCGAAGGCGCCCTGTCCGCGCTCGGACTGGATGGGAAACAGCGAGGCACGAGCAGCGCCGTTACCGAAAAGGGCGCGCGCGAGGTTGCGCTCGGCAGTCGGGAGCACGGAGGGGTCGCCGTGCAGTGCGCTCCACATGGTGTTCCACCACACCAAGGTCCAGTCGGCGGTGAACACCCCGATCGGAACGTCGCCCAGGCGCGCGGCGAGCCGCTGGATGCCCGGCGGCACATGAGTGCTGACAGTGCCGTCCTGCGGCGGCAGGAGCCCGGCGCTTCGGTGCAGCTGGTCGCGCTCGGCCCGGGAGAGCTGAAGGGCCCGGGAGAGAGCGCCGACGACCTGGGCCGAGGGATTCTTCGCGCGTGACTGCTCCAGGCGCAGGACGTAATCGACCGAGAGCCCGGCCAGCTGCGCGAGCTCCTCGCGGCGCAGTCCCGGGGCACGACGGCCGGCCGTCGCGGTGAGGCCGGCGTCGGCCGGAGAGAGGCGGTCACGCCAGGCGCGCAGGAGTGCGCCGAAGTCGGAGCGGGAGGCAGCCATGGATCCATTCTCGCCGCTCGGCACCCGGTGAGCCTGGGTACTGCCAGTCCTGGTGACGGGGACGCCACTGGTTGGCGGTGGCGCAAGCGGCGAATGTGGTGATGTGCCCAGCCGGGCGCGCATCGGCTGACCAGTGAGCAGGAGCCTCCCATGCAGCACACCATCGTGATGACGGGCGCGAGCCGCGGGATCGGTCGCATCGCCGCAGAGCACATCCTGCGCCAGTCGCCCCACGTGCACCTCCTCGTCGTCGCCCGCGCAGCCTCCGGCGCACAGCTGGCCTCGGAGCTGAGCACGGGCGGGCACGCGGTCTCGCATGTCCCGGCGGACCTCGGCTCGCTGGACAGCGTCCAGTCGGCTGCCGCCGAGATCCGCGACCGGTTGGAGCGCGGTGATCTGCCGCCGCTGCGGGCCTTCGTGGGCAACGCGGGCATGCAGTACACGAACGCGCTGACCGAGGGACCCGACGGATTCGAGTCCACCTTCGCCATCAACGTGCTCGCCAACCACCTGTTCGTCCGCCTGCTCCAGGACCGTTTCGCGGCTCCCGCCCGGATCGTGATCACCGCTAGCGACACCCATTTCGGTGACTTCAAGCACAACCTGGGCATGGTGCCCGGTCCGGCCTGGAAGTCCCCGGACGTCCTCGCCCGTACGGGCGCCTTCCCCAAGCCCGACACCGCGGTCGGCGGGCGTACCGCGTACTCCACGAGCAAGCTGGCCGCGATCTACCTGGTTCACGAGTACGCGCGCCGACTGCCGGCCGGGGTCGACGCCGTCGCCTTCAACCCGGGGTTCGTCCCCGGCACCGGCCTCGCCCGGAACGCGGGACCCGTCACCCGGTTCGCGATGCGCCGCATCCTGCCGGTCATGACCCTTACCCCGTTCGCGACCAGCCGCAGTGCCGCCGGGCGCTGCCTCGCCGACGTCGTCCTCGGCACCACCCAGGCTCCGACCGGGTCCTATGTAGACCGCGCCCGTGCGGTCCGGTCGTCCGAGGAGTCCTACGACCCGCAGCGCGAAGGCGAGCTCTGGGACGCCGCCGAACGGTTCATCGCGGCGTACGGAACGTGAGCATCAGGCAGAAGCCGAAGATTCACCCGATCAGCCCAACGGGGCACACGGCTACGGGACCCGGAGGATCCGCCCCGTCACAAGCTACTGCCGGGTTACTTGTTCGGCGTCCGCGCGGAGGTCGCCCTCAAGCCACTCCTGACGGAGTACGCCGACCGGTTCGCCGGCACCATAGGCCTGCGGCAGCCGTAAACACCTGATGCCGCCTCCAGCAGCACCCTCCACCGGGCAGGGTTCGACGGGAGGCCGGGGGCTGGCAGCCTGACGCAGCGCGACTGGTGACCGCGGAGGGTCACGCCGGAAATAGCGCCTGAGGCTCTACGCGACAAAGCGCCAAGAAAGCTCCTGAGTAGCCTTCTGTCGCATTTTCAAGGAGTCAAGGCAGGGGGGATCGCCCTAGGTGAAGCAGAGGCCACACAGTGACACATGGGGGCACTGTCGCCCCATCGGCAAGGGGCATCTCCGGTATCTTGGACAGCGTCCCAGCAGTCAATGGTCCCGAGGCCCGTGAGCCCCAGGGCCCTGTTTGGGCTGCCGTGTCCTGTCTCCGCCAGCTGTCCGGCCGCTCCCGCACCGTGGTGCGGGAGCGCGGTCTGCCATGCCCGAAAGAGAGCATCTGTGACCACTTACGACACTCGCACCGCCACCGATATCCCCGGATCCCAGCAACCCGGCCATGCCGGGGCGGAGTCGTATGACGCCAACGCGATCACTGTTCTGGACGGCCTGGACGCCGTGCGCAAGCGGCCCGGGATGTACATCGGCTCCACGGGACAGCGGGGGCTGCACCACCTGGTGCAGGAGCTCGTGGACAACTCCGTGGACGAGGCACTCGCGGGGGTGGCCGACCGGATCGACGTGACGATCCTGGCCGACGGTGGCGTGCGGGTGGTCGACAACGGCCGCGGCATCCCGGTGGGCATGCACCCGGTGGAGAAGCGGTCGGCCGTCGAGGTGGTGCTGACCGTGCTGCACGCGGGCGGGAAGTTCGGGGGCGGCGGATATGCGGTCTCCGGCGGTCTGCACGGTGTGGGGCTGTCGGTGGTCAACGCGCTGTCGACCCGGCTGTCGGCGGAGATCTGGACCGACGGCTACCGGTGGACGCAGGCCTACAGGGACGGCGCCCCCACCGCCCCACTGGTCCGCCACGAGGCCACCCCCCGGACGGGCACCTCGCTGACGTACTGGGCAGACGGCGACATCTTCGAGACCACCGAATACTCCTTCGAGACGCTGGCCAGGCGTTTCCAGGAGATGGCCTTCCTCAACCGCGGGCTCACTCTGACCCTGACCGACGAACGGCCCTCCGCGCGCGCGACAGCCGCGGCCGACGAAGCCGACTCGGACCCGGCTGCGAAGACGGTCTCCTACCGCTACGACGGCGGCATCACCGACTTCGTCGCCTACCTCAATGCCCGCAAGGGCGAGCCGGTCCATCCGTCGGTCATCACCATCGCCGCCGAGGACACGGAACGGCTGCTGTCGGTCGAGGTGGCCCTGCAGTGGAATGGCCAGTACACCGACAGCGTGTACTCCTACGCCAACGCCATCCACACCCATCAGGGCGGCACCCACGAGGAGGGCTTCCGCACGGCCCTGACCACCGTGGTCAACCGCTACGCGCGGGAGAAGAGGCTGCTGCGGGAAAAGGACGCCAACCTCTCCGGCGAGGACATCCGCGAGGGCCTGACCGCGATCATCTCGGTCAAGCTCGGCGAGCCGCAGTTCGAGGGCCAGACCAAGACCAAACTCGGCAACACCGAGGCGCGCACCTTCGTGCAGAAGGTCGTCCACGAGCACCTGACCGACTGGTTCGACCGCAACCCGAACGAGGCCGCCGACATCGTGCGCAAGGCCTTCCAGGCGGCCACGGCCCGGGTCGCGGCCCGCAAGGCGCGCGACCTGACCCGCCGTAAGGGCCTGCTGGAAACGGCGGCGCTGCCGGGCAAGCTGTCCGACTGCCAGGCGAACGACCCGGCCGTGTCGGAGATCTTCATCGTCGAAGGAGACTCCGCCGGCGGCTCGGCCAAATCCGGTCGCAACCCGCAGTACCAGGCGATCCTCCCGATCCGCGGCAAGATCCTCAACGTGGAGAAGGCCAGGATCGACAGAATCCTGCACAACCAGGAGATCCGGGCGATCATCTCCGCGTTCGGCACGGGCGTGCACGAGGACTTCGACATCGCCAAACTCCGCTACCACAAGATCATCCTGATGGCGGACGCCGACGTCGACGGCCAGCACATCAACACCCTGCTGCTGACCTTCCTGTTCCGCTTCATGCGCCCACTGATCGAGGAGGGCCACGTCTATCTCTCCCGCCCCCCGCTGTACAAGATCAAGTGGAACCGGGACCACGTCGAATACGCCTACTCCGACCGCGAACGCAACCTGCTCCTGGAACGGGGCCGGCAGGACGGCCGCCGGAGCAAGGACGACTCCATCCAGCGCTTCAAGGGCCTGGGCGAGATGAACGCCGAGGAACTGCGCGTCACCACCATGGACCCCGACCACCGGGTCCTGGGCCAGGTCACCCTCGATGACGCGGCCGTCGCCGACGACCTCTTCTCCGTTCTGATGGGCGAGGACGTCGAAGCCCGCCGCCACTTCATCCAGCGCAACGCCAAGGACGTCCGCTTCCTCGACATCTGACCCCGGGCACTGGCCTCCCGCCCCTCGGGATGCCCGGCCGAAGCCCCACCACTACCCTCTATTGCCCAGGAGAGCACTGCGTGAGCACACTCCCCGTTCCGGCTGCTGGCAGCCGCCCGCAGGATGGCTCCGACTACACCGCACGGCACCTCATGGTGCTCGAAGGACTGGAGGCCGTACGCAAACGCCCCGGCATGTACATCGGATCCAGCGACAGCCGCGGCCTGATGCACTGCCTGTGGGAGATCATCGACAACGCAGTCGACGAAGCCCTGGCCGGGGCCTGCGACCACATCGAGGTCGTCCTTCACGACGACGGTTCCGTGGAAGTCGCCGACAACGGCCGCGGCATCCCCGTGGACACCGAACCCCGCACCGGCCTGTCCGGAGTCGAGATCGCCTACACCAAACTCCACGCCGGCGGAAAATTCGGCGGCGGCTCGTACGCGGCCTCCGGTGGTCTGCACGGCGTCGGCGCCTCCGTGGTCAACGCGCTGTCCGCCCGGCTGGACATCGAAGTCGACCGCCACGGCCGCACCCACGCCATCAGCTTCCGCCGCGGCACATCCGGCACCTACACCGGCCCCGGACCCGACGCCCCCTTCACCCCCGCCCAGGGCCTGCGCCAGACCATCGAAGTCCCCAAGCCCCGCACCGGCACGCGCGTACGCTACTGGGCTGACCGACAGATCTTCCTCCAGGACGCGGAGCTCTCCCTGGAGCCGCCACCGGATCCACGAACAAGCGGTGACCGTCACTGTCTTCCAGCTCGGCAGAACCTCGTGCTGTGACCGCGTGGGTTCGCCGGGTTAGGGAATGGGCTCTGCCCTTGATCGCCCAAGCCGGGACGGGTGGTCGGGGCCGTCGTCCAGCCCACGAACACCCCGAACCGTTCGTGGCCGTGACCGCGCCGGAAAGGACCTCGCCGGGGTGACGTGATTTCAGGAACACCCACAGTTCCGGGTTCTCGGTGGCGGTCATTGCCGGCCGCTCGGCTGCATCGAACTCGACCGCTGCCGCGCCGAACTCCTCCGGGCCCGGCCCGGACGGGCAGGGGCCCATGGGGTTCACCTGCCGGATCCGGTTCGCTGACAGTGGCCGACAGGAAACGCGGCAACGGTTCGAGGTGACCATGCGCTTCGGCGGCAAGGGGGAACTGACGGCGGACAATCTCGCCGAAGCAGTTCCGTCCGGCCCGCAGAGCTGGTGCCGGCGCGTGGCTGTCAGCGGCCGAACCGGCTCGCGGCAGCGCTCGCGGCGCCGGTACGGGGTCGTCGACGCCGATCTCGTACCATGGCTCGCCGCGCCGGAGCCGGGGCAGGGTGTTCACCCGGACCGCGACGGTGATGCCCCGCACCACCGCGCCGAGTACCGGGAGGCGGCGGTCGACCAGGTGCTCGGTCGTGCCCGCCAGGGCGACGTGCAGCCTGCGCTTCCCTCACCGGGTCCGGCCCGTGACGCAGTCGTCCGGGAGCCGGCGCGGCGGTTCGGAGGGCTGAGCCCCTTTCGGTGTCCAGAATCCGCTGCCGACGCGCCCGGGGTAGGCCGAGGCGAGATGGTCGCGCAGTGCGGCGAGGGCGGGGTGTGGATTGCCGGTGCGCCAGATGAGTGAGTGCGGGTAGACCGGAGTCGGGTCGTGCAGGGGGATCCGCCGCAGGTCGTGCCCGGCAGGCCAGACGAGAGGGGTCCGTTCGCTGATGAAGGTCGCGAGTGTCGAGGACGCCGCGATCGTGTCGAGGAGGGGCTCGATACCGAAGTCGGGGCCGACTGTGTCGATGGTGAGCCCGAATGCGGCGGCGAGTTCGTCGTAGTAGGCGGCCCATTCGGTTCCGGGGACGTTACCGGGCATCCAGATCCGGCGTCCGGCGAGCTGCGCGGGAGTGACCGCGTCGGCGGCGGCGAACTCGTGGGCCGGCCCGGTGAACAGGTGCAGGGGCTCGTCGAAGACCGGAATGGCCTCGATACCGTCGGGGAGTTGCCGACCCGGGCCGGTCACGGCGCGGAAGGTCGCGTCGATCGTCCCGGACCGGACGGCGGCGATGGCCGCATTGGCGTCGAACAGAGTCACCACATCGAGATCGGTCTCGGGATACACCCGGTGGAAGTCGCGCAGCAGACCCGCCACTGAGACCCGTCGGCCGATCACATCGACGCGCAACGCCCGGCGCCCCGGCCGCACGGAAGCCGCTGCCCGCTCCTCGGCTTGGACAAGAGCCCGAGCGTAAGGCAGGAATGCCTGGCCGTCGATGGTGAGCAAGGATCCGCGCGGGGCGCGGGTGAAGAGCTTCACCCCGAGTTCCTTCTCCAGCACGGCGATGCGCTTGGAGACGGCCTGCTGGGTGATCGACAAGGTGGTCGCGGCTTCCTGGAACTGGCCCGCGTCCGCAGCTGCGATGAAGGTACGCACGGCATTGAGATCCACAGCGAGCATCCTAGTCACACAGCCATGGGTTGTGGCCGGGAGATGAAGTAGTTGTTTGATCCCAGTACGCCCTGCTCGCTTTGATGTCTGTGGTCAACGTGTGGTTTTGCAGGTGACATCGGGCGGCCGTTTCTCAGCCCGGCGGCCACCGGCACCACACCGCGACAGACGGGGCGTCCACACCATCCGACGTGGTCGGTGTGGCGGCCCCGGCAAGGCCCCCGACCGGCTCTGGCCGAGGTGGGGTTTCCCACTCACCCCGGAGGTGACAAAGCTGTGCCGGATTCCTTCGTTCACCTGCACAATCACACCGAGTACTCGATGCTGGACGGCGCACAGAAGCTGAAGCCGATGTTCGGCGAGGTGGCCCGGCAGGGGATGCCCGCGATCGCCATGAGCGATCACGGCAACATGTTCGGGGCCTACGAGTTCACGCAGGCCGCGAAGGAATTCGAGGGCATCAAGCCGATCATCGGTATCGAGGCGTATGTAGCGCCTTCCTCTCGTTTTGCCCGGAAGCAGGAGTTCTGGGGGCCGGGGGGCCGTCGCGCGGTGAGTGATGACGGTGAAGGCTCGAAGGACGTCTCCGGTGGCGGCCGCTTCACCCATATGACCATGTGGGCACGGAATGTTCAGGGCCTGCGGAACCTGTTCCGGCTCAGCACGCAGGCCAGCTATGAGGGCCAGTTCCCTTCCGGCAAGCCGCGTATGGACCGCGAGCTCATCGCCGAGCGACCACAAGGCATCATCGCCACGACCGGCTGCCCCTCCGGTGAGATCCAGACCCGCCTGCGCTTGAACCAGTACGACGAGGCGAAGGCCGCCGCCGCGGCCTACCAGGAGATCTTCGGGCGTGAGAACTACTTCCTGGAGCTGATGGACCACGGTCTGGACATCGAGCGTGAGGTCCGCGGCGACCTGCTGCGTCTGGCCGAGGAGCTCAGCATCCCGCTCCTCGCCACCAACGACGCGCACTACGTCACCGAGGACCAGGCCGACGCCCATGACAGCCTCCTGTGCATCGGAGTGGGCAAGAACAAGGACGACCCGGGCCGCTTCCGCTTCAACGGCTCCGGCTACTACCTCAAGACAGCCGCCGAGATGCGCGGCCTCTTCTCGGAGCTTCCGGTGGCCTGCGACAACACGCTGCTGATCGCCGAGCGCGTCGAGGCCTACGACGAGGTCTTCGACCACGTCGACGAGATGCCGCAGTTCCCGGACGTGCCCGAGAGCGAAACCCAGGAGTCATGGCTGCGCCGAGAAGTCCTCAAGGGCCTGGCGATGCGGTACGGGGATCCGGTCCCCCGGCACGTCATGGACCGCTTCGAGACCGAGATGACGGTCATCGGCCCCATGGGATTCAGCTCCTACTTCCTCGTCGTGGCGGACATCTGCCGCCACGCCCGGGACAACAGGATCCCCCTCGGTCCCGGCCGGGGCTCGGCCACCGGCTCCATCGTGGCCTACGCCATCCGCATCACCGAGCTCTGCCCCTTGGAGCACGGCCTTCTCTTCGAACGGTTCCTGAACCCCGAACGCATCAACCCGCCGGACATCGACCTCGACTTCGACGACCGGCAGCGCGACCGGATGGTGCGCTACGTGACCGAGAAGTACGGCGACGCCTACACCGCCATGGTGAACACGTTCGGCAGGATCAAGGCCAAGAACGCGATCAAGGACTCCTCGCGCATTCTGGGCTACCCCTTCTCCCACGGCGAGCGGATCACCAAGGCGCTCCCGCCGGACCAGAACGGCACATCCGCCCCGCTGGCGGCCGTCTTCGACTCCTCCCACGAGCGGTACGGCGAGGCCGGTGAGATCCGGCAGATGTACGACAACGAACCGGACGTGAGGCGGGTCATCCACACCGCCCGCGGGGTGGAGGGCCTCACCCGCGGCACCGGCGTGCATGCCGCTGCGGTGGTCCTGTCCAAGACGAAGCTCACCGACCGCATCCCGCTGCACATGCGTGCCTCGGACGGCGTGAAGATCACCGGGTTCGACTACCCGTCGTGCGAGGCCATGGGTTTGGTCAAGATGGACTTCCTCGGGCTGCGGAACCTGGGGGTCATCGATCAGGCCATCGAGAACATCCGCGAGAACCGGGGCATCAACCTGGCCACCGTGGACCCCATGGACGGCGACCCCTCCACCGTCGTGATCCCCCTGGACGACGCCAGGACCTACCGGCTGCTGGCCGAGGGCAACACCTTCGGCGTCTTCCAGCTCGACGGCGGCGGTATGCGGGTCCTGCTGAAGCAGATGGAACCCACACGGTTCGAGGACATCGCCGCCGTCAACGCCCTCTACCGGCCCGGCCCCATGGCAGCGAACGCGCACACCAACTACGCACACCGCAAGACCGGCCGCCAGGAGATCGCCCCGATCCACCCCGAGCTGCGCGACGCTCTGGAGCCGATCCTCGGCAACACCTTCCATCTGCTCGTCTACCAGGAGCAGATCATGGCCATCGCCCGGGAGCTGGCCGGATACACGCTCGGCGGCGCCGACCTGCTGCGCCGGGCGATGGGCAAGAAGAAACCGGAGGTACTGGCCGCCGAGTGGGACACGTTCCACACCGGCATGCGGAGCAACGGCTACGGCGAGGAAGCCGTCAAGGCCCTGTGGGACGTCATGCTCCCCTTCTCCGGCTACGCGTTCAACAAGTCCCACACCGCCGGCTACGGACTCGTCTCCTACTGGACCGCCTACCTCAAGGCGAACTACCCGGCCGAGTACATGGCCGCCCTGCTCACCTCCGTCGGCGACGACAAGGACAAGGCGGCGATCTACCTCGCCGACGCCCGTAAGAACGGAGTACGAGTCCTCCAGCCCGACGTGAACGAGTCCATCGCGGAGTTCACCGCCGTCGGCGACGACGTGCGGTTCGGGCTGCGCTCCGTACGCAACGTCGGGGACAACGTCATCGACGCCGTCATCAGCGCCCGCCACAGTCACGGAAGAATCACCTCCTTCGCCGACTTCCTGGACAAGGCCGAGCTTCCCGCACTCAACAAGAGAGCCGTCGAATCCCTGATCAAAGCAGGCACCTTCGACTCCCTCGGGCACTCCCGCAAGGGACTGATCGCCATCCACGAGGACGCCATCGACGCGATCATCCCTGTGAAGAAAGCCGCCGGCTTCGGGCAGGACGACCTCTTCGCGGACTTCGGCAGGGAGGAACGCGACCGGCCGGTCTTCGGCCTGGACTTCCCCGTCGACGAGGCGGAGTGGCCACGCCGACAGCTCCTGGCGACCGAGCGGGAGATGCTGGGCCTGTACGTCTCGTCCCACCCGCTGGACGGCGCCGAGCACGTCCTCGCCGGCGCGCGGGACTGCTCCATCGCCGAACTGCTCGCTTCCGGCCGCACAGCCGGGGATGTGCAACTGGCCGGGCTGATCACCGGCATCCAGCGCAAGGTGACCAAGCAAGGCAACGCGTGGGCCATCGTGAACCTCGCGGACCGGGACTCCGGCATCGAGGTCCTGTTCTTCCCCGCCTCCTACCAGCTCGTGCAGGACGCGTTGACCGAGGACAACGTGATCTCCGTCAGAGGCAGGATCGAAGACCGCGACGGGACCGTGAACCTCTTCGGCAGGGAACTGCGCGTGCTGGACACAGCCTCGGAACACGGCGGAAAGCCTCCGGTGCGGCTCGCCCTTCCCTCCCACCGGATCACCGAACAGTCCATCCGCGACCTGAAGAGAATCCTCACGGACCACCCGGGCGACAACCCGGTCCACCTCATCGTCCGCAGCCCACGGAAAACCACCGTCTACGCCCTGCAAGCCAAGGTTGACGCCGCCGCCATCGCCTCCGATGTGAAGGGGACGTTCGGGGCTGAAGCGTGGGTGGGCCTCACATGATCCCGAGGCTCCGGGAAAAGGCGGCCGACAGGCCTTCTTCCCGGCCGCATTCGCCGCACCGCTTTCGCCCTGACCGAGGTGACGGCCGAGGCCGAAGCGCGCATCGCCGCGCTCGTGAAGCAGGCGGTGAGCTGAGGCGCCCGCCCGGTAGACGGCCGGTCAGCGGGACGGGATCGGGCCCGCTGACGCCCGTCCCGTGCTGCCCGGGGGCTCCGTCAGCCGGCTGGCGTGTTGAGCACGTAAGTGCGGGAGTCGTTGACCGCGCTGCGCAGTTCGGGGAGGTTCACGTCGAGGACCTGGCGGTTCCACTTGCGGGGCCGTCCGCCCACGAGGACGGCGGTGATGTTACGGGCGTCGGAGCCCAGCACCAGGGTGCCGATGGGGTCGTTCAGGGGCATGTTGTTGAGGTCCTCGGCCTGGACGACCAGCAGATCGGCCTTCTTGCCGGGGGTAAGGGAGCCGGTGACGTCACCGAGGCCGTTGGTCCGCGCGCCCTGGAGGGTGGCGAAGTCCAGGACGTCGTGCGTGGTGATACGGGAGAGGTCGCCGCCCGTACCGTAGGCGGCGTTGACCGCGCGCATCCGCTGGATCGCGAGCAGAGTGCGCATCTGCGTGAACATGTCGCTGGCGAGGGCGACTTCGACGTCGATGCTCAGGCCGGGGCGGATGCCGACGGCGAGCGCCTCGTCCACTGCGGGGATCGCCGTTTCGAGGCCGATCTGTGCATCGGACGTGGGCGCCAGGGCGACCGTGGTGCCGGACTCCCCCATCGCCCTCCATGCCTCGGAGGTCAGACCGGTGGCGTGGATCAGGGTGACATCAGGGCCCAGAATGCCGTGCTGGGCCCAGGACAGAACGGCCTCCGACGAGGGGGTGCCGAAAACCGCGTCGACGCTGAGGCCGATGCCCAAGTCGGCTGCGGTGCGGGCGAGTTCGGGACCGTAGGCAAGGGCAGGGCCGGCGATCTCGTCCGTGGCCAGCGTCGCCATGCGGAGCGTGAGCAGCTGGTCGTCACTGCTGAAGTACTGCTCCTTGAGGCGGGTCAGGTCCGTCGGCCACTGGCGGTCCCACTCCCCGAAGTGCGGTCCCATCGAGGCGTGGACGCCTCGGATGCCGGTGTCCCGGAGTGCTTCGATCGCGGCGTCGGAGTGCTCGCGGGTACGGGAGTTGTGGGAGAAGTCGAGCATGGTGGTGATGCCGCTGTCGATCGCGGTCAGCGCCGCCAGTTTGGTGCCGATGTACATGTCCTCCGGGCGGTAGACGGTGGCGTAGCCCGCCAGGGTGGACATCACATACCCGCCGAGGTCGTCGATGTCGGGCATGATCCGGCGCAGCTGGGCTTCCCAGGCGTGCCGGTGGGTGTCGACGAGGCCGGGGGCCAGGATGGTGCCGGAGGCGTCGACGACCACCGCGCCGTCCGCGGTCAGGTTCGGCCCGATCGCGGCGATGACATCGCCCTCGACGAGCAGGTCGCTGTTGTGCAGAATGCCCAGTTCCGGGTCCATCGTGACGATGGTGGCACCGGTGAACAGGATGCGCTGCCGCGGATCGGCGGACCGGCGTCGCAGCTGCTCAAGTACTCCGGGGCTGGTGGTGTCGTTCGTGTTCATGACGGGCCTCTCTCGGGTGGCGCTGAGTCTGGGCCGAATGGCTTCCGGTCCCAGACTCGATCCGCGCCCGCGCGGCAACCAGGCCGCCGTTTCCCCGGGTGTGGCGCACCCAGGACAGCCCGCCGTGACCGAGGCTCCGCCTTCAAAAGCGTGGTGAGGGACGGCCCGCCCACGTCCTGGGCGACAAGGGCTACAGCTCCAGGGCCGTCCGGACCCGGCTCGGACGGCAGGGCATCGCCCACAAGTCCCGAACGGGCAGGGCAGACGCGCAGCCGGCTCAGTGGCGGCAGCCTCGGCGGGCGTACGCCCGTCTTCGACCGGCAGCTCGACAAACACCGCAACGTCCTGGAACACGCTTCAACCGCCTCAGACAGTGGCGCGGCATCGCGACCTCGTACGACAAGATCGCCCAGTCCTACCGGCAGCCGTCGGCCTCGCTTCACCGCTGATGCGGGCGTGACATGTGAAGACGCGGCCTCGCGCCCACGAGACCGACTGGCCTGCTCCGGCCTGCCCGTTCGGAGCGTTGCGCCCGACGCCGCCGCGGGCTGACCACCGGCTCGGGAGCTGACGGCCTGCGGGCGCCCGTGCCCCGGGGGTGAGCGGGTACTCGGGGCCTCGGTGCCGCGCGTCCGTGCACTGGCCGAGCCGCGGCCAGGAGGGACCGTTGCAGGAGGTGTCGCCGCGCGCAACGGAGCGCAAGAGGGGGTGCCGGACACCTGGGCACACGGCGGCCTGGTTCCGTTGCCCGGCCGCGGCCAGGCTGGCCGTAGGGCAGCCGCAAGGAGCTGTCGACCCCGCCTCGGCACCTGCGTCAGCGTGCTCGGCGCGTTCCACAGGCCGATGGATCCACCAAAGGAGCAGACGATGAGCGTGACCGACACAGGCACCGTGAGCTGGAACAGCAAGGCGTTCGACGAGATCGTCTCGAACGACGCGGAACGTCCCGTCCTGTTCACCAACGCCAGAGTCCTGACGATGGACCCGCTGATCGGGACCCTGCCCGGTGCCGACGTCCTGCTCGTGGGCGCCCTGATCGTAGGCGTCGGTCCCGGCATCGTCACCGCGGCACAGGACGACAACGCCATCGTCGTCGACTGTACGGGAATGACCGTCGTGCCGGCCGTCGTGGACACCGTCGCCCTGATCGGCGGACGCGGCCGTCGCTCGGAGTACGTCGCCACGCTGACTCCGGGGAACGCCGGCGACCTGCTCGTCGTACCCGACGCGCTCGCCCCCGATGTGGCGAGCGCACAGATCACACTCCTGTCCCGCCCGGAGCAGGTCCGCGCCCTGGTCGCGGCGGGCAGGCCCGTCCTCTGGGCCGGCACCGACGCCCCCGGCCGTCCCAGCGCGCCCGAGGCGGGAATCCCGGCGGCTCAGGACATGACCGGCAGCCCGCGGGTCGGCGTCTGGATCGACAAGAACGACTTCCTGCACCAGGAGCTCACCGCCGACGGCCGATACGACGAAACCCGCGGCGGCCGCCCGCACGCCTACCAGGGGCGCTACTGGATCGACGGGACCCGGATCGACTACCTGGACGACCTCGGCTTCTGGGCCTTCGGAGAGTTCCAGGGCGAGGAACTGCACCACGCGGGCTACACCATGCGGCTGGGCTGACCCTCCGCCGTACCGGCGTCGGCCGAACGCGTGAGCTCCAGCGCCACCCGCAACCACGCGGAGGCGCTGGAGCTCACGCCTGTCCGCTTCCCAAGACTGATGGGCCTGGTCGACCGGCGCATCCTGCGTACCGCAGCCCGCACGGACCTCGTCATAAGGGAGGATCCACGGTGCCGGGCCGCCTTGTAGGTTCGCCGCATGACACGAACCACGCCACCGCGCCCGGTCGATGTGGCTGCCCTGTTCCCCGGACTGGCTTCCTATCGTGGTACGACGACTCGGCTGCACCCACGCGCCGGAACTCCCACCGCGGGCGACAGCTCCGTCGGCGGGCCTCTCCTGTGGCCTGCCGACGAGCCCTGGCCGGTGTGCCGGCAGCCCCATGAACGAGGCCGGGGACGTCGTACCGCCGATGTCCGCGCGGAACGGCTGTTGCTGACACAGGCATGGTCCCGGGGCCGCCCCACCCGGGAAGACCAGGCCAAGCTTGATCTACTGCAGCAGGAGTACCAGGAGCAGGGCCGGTCCGACACCGACCCCATCCCCATGTTCGCCGTCGCCCAGCTCTACCGCCGGGACGTCCCCGACCTGCCCGGCGGGCCCGACGGACGCGACCTTCTCCAGGTCTTCTGGTGCCCGTTCGACCTGCACGGTCCCACCGGCTACGACATGTCTGTGCACCTGACCTGGCGCCACTCCCACGAGGTGCGCGACGTACTGACGAACCAGCCGGAGCCTGATCTAGTCGGCTCCGACGGGTACGTGCCCGACCCCTGCGTGCTGTACCCGGAGCAGGTCACCGAGTATCCCAGCGTCTTGGGGCTCCCCGAAGATCTCGACCAGCAGATCATGCAGTGGGACGAGGCCCAGGAGATCGCCGGGTATGAGGCGGCCCGCGCATCCGGCGGGGACGGGGGCAGCCCCTTGAGCTATGAGTCCGATCTGTCGATCCCCCCGGGGTGGAAGGCCGGCGGGTACGCCGCCGTGGAGCACCCTGAGGATTCGCAGTGCCACATCTGCGGTCGCGGGAGGGAACTGCTGCTGAGGATGGACAGCTACGAATGGCTTCGCAACGACGGACTCAGCTGGCGCCCGATCGAGGAAGCCGAGGCAGACCCGGAACTCATGACCCCCAACACCGACGGGCTGCCCGAGATCGTTGTAGGCAACTGGGGACGTCTCAGCATCCTCACATGCCCAGGCAACCCCGCCCACCCACACCACCTGATCCTCCAATGACCCACCCGGCCCCACGCCCAACGAAGGACGCCGCAGGGCGGACGCCGTAACCCTTGTCGGCAGAAGAGGTCACCGATCAGTCCCGCCCCGGGTTCGCCGCCGGGACGGCGGAGGTCTGCGCCGGGCGCGCGCTGTCGGCGGCGCGAAGCCGTGCTCATGGTTCCGGGTCCTTCGACGACATGAGGGTTCGGGGCAGCGCCAGATCCGCACGCACCGCCGCACCCGTACCGGCGTGCCGAAGCACGGGGCAGCTTTCAGGGCCTGGTCGTGCGGGCCCGGGTCGACCGCGGCCACCCCGCAGGCCGGACAGCCGGTCAGATGGGCGTCGGACCCGACGTCCGGCACCACCGGAGCGTGTTCACCACGTACGCCGGAATCGCGGTGGCCTGGAGGACGCGCATGCCCTCCACGCGAACGTCTCATCGGTCCGGGCACACCACGACACGCCAGGCCCACACGCAGAGTGACGCGCCCGAGGCCTCTGTTGATTCAGTCGTCGCTCGGTCGCCGCTGATCCTGGAAGGCCTCGTTCCGCCTCACCCTCGCGCCACGCCGTCGACCCGGACACCGCGAAACGGATCACCGGGTTCATCTGCGCGATGAAAAAAATCAGACGGCGATGTCGAGAACCCGTGGGCCGGCTCCGTCTCCGCAATGAACGCGACCACAATGGGTCGCACCAGCACCAAGGAGAAACACCATGGCCAAGTACTTGCTGCTCAAGCACTACAGCGGCGCTCCGGCTCCGGTCAACGACGTGTCCATGGACCAGTGGACTCCGCAGGAGATCTCGGCGCACGTGCAGTACATGAACGACTTCGCGGCCCGGCTGGAGGAGACCGGCGAGTTCGTCGACAGTCAGGCACTCGCCCCCGAGGGGACATTCGTCCGGTTCGACGGCGAGGGGCGCCCGCCGGTCACCGACGGCCCGTTCGCCGAGACCAAGGACCTCATCGCCGGCTGGATGGTGATCGACGTCGACAGCCACGAGCGCGCCGTCGAGCTGGCCGGGGACCTGTCGGCCGCCCCCGGGGCGGGCGGGCGGCCGATCCACGAGTGGCTCGAGGTGCGCCCGTTCCTGGCCGCGCCGCCCACCATCACGGAGTGACCTCCCAGGTGAACGAGGTCCTGCTCCGGAGCCTCACGCCGAGTGTGCTCGGGATCCTTGTCCGCCGCGGAGCCGACTTCGCGGCGGCCGAGGACGCCGTGCAGGACGCCCTGGTCAAGGCCGTCCGCGTCTGGCCGGCCGACCCGCCGCGGGACCCGAAAGGCTGGCTGGTCACCGTGGCCTGGCACCGGTTCCTCGACGCGACCCGGGCGGACACCGCCCGCCGCCGGCGTGAGGAGCTCGTTGACGAGGAGCCGGTGCCCGGGCCCGCGCCCGCGCCCGCGGTGGACGACACGCTCCAGCTCTACTTCCTGTGCGCCCACCCGTCGCTGACACCGTCGTCCGCGGTCGCGCTCACGCTGCGCGCCGTCGGCGGGCTGACGACCCGCCAGGTCGCGCAGGCCTACCTGGTGCCCGAGGCGACCATGGCGCAGCGCATCAGCCGGGCCAAGCGCACCGTCTCCGGCGTACGGTTCGACCAGCCCGGCGACGTCGCCACCGTGCTGCGTGTCCTCTACCTGGTCTTCAACGAGGGCTACTCCGGCGACGTCGACCTCGCCGCCGAGGCCATCCGGCTCACCCGGCAGCTCGCGGCCGCGATCGACCACCCCGAGGTGGCGGGGCTGCTCGCCCTCATGCTGCTCCACCACGCCCGGCGTGCCACCCGGACCGCGCCCGACGGCAGCCTCGTGCCACTCGCCGAGCAGGTCCGCGGCCGATGGGACACCGGGTTGATCGCCGAGGGCGTCGAGATCTTGCAGGCGGTGCTCGCCCGCGACCGGCTGGGCGAGTTCCAGGCCCAGGCCGCCATCGCGGCAGTCCACGCTGACGCGCCCACCGCCGAGGAGACCGACTGGGTGCAGATCGTCGAGTGGTACGACGAGCTCGCGCGCCTGACCGACAACCCGGTCGTCCGGCTCAACCGCGCGGTGGCCGTCGGTGAGGCCGACGGACCGCGCGCCGGGCTGGCGGCGCTCGCAGCGCTGGACGACTCCTCCCCGAGCTCTTCGAGCAGGGGATACCCCATGCCCCGCCGCACCGCGGTGGCGGCGTACCTCCACGAGCGCGACGGCGACCTGGCGACGGCGGCACGGCTGTACGCCGAGGCGGCCCAGAAGGCACCCAACCTCGCCGAACGCGACCACCTGACACGTCAGGCCGCCCGGCTCAACACCCGCGGGTTCCGCTGACGGATCGCCGGAGGAGATGTTCACGTCCAGTTCGTGAGGGAGCCCCCGGCCTGCGGTCGGACAGCCCCTCGACAAGGGGTCCGCCGCGCGGGCTTGGCATACTGGGTGGCTCCGGGCGCCTTCGGGACGTCGGCCGATCCGACCTGCTGACCGCATACGTCGACCGCTACCTGCGGCGCACCGACCTCGCCACGACCGGGCTGCGGCTCCGGCCGCCCTTCCAGGCAGCGCACCGAGGCTCCCGAACCTACCTGCCTGCACACCTACTACCTGAGCCTGATCCGCCGCCTCTGTGCCTGCGCCGTGAAGCACAGCGTCGACGGTGAACCGGGCGATCCGGGTCAGGGTCTGCGCGTAGACCTCCGGGTTTTGCCGCAGCCCCGTTTCCCGGCGTCCGGGGCGGCACAAGCCGGGCGACCCGGCCCCCGGTTCGAACTTCCGGAGTTCTCCCGGCTGGAGGGGCATTTTCCCCCGGGCCCGTCGAGGAGTTCCCGAAGGCAGCAGTCGACCACGCGGCCAAGGCCGCGAAGGTGCCGCACGGAAGCCCAGGCGAAAGGCGACCTGTCTTCCCATGCGGCCGGGGCCACCGTACGCAGGTCCGCGAGGCGCTCGGCCTCCGCCCAGCGCCCCGTGCCGACGAGTAGCGTTGACGGACCGGCCGTCGACGGAGGTCCGTACGGTCGAGCCAGGCGGGGACCGGCCGCGGGAGGCCGATGCCCTGTAGGTGTACGCCTCCGGCATTTGCGTCGAGGTCCTGAGTACAGCATCCGAACGACGTCCACGGTGAGGCGGATCGTCAGTCCCGTGTCGCCGGAGAAGCGCTTCTGCTGCGAGGCGGAGTCTGCGTACAATCGCAGCGAGATGACCAGATCGCGCGTGAGTATGAAGGACGTGGCCGCTGAGGCCGGGGGGTCGCTGACGACCGTGTCGTCCTTGGTGAAGCGCTTCTGCAAGTCACTACGTGAGACACATGCAGCCCGCCCGACGGGGAGGGCCGCCGCGTAGCGGGGAGATGTCCGCTTGATCCGGGGCTGACGGGTCAGGCCACCCGCGCCGGGTATTCCGTGGTGATACCGCGCCGCTCGGCAGGACGGGCCGTGCGGCGGGCCGGACGCCTCGTCATCACGGTGGTGATGGCTGCCCAGGTGATCAACAATTCGTTCATCCCGGGGAGGCGTTCTTGGTTCCGGCAGAGGAGTCTGCCCTTCATGCTCCACGACCATGAGCGTTCGATGGCCCAGGTGCGAGGAAGGACGAGGGAGCCCTTCGCGTCCGGTCGGCGGCGCGCCTTCTTGTTGGTGATGTCGAGGTATGTCTCGGCCCCGGTCACCGGTTTTCCGGCTCAGCGGCGCGCTGGTCCGCACGACCGGCGGTTTTCAACGGCAGCACCCGCCGGCGCTGTGGCCGGGCCGGCGCGTGGGGACCCGGGGCCGCGCGCTCCCGGTGATCCCGGGGTGCGGGCGCGGGTGTACGCGGACGTCCTGTACCCCGGAGACCGGGCAGCCGTAGGCCGGTTGAGCGGACCTGCTCCGTGGGCGGCTTGCCCTGCCGGTCCGAGGGCTGACCTGGGCCTGCCGGGGCTGGGCGGTGCTCCGGCAGGTCGGTCCGACAACGGCCTGGGGCGGCCCGGTCCGGGAACTGAGAGGGGAAGTCCTGCTGCCCAAGGAGCGGGTGAGCATTGGGGCTTACGAGCGTCAGTGTCAGTGCCGCCTGGCAAGATCGGGAGCATGACCAGCAGCACCGGCACCCCCGTCCCGCTCCCTGCCAACCACCGTATCTCCGAGGTCTATGCCGACTGGGCGCGCACCCAGACTCCGGAGGCCGGGTCCACCGCCCGCGCCGTGCTCGACGACGCCGACAGGAGACGGCGGCGGGCCTGGGACAAGCCCGGAGCATTCGTGGATGGCATGGAGCGCCTGGCACGAAGTCTGCCGACCCCCCATCTGCCCTGGTTCTGGGACACCATCGGACACTGGCTGCTGGAGACGCACCGCCCCTCCGCCGCCCGCGCCTACGGCCAGGCCCGCGCCGCTGAGCGTAGGCACCAGCTGCACGTCGACCGCGCATGGCGGCAGGCGAACCTGCTGCTGTTCGCCCGGTTCGGCGCCCTGCCCGCCACCGAGCTCAGCGGCCACTCCGCCTGGCTGGCCGGCTTTCTCCAACCGGTCGACGCACACCGCGAGTTCGTCCGTGTACTGGCCATCTGGGCAGCATCGCCCGGAGCGCTCCCCGCGGACCTGGCCCGTCGGATCCGTGACTCGGCCCGCGCCGTCGGCCTCGGCGTGGAGGAGGAGGCTCGGGTGCTGGGCGGGCTGCTGGCCTCGGCCCGCGGCAAGGCCGTACCCGACCGGCTGTTCGAGGCGGCCGCCGGGCCGCTCACCGCGCACCCGCCTGCCGACGACGAGGCCACTGCCCTCCTCGACCTGTTCCCCCAGTCGAAGAACGACGCGGCCACCTGGCTGCGGCTGCTCATCGGCTGCGGCGCCGCTGATGCCGCCGCAGCCGGCCGGATCGCCCCCGAGGGGGGCCTCGCGGAATGGCTGCGCCGCTACGCGGCCGGCTACTCGCACCGCACCGTCGCCGGCGGTGGCGTGACCCGCCAGCCCATGCCGGCCGAGCTCCTCGACCTGGTGAGCCGGTTCGCACCGCTGTTGCGGGTGGGCTCGCCCGTCCGGCTGCACGAGGACCGCTACCAATGGCCGCATCTGGACGCCGACCTGCTCGACCTCTGCCTCGCCGAAGGCATACCCGTCGAGGACCCCGGCCCCGCCATCCCGCTGGCGTTCTGGGGCGAGCACTCGCAGCGCGACCTCACAGCGCTCGCCGCCGACCCGGTGTTCGGGCCGCGGCTGGAGGGCACGGTGCACGCCGGGCTCCGCCCCCGCGGCGGCACCGCCATCAGCCGGCTCCCGCGGAACCCGGGCATTGCCGCCGAGGTGCACGCCCGGATCGAGAAGCTGCTGGAGGCTCTGCGCGGCGGCGGCCTCGCCGCTGCCGACGAAGCCGTCGACGAGCTGCGTGACCTTCTCGACCGGCCCACCGCCATCGCCCTGGACGGCATCGAAGAAGCTCTCGACGCCCTCGACCTCACCGGCCCGCTGGCCCGTGCCCTGCGCGCCGGGCTGCCTGAGGAACTGGGCTGGCCCGCCCTGGATCGGGCCCTTGCCGAGTTCCCGTCCGGCGAGACCGTCCACGTCACCTGCACCTGGCCGGTGCTCACCGTGTACGGGGACACGCGCGCCATCGCCGTCGACCACGCCGACCGGCGCGGCGAGCACACCCTGAAACTGCCCGAGAACTCCCACTCGCACACCGTGCACTGGATCGGCGACCGGTTCCTCGTCTCCTGGGAGAAGGAGCACGAAGACAACGGGCACCGAAGTGCCTACTGGTCCAACCGGCCCGGAGAAACCTTCGAACCGGAGGAATCGTACGGACTGCGCCCCTACGACGGCAGCATCCAGGGCGGCCTCGGCTACCAGTTCGAAACCTCCGACGGCGGCGGTCGGTTCGACGGCGAACGCATCCTGCGCGCCGGAGGCCGCGAGGGCATCGGCCACCGGGACTACCTGATGAGCGACGGCCGCGCCGTCTGGAGCTCCGAGGTGTTCGGGCGCGAAGACCACAGGGGCTGGGCGCGTCTCGCCCCGGACACAGGTGCCCCCACCGACGACCGCACCCTGCCCGCCTTCCACCGCCCCGCCGAAACCCCGCCCGGCACCGCGCCCTTCACCGACCATCGAATCCTCGCCCCACTGCCGCCCGGCGCCCCGCCTTCCCCGCTCGGCCAGGACGGGCGGCTCACCGGGTGCCGGGTCCACTACCGCACCCCGTACTCCGGGCCGTCGCCCCGCGAATTCGTACTGGAATCCATCGACGGCCGCACCGCCACCCACCGCAGCAGCCTCTGGGGCAGCCGCCCCTGGGGCATTCTCGCCCTGCCGCTCGGCGGGGAGGGCGCCGTCCTGGCCGACGAGACCACCATTCGCTGTCACGCCGCCGAGGACGACTCGCTGCTCTGGCAGGTCCACGGCTTCCCCGGCAGCCGTGTGCAGTACCCGAACCGCACCACCCTCGGCGAGCAGGCGGGACCGATGCCACCGCCCGCCTACTGGCACTTCCTCGCCCCCCGCGACGAGACCTCCTCCGAAGCGCTGCGGGCCGTCACCGACACCGCCGTGCACGGGCTGCTGCAACCCGGCGCCGAGAGCGTCGAGGACGCACCCCGCCTCCTGCCCGGCGTGACCGACCCCCGGATCCGGGCGGGCGTCGCCCGCGCGGTCCGGCTCGCCGGCGACGTTCTGCGCCGCCGCCGGGAAGTGTCCCGCCGGGTCGCCGTCATGCGGTCCGGGCCGGTCGTCGACTTGCCCGACCCGGCACCCGACACCCGCCTCACCCCCGCCTTGCTCGGCCTGCTGCCCCACCAGCCCGGCTACGAGGAGCAGCCGCACCCCGCCCTTCTCACCGCGGTCGCAGCCGACGGCCGGCATCTGCGCGACGAGATCGACGACGAGGTCCGGGTACTCGCCCTGCCGGCCGCCCCGCCCGAGTGGGCGGCGCTGACCGGCAGGATCGACGCCGTAGCCTGGCGGGCCGCCGTCTCCGCCACCTCCGAGGAGCAGCGGCAAGCCCTCACCGCCCTGCTCGATGTGTGGAGCGGGCAGCCGTTCGCCGAGGCCGGCAGCGCCTGGCGGACCGGCCGCGCCCGCGAACCGCAGATCGCCGAACTCCGCGCGGCCGGCATCACGGTGGCCTCCGGTCCGGTCCACAACGGCCTTGCCCCCTTCCTCCAGCGCGCCGCCGACCCGGCACCCGCAGACGCCGAGGAATGCACAACCCACACCATCGCAGGAGACGACACCACCCGGATTCCCCGCCTCCTGGCCCTACTCGCCGAACACGGACCGCTGCCGGTGCCCGAAGAGGCCGTGGACCTGTTCCGCTGGCGCACCGGGGTGCCGCGCCCGATCGCCGCCCTGGCCCTCGACGGGTTCCCCGAGGACCCCGACTACAACAAGCACCGCAAGCTGCTCCGTGCCAAGCCGTACAAGGCGGACCGGGCCACTGCCCGGGCGTACGAGAACTTCCAGTGGCAACTCGGCGCCGACGGGCGGCGCACCCTGCTTGCGGCCGCCGTGCCTGCCGAACCGGCCGAGCTGTGGGGGCCGGGTGGCATGACCGCCGCCGCGGACCGGATGGCCGCCGCCTGGGCCGGGCTGCTTGGCACCAGCCCCTACACCGACGACGGCAGTCACGCCGCCGCGCTCGCCGCTGACCACGGCCTGCCCGGGACCTGGGCGACGGCCCTGCTCACCGGCAGCGCCCCGGAGCCCCTGGTGGACACCGAAGCGGTGCAGGCGGCCGCAACGGCCGTCGCCTGGGCGCTCACCGAACGCCCGGTCGGCGATCCGGCCGCGATCGGCGCCCGCGCCGTGATCGACCAGCTCACGAACGCTCCCGCCGGTCTCCTCGCCGGCCTGCGCCGACTGGCGGACCGGTCCACCGCGACCCCGGTCCCGCCGGGCCAGTACGAGACCAACCCGCTGTTCAGCGTCCCGGACCTGGTGGACGAGGCCGCAGCGGCCCTCGGTGTCGGCCGCGACGCGGCCGCCCTCCACCTCCAGATGCACGCCCTCGACCACCCCGCCGACCGCGCCGTCCGCCGCTGGAACACCTGGACCCTCGACCACCACCGCGCCATCCGCAGGGAACTGACCGCCGCGAAGACCCCCCGCCCCGCACCGGCCACCCCTGCAGACGCCCCCGCAGCGGTCCCACTCCCCGTCCACGAACGGTTCATCCGAGCCTGGGCCGAACAGACACGGCCACGAGCTCAGCACGGCTGAGAACCCCTATCGCGATGAGGTCACGCTCAGACGGCAGATGGCGCGGTGTGGCCGGCCCTCACGCGCGCACTCCTGGTGCGGGGGCCCTTGGTCGGAGCCGGGCTGCTGATGCCGCCGACCGCCCCGGTCGGCCGCCGTGGTGTCTGCTCCCGGTCGGCGGCGTACCGGGCGGGCGCGGTGCGGGCGGCGCGGATCAGGTGCTGGAGGACGGGGTCGGCGCCCCAGGCCCGTTCGTACGGGTCGAAGTGCGGGCGCCTTCCCGTCGGTGCCGGCGATCCGCCGGCGGGCGGCCGGTGAACGTCTGCGGTCTAGGTGATCTTGGTCCGGGGGCGGCGGGCGGGCTGGCGCACGCTGAGCCGACGTCCGTCGTCGCGACAAGCGGCATGCGGCCCTGAACCGGACTCCACGGTGGTGTTCCTGGCCCGAGCCTCCCGGGCAACCGGTCTGCTGGACGCCGGATTTCGGCAGGGAGGCGGTTCGGCGCCCTGTCGTGGTCTCTGCCGTCTCCGGTACCGGTGTGGCTACCGGACGGCGCTGGTCATACGGGCCCGCGGCGCGCCGTCCCGTTACCGGCCCGATCCGGGACGCCGACGCGGTTCGTCAGGAAGATGCGGCGGTGTCACCAGCGAAGACGATGATCTTATCGATACGGTCCCGGCGAAGATGTACAACGTCCGTTCCCACCAGGCACGGGCCCCCGTTCGGTGTCGTGAAACTCCACTGATAGCGCGCCCACTCGCCCGGTACGTCCACCGGTGAACAGCGGGCCATCGTCCCGGCACCGGCCGGATGCCGTCTGATGTCCAGCACGAAGCGCTCGACCGCTTCCACTCCCTCACCGCGTCCGAGCGGACCCCAGAAGGTCACATCCGGCGTGAGGGCCTGGGAAAGCAGAGCAGTCACATATGTGTCGTCCGAGGCGTTGAACGCGGAAAGGAACGTGTCGATCGCGGCCTGCGCACTGGTCTCCTCCTGCATGCAACCAGTCATACCAGTACCTGAGCCCCGGCGGCGGGAACAGAAGGATCCTCTGGCGGCGGAATTCTCACCGACCTGTCCCGGTAAGGCGAGGTCGGTACGGTTGGCGGCGATGGCGCCGACGCCGCCCTGATGGCGTCCGCATGCGAGTCGGCTGGCCTCGCGGGTTCGGTAACGGCGACCAGCGCGAACCACCACCGGTCGAGGCGGTCCGGTCCGCTGTGGCGCCCCCTTGCTCCAGCCCCGGACGCGAAGAGAGGTCACGGACATCGGGGGCGGTCGCCAGCCCTCCTCATCCAGGCGACCGATGGTGGTGCTCGTCGCTACCCTGTACTGCTGTGACTGGCTCTGTGCGGCTTCCGCTGCTGTTCCTCGACGTTGACGGACCGCTCATCCCGTTCGGGGCGGAGCCGCAGCAGTACCCGACCTATGCGACAGGTCTCGATCTGTGTGAAGCCGATGCGAACCCGCTCCTGACCAGGATCAACCCTGAGCACGGGCCCAGGCTGGCCGCGCTTCCGTGCGAGGTGGTCTGGGCCACTACTTGGATGGACGACGCGAACGAGTGCATCGCTCCGTTGATCGGTCTTCCGCGGGTGGCCGTGGTGGTCTGGCCAGAGCCGTCTGATATCGACGAGCAAGACGAACGCGAAGGGCTGCACTGGAAGACCCGTGCCCTCGTCGAATGGGCGGCGGGGCGGTCGTTCATCTGGGTCGATGACGAGGTCACTGACACTGATCGGACCTGGGTCGCCACCCACCACCCGGGACATGCCCTGCTCCACCGAGTCGATGCCCGTCTTGGTCTCACCGATGGCGACTATGCGGCTCTCGGCCTGTGGCTGCGACTGCCGTTCAGGCCGGAGGAGCTCGGGCAGCGGAGCATGGTGGCGGCACGCCGCCCAGAGGGCCGCGGGACGTCGAGCGGGAAGCTGGAGTGATCAGCCGGCCCTGGCTGGTTCCCCGGCTCGGACGCGGGGCTGGCGAGCGGATAGGAGTCGGTGCCACTCTCCATGATGGTGCCGTTGAAGGCGAGCCGGTCGACGATGGCCGCGCAGCGGCGGGGGCCGTGAGGGCCTTGGTCCAGCCGCCGAAGGACTCGTCGGAGGGGATAGCCACCTTGCACTTCCCCTCGCGCTCGGGTAAGGAATTGGAACGAAAGTTCCATCCCGTGGCGGTCGACTTCCCTGTAGCCGAGTTCGTCGATACAGAACGGCTCGACGGGGTCATAGCGGGCGATCGTCTTGTTCAGCTGCTTCCCATCGGCCGCCTCGACTGGCTCGTTCATCCGCGCCGTGGCGAGGGTTGGCGAACGCGGTAGCTTTTCATCGCCGTCCCTCGGTACCCAGGACGACGGGGATATGGGACGTGCAGCTGCCCGCGGTGTCGGGCCGCGGGTAGCGGCACGACGAGCAGTCGTCGTGCGACTGCACGACGTGCCGACGGGCAGGCCGCGCATCACGGGTGGTGAGTCGATTCGGGGATCCACTCCGCTTCGCGCTATTCGTGCGCGCCCTGGCGGTTGTCGATCCGGGAGCGGAGTTCGGCGAATGCGACCGCGGTGGAGCCGGCGGGTTCAGCCTGATAGACGACCAGCTGCTGATGAGGGGCTTCATTGACCGTGAACGCGGAGAACTGGATCTGCAGGTCGCCGACCTGAGCATGTTTGAGGTTCTTCGTCTGCCGGGTCTTGCCCTTCACAGTGTGCCGGGCCCACAGCTCGGAGAAATCCGGACTCTTCGCGGAAAGGCTTTCCACGACGTCGGTGATCCGTGGCGATTTCGGGTCGTATCCGTAGGCGGCGCGGAGTTCGGCGACGCACGACTGGGCAGCCTTTTCCCAGTCCTGGTAGAAGTCGCGGCCCGCCGGGTCGACGAAGACCATGCGAGCCAGGTTGTCGAACCGCTGAAAGCCGCTGTGCAGTGCGGCCGCAAGGGCGTTGTGCGCCAGGATGTCCAGTGCCGGGCCCACCACGAAGGCGGGGGTGTCGGGCCAGCTGTCGAGCAGCTGCAGCAGCTGGGGGTTGACCTGGTCGCAGCCGACAGGGAGTGTACGGCGTTCCTGAGATGCCCGGATGAGTCTGCGCAGATGGTCGAGGGCTTCGTCATCAAGGTGGAGGGCGTCCGCGATGGCATCGACGACTTGGGACGAAGGGCTGGACTCGCGCCCCTGTTCCAAGCGCATGTAGTAGTCGGAGCTCACACCGGCGAGCATCGCGACTTCCTCACGGCGCAGCCCTGGCACCCGCCGCCGGCCGTGCTCGGGCAGGCCCACGTCCTGCGGTTTGAGGGCTTCGCGCCGTGCTCTGAGGAACTCTCCCAAGGGGGTACTGTCACTCATGTCCCCAGGCTAGCCTTCCCGTTTCGGATGCACCCGGCTAACGCGATCGCGATGTGCCCTGGTGTGCGGTTGCTTTCGCCAGGAGGGACGTGTCTGGAGCGACGCCCGAGTCGGGTCCCGGGACACCCCGGGCCCGGTGCTGTGGACGAACGGAGTCCGGCTGTCGACGGGCAGGGCGAGCTTGATGGGTGACGGTGAGCGCCCCGACGACGGGATGGTGGTAGCTCTTGGTCCCCCCTCGGTCCCCACAGGGATCTGTGCTCGGCCCCGTATTCGCGGAAGTGCTCGCCGCGCACGGCGAGTTCGCGACCAATTCGCCCGGTTGCGAGTCGGGGTGGCGCCCGGCGCCCCTACGCAGCAGGGCGGCCGTGTCCGCGGCGACGGTCTCCCCATCCGCGTACGACCCGCAGGCGGCGGGGTTGAAGGAGAGGAGCGGCGGGGTTGAGGCAGAGGAACCGGGTCCGGTTCCGCGCGCTCGCGGGCATGGCATCGAAGCCGGTGATCCGTACGGGGGAGAACGGGTTGGAGGCCACCACGTCGGTGCGCCGGCTTCGGACGAATGCGGGGCAGGAAGCGGGGCAGGTCTGTGATGCCGGCATCCTGCGCTCCTTGCCTCCCGGTCCCGTCCTCAGTCCGGCCCGGCGAACGGGTCACGATGGAGAGCCGGCACCGCACTCAGGGAGCCGAGCAACGCCAGAGCGTCGGCGGAGGGGCTGCCGGCCTCGGCCTGGTAGATGATGACTTGCTGGCTGGGGTCGCTGTTGACGGTGAAGGCCTCGTAGTGCAGCTCCAGGTCGCCGACCTCCGCGTGGTGGAGGAGCTTGGCCTCGCGGGTCTTGCCCCGTACGTCGTGGCGGGCCCACAGCACACGGAACTCGACGCTCTTCACCGACAGTTCGCCGACGATTTCGATCAGCCGCGGGTCGTCGGGATCGATACCGACAGCCCGTCGTAGTGCGGCCACACATGATTCGGCGGCACGGTCCCAGTCGCGGTAGAAGTGGTGCGCGGCCGGGTCCAGGAACGTCATGCGCAGCAGGTTGTCGCAGGATGCGAAGCCGGTGAACAGGGCGGCTGCGAGCCGGTTGCGGGCCAGGATGTCCAGGGCACTGCCCAGAACGAAGGCGGGCGTATCGCTCCAGGTGTCCAGGAGCTGCCGCAGGTGCGGGCCGGCCCGTTCGACGCGGGGCGCGCGACGTGTGCGGCGCTTGGTGGGAGTGGCCACGCGGTACAGGTGTGCCACGGCGTCGTCGTCAAGGAGCAAAGCCTTGGCCACGGCTTCGAGCACCTGCCGCGAGGGATGCCGTTCGCGGCCCTGTTCCAGGCGCATGTAGTAGTCGGTGCTCACACCGGCCAGAGCGGCGACTTCCTCGCGGCGCAGACCGGGCACCCTGCGGCGGCCGGACGTGGGAAGCCCGGCGTCCTCGGGGCGCAGCTGAGCGCGCCGTGCACGGAGGAAACCCCCCAGCGCATTGTCGGCCGCGGGGTGCTTGTCTGTGTCCATGCCGTCGAGGTTAGAGCGGCTCGGTGCCCGGTGGCGGGGCGAAAAGGGGGTGCGTTTCTCCCAGGAACTACGGCCCCCTGAAGAGCCGTAGCTTGATCGCCCTGAATGGCACGCGCCGCGAAGCAAGGCGGGCCTCTTGCTATGACCTCGGCCCCTGCGCCTTCTCCGTGGCAGCGTGCGCACTGCGGCTGCCTTCCCCGGGTGTCCTGGCTTTCTTGGGAGGTCGCCCCGGATGCCGTCGACGGGATGATGAATCCGGTGCGGTTCTGTGACGCCCGCTGTCCGGCGGTCTTCCTGCCTTCTTGGCCTGCGCCGTCTCATCTCAGCGCTACCACTCGGCCTGCGGTCGCCCGACACGTGCCTCATCTGATGGGCCGCCTCGTTCTCGGCACCGTCCAGGCCTGTCCGGCGGGACCTGGAGTCGGGTTCCTCACCGCCATGGTCGTACAACGGGCCGTCCACACCGGTCGGCGACGGCCACACGTGCCGACCGGCGGCCTCCTCGCATCTGTGCCGCATCCGCTGTGGCCCATCCCGTAGCGGGTGTGGTGACGCCGAGATAGGGGACTCGGCAGCCTGGGGGTATTTCTCCCAGGAAACTCCCGGCCTTCCTGCCTCTCGCAATGCCTCGCAGGATTGAATGCGTCGGAGGAAATCCCCGATGGGCCTGTGAACGAGAAGCAGAGAAAAGAGACCTGATCATGGCTACTTGGTTCGTCACCGGAGCATCCCGAGGTATCGGTGCGGAGATCGCCCGCGCCGCGCTGGCGGAAGGCAACGATGTCGTGGTCGGTGTGCGGAACCCGGAGCGGGTGCCGGCCGATCTGAAGAATTCCGACAAGGTATTCGCAGTCGCGCTGGATGTGACAGACAACAACAGCATTCCGCAGGCCGTCGAGGCTGCCGTGGACCGCTTCGGCGGCATCGACGTTCTGGTGAACAACGCCGGTCGGGGTCTGATGGGCGCCCTTGAGGAGATTACGGAAGCCGAGGCCCGCTCGCTCTTCGACCTCAACGTGTTCGGCCTGATCAACGTCACCCGCGCAGTACTGCCCGTCATGCGCGAGCAGGGCTCCGGCAAGCTCGTCCACATCGGCTCCCGCTCCGGCTTCGAAGGCGAGCCCGGAGTGAGCCTGTACTCCGCGTCGAAGTTTGCCGTGGCCGGAATCAGCGAGGCCCTGTCGGCCGAAATGGCGCCGTTCGGCATCCAGTCGATGGTCGTCGAGCCGGGTGTGTTCCGCACCGACTTCCTCGACTCCAGTTCCCTGTCCGTGGCCGCTACGCGTATCGCCGCCTACGACAACACCCCGGCCCACGTGACACTGGACTGGATCGGCAAGGCCAACCACGCCCAGCTGGGTGACCCGGTCAAGGCCGGCGCCCTCATCGTCGAGGTCGCCACCGGTGACAGGCTTCCCACCCACCTCTACCTGGGCCGCGACACCCTCGACCGCCTTGAGGTCAAGCTCCGCCAGGTCCAGGAGGACCTCGCTCCCTGGCGCGAGAAGTCAGCGGCCACCGCCCACGACGACGCCGCGTAACTCGCCCCACCGGGAACCCCGAGTCTCCGACCACAGGGGCCTTGTGACCGCCCGGCCGGGTCGGCCCTTCCCTCGGTGGCCACCGGCCGGACGCGGATCCGTCTCCACTGATCCCCCCTCTCCCCTTCCACTTCACCTTCGAAGGAATCCGTCATGTCTGTTCTTCTCTCCGGCTCCCCGCTTGCCGGCCGTGTCGCAGTCGTCTCCGGTGCCTCCAGTGGCATGGGCGCCGCCACCGCCGAACGCCTCGCCGCCCTGGGCGCCGAGGTCGCCGTACTGGCCCGCCGCAAGGACAAGCTCGACGACGTCGTCAAGAACATCGAAAGCGCCGGTGGCACGGCTCTGGCGTATGCCGTCGATGTGACGGACCGCGCCGCCGTCCTGGAAGCCGCCCAGCGGATTGCCGGGGACCTGGGCACCGTGGACCTCGTGTTCAACAATGCCGGAGTGCAGCTCATTTCGGGCATCGAGGAACTCAAGGTCGACGAGTGGCAGCGCCAGATCGACCTCAACGTCACCGGTGTCATGAACGTCATCGCCGCCTTCCTGCCGCAGCTGACGGCCGCTGCCGCGCAGGGCAAGCCCGCCGACCTGATCAACACCTCCTCCATCGCGGCCACCCGCGTCCTGGAGAAGTTCTCGATCTACTCCGGCACCAAGGCCTACATCAGCCACCTCACCCGGCTCCTCCGTGTCGAACTCGGCCCCAAGATGGTCCGCGTCGCCGCCATCGAGCCCGGCATGGTCGACACCGAACTGCCCAGCCACGTCACCGATACGGACGCCAGCGCTCTCATGGCCGGCCTCATCAACGACATCGACTGCCTGCAGTCCGACGACATCGCCGAGACGGTCGCTTTCATGGCCGCCGTTCCTCGCCATGTCAACCTCACCGAGATCACCGTCATGCCCACCGCGCAGGCGATCTGACCACACCGGGTGGGGCTGCACCTCCCCAGAGGCAAGCGGCCCCACCGGAGGCTCGGATCACTGGTCCGTTTCGCCGCGTGCCGGTCCTGCCGCGGCCCCCCGGCTGCCCGCGGTCGACGACGAACCGCGGGCAGCCGGGGCCATGCCTGCTGCCTTCGTCCCGGTGCCGACGACAAGGTGGGTGAGTGATTCCCAGGAGCGCGTCACCATGGGTGGACCGCGGCCTGGATCCCCTGGTCCGGAAGGCGGACTGTAGGGACATGACCAGGAACAACACTCCCCAAGCCCCGCACCCGTACACCGGCATGTGGGTCACCGCGGACGGCTTCATCCGCCAGGAACTGCTCGCGACCGGACGCTACGACGAGGCCCGCGGCAACCGGAAGAGCGCCTACACGGGCCGCTACACCGTCACCGGCAACCACATCGACTACACAGACGACACCGGCTTCACCGCCACAGGCGACGTCCGCAACGGTGTGCTCTACCACGAGCACCTGGTGCTCTACCGCGAAGGTGAACAGCCCACCCGTACGGCATAGAGCCGTCCACACTCCACCGCCGGACACGACAACCCGGCCCGGCGCGTTCATCCCACCCGTCCGCCGGCGACTCTCCCATCACTCCCAACCCGAAGAGACACCCCGATGACACTCCTCACCGCATGAAGGATGGTCGGTCCGACCGCGAGCGCAGCCGGACCAGCCTCCAGCAGCACCACAGCGGCGCCGCCGGCAACTACTCGTACACTTCGGGCCCGTTCCCGGAGGCATCCGCTCGATGCGGCAGCGCACGCGGTCGGCCATCTCGCGGTGAGTTGTTCGCGCCACCCACGCAGACGACGCGGGACGACGGCCTGTTCCGCGCCTTTGACATGGCGACTCCCCTGCGGCGCCGTACGAACCGGAACGCGGTCCGTGGTGCCTCGTCGCTGTCGGCGGTGGGGGCGCGACCGGGCCCTGGCCGCGCCCTCCGTGCGTGCGGGCGGCGTGTCCGCGTGGTGCGGTCAGCGGCGTGGGTGGAAGACGAACTGCCGCGCGCCGCCGTCCGCGAGTTCCAGCGAGAACCCTCCGGTGTCCGGCAGCAACAGGGACGGGATCTCGGTGCCCGGGGACAGCTCTTCGACCCGTCCGGTGCCGAGCGTGACGGCGACGGGCGCCCTTCCGGATTCTCCGGCCGACTGCGTGTAGCCGTATGCCATGCCGTCGGCTACCGACACCAGGTGGACGAACTCCCCCTCGTCGCCCCCGTCGAAGCAGTACGCCTTGCCCTGTTCGAAGTCCAGGGCGACGGTGTCCCAGACGGCGTAGCGACCGTCGGGCGAGAGAGCGGGCTTGGGGGAATCGCCGTCCGACTCCGTCGCGCACGACACGGACGCCACCAGCTTCCCGGACTTCAGGTTGTGCGCGGCCGTCACCGACAGGCCTCCCCGCCCGCTCTCGGGGAGCCAGGTGGACAGGACGTGCCCGCCGAGGACTTTCCCCACTTGGCCGGCGTTGTACTTGTTGGTCTCTATCCTGGTGCCTGGCGGTACGGCGTCGCCGGCGTGCCAGGTGTCTGGGACACCGAAGCCGCCGAAGTTCGGGAGCTGTACGACCGGACCGTCCGGGGAGAGCCCTGTCACCGAGCCCGTGGAACAGGGCTCTTCACCGCACGGCAGTGGCACCTTGTCGTACGTGGTGACGCGGCCCGTCGACAGGTCGATCGCGGCAGCGTGCCGTACGCGTGTTCCATCGTCTTCCCAGCTGACCAGGATCCCGTTCCCGCCATCGGCGACCGTCGGCTTCTCGTAGGCGTTCACCGGTAGGGAGACAGTACGGGCGGGAGAGATCTCCTTCCCGGAGGAGTCCGCCGGGTAGAGGAGCAGGGAGACTGTGTCCGCTTTCGTGTAGCTCGGGGCGTACGCCCACACGGCGACGTACTCGCGGCCGTTGTCGTTCACGACGAGGAGCTGGGGGAGTTTCGACGGGCCTGCGGCCACGTCCTTGCCCAGGGCCGGAGGCTGCCACGGCCGACTGCTCCAGCGCAGCGCGCCGGTGCCGGCCTCACGCGCCTCGACGACATAGTCCTCGCCCTTCTCCTGGAGGAAGGCGACGATGCCCGCCTCGGGCGCGGCTCCCACCGGCACGTCCGTGGCAGCGTCGTCCGGCCACCTGACGGTCTGCTGCCAGCCTCTTGAGGTGGTGAACTGCTTGGGTGCCTTCACCGATGGATTCGGGGACTTCTCGGCGCTCGGCGTGGCTCCGCTCCCGGTGCTGCCGCCGCCACCGCCGCAGGCCGCCAGCATCCCGGCTGCCACCACAGTGACGACGCCCTTCCTCACAGGCCTCATCCGCGCCCCTCTGGTAGGGAGGCGTCCACGATCCGGAACCCTCCTCAAGATCATCGAAGGGTCGTTATAGCACGTCGGATAGGGGCTCGGAGGATGGGCCCGATGGAACCGGAGAGTACGGCTTCGGGGAGGACGTCCTGTGCGCACCGTCCGCGCCCTCCTCCCCGCGCACCGGCAGTACCGGCTTGCGGCCGGTCATCTGGTGGCGCATTTCGCCCGATGGCCACCTCACTGCCCGATGGCCACCTCACTGGCGGCCGCGCTGTTCGGCGATCCGCGAAGGAACTCATCAGCGCCCTTGAAAGCGCAGGTCACGTGGGCTTTGGTCAGATACCGGCGGCGGAAGACGAGATGCCCCCACCCGTGTTCCCGCCCACGGCGCAACCGACAAAGGAAGTTCGGCGAGCGGGCAACGACAGCCGCGCAGCGAATGACCGATTCAGTCAAGTTTAATCCGTTTTAGGACATTATTTGCCGTTTCATTGCCTTCGACATGCTTTCGCTTGACGCTGTGCAGGAGGGGGCCGTCCGCCTCGTCGCCACCCTCAAGGGCCGGTACCGGGCCCGTGGGGCTGGTCCGCAACGCCACGGCAGAAGGAGTCTCGGCATGATCCGCCATTCCAGGACGCTGTCTTCAGGGTGTTTCGCAGCGGTGGGGGCCACCGCACTCATCAGCGTGTTAGTAACCGCGCCGACGGCACAGGCCGCGCACCTCTCCTGCGGTCAGACAGTCACGACCAGCGTCGTTCTCGACGCCGACCTGCTCAACTGCCCCGGTGGCGGTCTGGTCGTCGGCAGCAGTGGCATCACCATCGACCTCAACGGACACACTGTCGACGGCGTCGGACTGGACGTCGGGATCCGAAACGACGGGTTCGACAACGTCACCATCACCAACAGCAGCAGCACTCCTGCCCGTGTGCAGGAGTTCGACTACGGCGTGGCGCTCAACCCTGGCACGTCAGGCAACATCGTCGAGGAACTCGCCACCCAGAATAACGAAATCTCCGGCATCGGACTCGACAACGCCGACAACAACAATCGTGTACGCAACAACCTCATCGACGGTCAGGCCCAGAGAGGTGTCACGATCATCGGCGGATCGAGCAACAACGTGGTCGCCGACAACACGATCAGCAACAACCAGGGCGAGGGCGTCTTCGTTCAGAACTCCGCCGACAACCGCCTCGAAGGCAATCAGATCACCGGCAGCGGAGACGCCGGCCTGACCCTCGAAGGCTCCAGCGGCAACACCCTGCTGACCAACACCGTCAGCGGCAGCAGCGACGCCGCGATCATTCTGCAGCTCGGCTCGAACGACAACCTCGTCCAGAGCAACTCGTCCGGACAGAACGCGGATGCCGGACTGACCGTCTCCGATTCCACCGGCAACCGCATCCTGTCCAACACGCTCCAGGGCAGCGGCGACAGCGGAATCGTCCTCCAGTCGTCCCACGGCAGCACCATCACCGGCAACGACGTCGGCGGAAACACCGGCGGCATCGAGTTGAGCTCCTCCAACAACAACCTGATCAAGTCCAACATCGCCAACGACACCACCGGGGACGGAATCAGCCTGGAACTATCGGTCAACAACCGTCTGGAACTCAATCAGGCCAACCGCAACGGCTCACACGGTATCTACGTCGTCGGAGACGCAGCGCCCGGGGCCGGAAACCAGCTGCTTCGCAACACCGCCAACGCCAACCAGAGCGATGGCATCGCCGTCTCGAAGTCCATTCACACCATCCAGGGCAACACCACCCGCAACAACGGCAGCTGGGGCGTCTACGCCGATCCCGGCAACGTCGACGGCGGAGGCAACCTGGCCAGCAACAACTCCCAGGCCGCACAGTGCACGGGTGTCGTCTGCACCCCCTGACCCGGTGACCACGCCCGTCGGACACAGCCGACTGGCGATACGTGCGTGATGAGCCCCTGACCGACCGAACGGCCGCCCGTCGGCCCAAGGCCGGTCAGGGGCACTTCACTGCTGTGCTCATGCGCACCACACCCACCCGTCCCCCGTACGGTGCTCGTACGGCGGGCGTCTACAGGGCTTTGAAGGCTTCCTCCACGGCCTGGCAGGTGGCGTTGAGGTCGTCCTCCGTCACCGTGGCGGGCACGAACCAGCACGCCATGGCGTAGGCGTTGGTGTGGACTCCGCGTTTGAGCAGTTCGTGGCGGAAGGCGTCATAGCGGGACTGGTCCGCCGACAGCAGGTCACGGTACTGCCGGGTGCGTGCGCCGTCCGGGGTGAACACGACCTGGAACATGGCTCCGACGCCCTGGACCGCGCAGGGTATGCCACGGTCGTGTGCCGCGCGTCGTGTGGCTTCCATGATGCGGCGGCCGGTCTCGTCGATGCGTTTGACGACGGCGGGGTCGTTCAGCGCGCGGAGTGTGGTGAGAGCGGCCGTGGCGCACAGGGGTGACGCGTTGTACGTGCCACCGTGTTTCACCTGTCCCCGCGCCAGTGGTTCCATCACCTCGCGCCGGCCGGCGAAGGCGGCGATCGGGAGGCCTCCGCCCAGTGCTTTGGAGAACACCGCGAGGTCGGGCAGGACGCCGTAGAGGGCCTGTGCTCCGCCGGGACCCGTTCGGAATCCGGTGCAGACCTCGTCGAAGATCAGCACGATCTCGCGTGCGGTGCACTCCTGGCGCAGCAATTCCAGGAAGCCCGGGTCGGGCATGGTGCAGGCGTTGTTGGCCACGATGGGCTCGCAGATGACGGCGGCGAGGTCGTGGTGGGCGTCGAGGACGGCCCGCAGCGCGGCGGGGTCGTTCCACGGGCAGACCACCACATCGTCCACGATGCCGGGCGGGATGCCGGGTGAGTGGGGTACCGCGTGCGGTGTGGTGCGGGGGCCGGCTTCGGCGGCGGTGGGGCGGTTGGAGATGGCCAGGGTGTCGGACCAGCCGTGGTAGTGCCCCTCGAACTTGAGGATCCTGGACCGTCCGGTGTGACCGCGCGCCGCACGCACCGCTCCCTGTACCGCTTCGCTGCCCGAGTTGGCGAACCGGACCAGGTCGGCGGAGGGCACCATCTGGCAGATGAGTTCGGCCAGTTCGACCTCCGGCACGTTGCAGGTGCCGAACATCGTGCCGTTGTGCAGCACCTGGGTGAGCGCCTCGGTGAGGAGCGGGGAGGCGTGGCCCAACACGGCGCTCCCGTAGGAAAGGAGATAGTCGATGTACTCGTTGCCGTCGACGTCCCTGATCCGGGCGCCCGATCCGCTGTGCATGTAGAGCGGGTAGGGGTGTGGTCCGGTGGAGGTGAGCCGGGCGGAGGAGCTGATCCCGCCGGCGAGGGAAGCCTGGGCACGCTCGAACCAGGACCGGCTGCTGTCAGTGCCGCCCAGTGCCGGGAAGACGCCATTCATTGCTGCTCCTGTTTGGATGGGAAGGCCGGGGGACACGCTCCGAGAGCCATGCGTCGAGAAGCGGCTCGCGGAGAGAAGGTGTGTGCAACGTGATGGTGAAGACGGCTGTTGTCACGGGGGCCGGGAGTGGTGTCGGGCGGGCCTGCACGCTGGGCCTGCTGGCCGACGGCTGGACGGTCGTACTCACCGGTCGGCGTGCGGTTCGCCTGGAGGAGACCGCCCGGCTCGCGCCCGATCGGGACCGGGGCCGTGCCCTGGCGGTCCCCGCCGACATCACCGACCCGGTTGCCGTCGACGGCCTGTTCGCCGCCGTGCAGGACCGGTTCGGCCGGCTCGACCTGCTGTTCAACAACGCCGCCGACACCATGCCGTACACCGCCACCGAGGAGGTGAGTGCCGAGGACTGGCATCGTGTCATGGATTCCATCGCCACCGGGACCTTCCTGTGCTCGCGGGCGGCGTTTCGGATGATGAAGCGGCAGTCGCCACGAGGCGGCCGGATCATCAACAACGGTGCCCCTTCCGCCCAGGCGCCCCGGCCCGACTCGATCGCCTTCACCGCGGCCAAGCACGCGGTGGCCGGGCTGGCCCGCTCGCTCTCTCTCGACGGCCGCCGCTACGACATCTCCTGCGGCCAGATCGACATCGGCAATGTCACCCCGGACGACCGGCCGCAGCCTGCGGTGCGCCAGGCCGACGGCTCGTTCCGGGCCGAGCCGACCATGGACATGCGGCACGTCGTCGACATGGTCCGCGCGATGGCCGCGCTACCGGTGGGGGTGAACATCCAGTCCGTCCTGGTCATGCCGAGCGCCATGCCCTACATCGGCCGGGGATAGGGCGGTTCTGATGGGTCTTGCTGGGCTCGCGTGCCCTGGCACCGCACTCCCCCTGGGCCTGGCGGCCCGGGAGGTACCCCCATCCTCCGCCTTGCGATCCACAGCACCAGACCCCGCTCACTGACCCAGCCCGACCCATCAGAAACGCCCTAGTCCCGCGACGTACGCCGTCACCCAGCGGCCGGGGGCCAGCAGCCCGGCCTGCTGCCAGGCCAGCATCCGGTGCAGCCCGTCGAGATGGATCAGCCCCTCGCGGGTCGTCAGCGCGTCGTAGTCCTCTCCGGGCACCGCCCTGGTGCTGAGGAACAGCGGCCGGGGCGGGGCCCCGGTCTGGCGCGCCAGTTTGAGCCCGCACCGCGGATTGGTGACGGCATAGGACGTGCCCAGCGCCGTGAGCCTGGCCGCCGCCTCGGCCACGGTCAGGCCCGTCTTCGGGATCAGCTCGACTTCGCCGTCCTCCCCCAAATGCCAGGGCAGTACGATGCCGAGTACCTCTGTGCCCTCCAGCCGCACCCGGTGCCACCGGCCGCCCAGGATCAGCTCGGCGTTACGGATGTGGGTTTCGGCTTCGTCGTTCGAGTTGGCCTCGTCATCCGGGTCGTACGGGTGGTCACGGCCGAAGATTCCCATGAGGGCGTCGAAGGTGACCGCTTCCAGAACCTTCATTCCGGCACTCCCCTGGCCGTGCGAACGTATTCACTGAAATGACGGTCGGCGAAGAGCTCCGGCCAACGCCCCTGTCCCAGTCCCCGCTCCCGGCCCACGGACAGCACCATGCGCCAGTACGGCTTGACCGGCGGCCACAGCGTGCCCGTCCGGCAGTACGACGCGTCGATCATGTACCGAGCGCGTCCGTCCTTCACCGGACCCCGCGCGGCGCGCCGGGTGTGAAAGAGCGCGGAGTGCAGCAGCACGGTGGAGCCCGGCGGCAGCTCGTCGATGAGCGCTTCCCCCGGCTGTTCGGCCGTCCCGAGGTGGCTCCACGCGTCCTTCTCGGCGACTTGCCGGTGCGATCCGGGCAGCACGGCAAGCGAGCCCATCTCGGGCCGAAGCCCGCCGATGTAGTGCAGGGCGTGAATCATGGGATGCTCGCGGTCCCGCTGTGGGCGCTGTTCGTAGTCGTGGTGCCAGCTCTTGCCGCTGCCTCCGGGCGGGCGGCGGTCACTGTGGAGATGGTGGAAGACAAAAGCCGGTCCCAGCAGGCGGTCCTCACGGAGCAGTTCCAGCAGCGGCGTGTGGGCGGCGAGTTCTCCGTGTGCCTCCATCTGTAACTCCACCACGGACGGCGGAGCGTGCTCCGGGGACGAGCAGGCGTCGATGGACCGTTCCCTCAAGCCGGTGTCGACCCAGTGGTCGACTTCGGGCGTGAGGCGCCGGACCAGCGAGGAGGGCAGGAATCCGGGCAGTATGACGTAGCCGTTCTCATTGAATTTCTCCACCTGCGCTTCAAGGTCGGTGAAGCCGATCACGCGATGAAACCCCCAGTATTCACCGAGATGCTGACAAACACACAGTCGAGTGTCCGGCAGTTTCTATCCCGTGCGCCGAGGGCGCACGCCTGGTCCACCGACAATGGCCTGAAGAGGGCATCTCCTGGTGGCCTGCTCGATGGTCTGAGGTCGTGGTCATCGTCGAGCGCGCGGTACCGGATGAGCTGTGGGAACCGTACGTGCGGGTGATGCCGCCCGCTCCAGCGCAGTCTCAAGGCGGTGGCCGACGGCGGTACGGGGAGCGCGAGGCCGGTGACCCCGGAGCGACGGACGCGGCGGCGGCACGGCGGGCTGGTGGGCACGGAGCGCGGGACGAGGTCGCTGCACGACCCGCCGCATTGTCTGTTGTGACACTCCCGTTGCCGGAACTGTGGGCTCCGCCACAGCTGTCGTGATCTTGCCCTGGTGGACTCGGCCGATGGAATACCTGCTCCTGCTCGTGGTTCCGGCCGGACTGATCACGGCTTTCGGCTTCGCCGGCAAGGGCTTCGGCACCCTCGGCCGGGTCGGCCTCCGGCGCGCCGACCGCGTGGTCTGGCTCCGGAGCCTTGCCGCCCTCCTGGTCGCCGGCACGGCCGTCCTGTACGCATGGGGCCTTCTCCATGTCGTCGGGGCGGTCCTTGAGGCGGAGGACGGCGGGACCGACTCGGCGCCGATCCGGTCCTGCCGTACGCCGGGCTGGCAGGAGCGGACCATGGCCAACGGGATCATCGACTACAGGGTGGAGTATCTGCCGATCCGTTTCGTGTGCGAGACGAATGACGGCGGAAGCTATGCGACCGCCGTTCCCGGCTATATCAACCCGTCGGTGCTGGGCTTCACCCTGGCCGCCGCCGTATGCGCCGGCGCCGCGGCCGTCGCATCCGATCGCCGCACCGGGAAGGATCCGGACGGGTGATACGGGATGGCAGCGCCGTCACTCGGCGTATGGGCCACGGCGTGACGCTCACGGTGCACGGAATCAGGGCTCATGGGGCGACGCGGAAACTGCGCGATCCCCGTCGGCCTGCCGGAACCGAGGTTCCGGGAGAATCCGACCTCCCCGGACGGCAGAAGCGGCCACTCCTGCGCCATGCACACCCGCCCGGACGAACTGAGCGTATTGAGGATGCGCAGGTCGCCGACCTCCCGGGGCGTTGGCGGTATCGTCCGGGCGGTCCGCCGGATTCACCGATGCGAGCGGCTCGGCGCCCCCGGGGTGATTCCCTTCGGGATGTGCCACGGGAGTCGGCGCGGCACAATTCACGGTCCGGCGCCGAGGCAATGGGCTCTGCCGATCCTCGGCGTTCAATAGTCGAACGCCTTTCTGGGTCCAGCGAAATTCGGCAGGGCCGCGGATTCCCTCTCTTCATGCGGAAGATGACGGAATTCACCAGCACGGCCCAGGGGAATCACATCCCTTGGGTGGCCAGGAGGCCCGTTCCGGGGCCCGGTGAACGGCCTCCGGAACAAGTGGAACTCGCAGGCCAAACAACGAATTCCCGTACGGGCACGGGGCAGCAGGCCACCGACCCGGTAGTTCACCGCGTGCGGCTCGGAGAGGGAATCGACGCGGACCCACCTCGCCGAGGAGCGTGTCCAGCACGGCCGCGTGCAGTTCGGCGGTGTTCCGCACGTACACGTAGAGCGAGGCGGGTCCGGTGTCGAGCTCCCGCGCGAGCCGCCGCAGGGTGACCCGGCCGAGCCCTTCGGCCCGCATCAGCCGCACGGCCGTGGCGACGATCCCGTCGTACGTGAGCGCGGCCTTCGCGGGCCGCTCACAACGGCTCCGGGGAACGGAGGAGGCACGCGGGGCGGATTCCGGAGGGATTGGCGTCATGAAGCCAATCTGACGAACACGTTCGTCACGAGCAAGCTCGTGACGCTGGCGCGTGCGTCGGCGTCGACGCGGGCAGGCACCCGCGCACGGCCCCCGGTCTTCACGCCACCTCCCGTCTTCGCCATGATCGGTGGACGACCAGCCGGTTCCCCCGGGCCCCCTTCGCGAACCGTAGGCAACAGCCGAAGGCGCCGTCGCGGAACCTGTTCGCTTCCCTACCAGGCGAAAGGTTGATCCAGTTGCCCGTAGCCACGTCCCGCTACAGGGACCTGCTGACTCGTGAACTCCTGCTGTGGGGTCTGGTCGCCTTCGCCAGCAAGGCCCCGGTGGCCATGGCACCGCTGGCCCTGGTGTTTCTGAACCGGGAGAGCCCGGCCGGCTACACCCTCGGCGCGGGCCTGGCCTCCGCGTACGTGGCAGGGGAGGTGGTGGGCGCCCCCCTGCTCGGGACCCGGCTGGGCCGCAGCCGGATGAGGCGACAGTTGTCGGTCGGGCTCATGGCAGGGGCGCTCGCCTTCTGTGCCCTGCCGCTCGCGGGAACTGCCCCCGCCCCCGTACTGATCGGCCTCGCCTTCCTCGCGGGCGCGGCACCGGCCGCCTGCCCCGGCGGCATCCGAGCCATGCTCACCCGGCTGGTGACGGACGATTCGGTGCCCCGTGCGCTGAGCGCCGAGACCACCTTGACTCAGATCACCTGGGCGGCGGCGCCCGCTCTGGTGGTACTCCTGGCTCTCCAGGTCCACGCCGGAGCCCCACTGATGCTGGGCGCGCTGCTTGCGGCCACCGCCTCGATCCTGCTCCTCCGGCTCCCTGAACCCCGGGATCCCGCATCCGCCGGGCGTGCCGCGGCGCCGATGACACGGACCCTTGTCTCCGGCTGGCCGGTCTACCTCACCAGCGCGGCTTCCATGGCGATGCTGGCCACCGCGGAACTGGTCCTGCCCGCGCTGCTTGAGGAACGGCAGGTCGCGGTCGGGTGGTCGGGGCCACTACTCGCCGGATTCGCCCTGGCCAGCGCCGCCGGCGCGCTCTGCTACGGCCTGCGGACCTGGCCCGGATCCCTGCGGACACAGAGTCTGGCGTTCCTCGTCGTCACCGCCGGGGGCCTCCTTCTGATCACCGTCCTCCCCGGGATCCCGGGCATCGCCTCCGGACTTCTCCTCGCGGGCGTCTTCCAGTCCGGAGTGATGGTCACCCGCAACCTCAGCCTCCGGGAACACCTGCCCCAACACGCTCACGCTGCCGCGTACTCCGTCATGTACGCGGTGGGAGGCCTGGGCTACAGCCTCGCCGCGTCCCTGTCCGCCGTGGCCCTGGACCTGGCGAGCGCCTCGGCCGCGATTCTCGGCGGTGTCGCGATCACCCTCTTGATCACCGCCATCTGCGCGATCGCCGAAATCCGCTCCACACCCCGCACCCCGGCCAAGCCTCCGGCCCTCGTGGAAGAGGATCGCGGCCCGCATTCAGAGGAATAGGAACCGAACTCGCGGTGGCCTGGAGACCTATGGGTCTTGCCCTGCCGCGATACGGCCAGGAAGTGCCGTATCCGCAAGGCGCCGGTCCGACGCCTGATCAGGTACGTACGAAAGGGCGCACCTCGCCCGCCCCGACCCGGCCGAGCACCAGGAGGTAGGGCGCGTCGAAGACGAGCTCGCCGTCGGTGACCCGGTTGTGTGCGGCGAACAGGTCGGCGAGATCGGCCCGTGCGGACTGCCACAGCCCCATGGTTTCGAGCGCGGCGCGGTGTTCGCGGAGGGGACCGGGCTTGTTCTCGAAGGCGGCGACGGCGTGCCTGACCGAGGGAAACCTCACGCGGACGCGTTCCACTTGTGTCCGCACGGTCACCGGGAGAGGGGCGAACCAGGAGCGGACCTGCGCGGGGTCGCCCCAGCGCATGCCCGGGTCCGCTGCGTGCGGCCGATGGCCGAGGTGGCGCCGCGCTGTCGGGGCGATCCGGCCCATGATCCCGTCGGGTGTCCAGGAAGCGACGGCGATCAGTCCTCCCGGCCGGCAGACGCGGACCAACTCGGATGCCGCTTGGGATGGTTCGGGGGCGAACATGACGCCGAAGGTGGACAGGACGATGTCGAACGCGTCCGTGACGAAGGGCAGTGCCTGGGCATCCCCCGCGACGAACCGGGCGCTGCCCGCACCTGCTCCGGACTGACGCGCCCGGGACTCGGCGATGCGCAGCAGGCCGGGTTCCAGGTCGACGCCCACGGCGTGGGCACCGGCCCGCACGGCCGCGAGTACGGCCGGTCCCGAGCCGGTGCCCACGTCGAGTACGTGGGGCGCGGTCGCGCCCCGGACGGGGCCGAGGCCGGCCAGGGCACGGGCGGCCACGTCGTCCGCGGCATGCGCCCAGGCGTCACCGGCCGTGGTGTAGTCGCCACCACGCCAGCCGCCCTCCGTCATCGGGACACCCTTCCCGTGTGGCGCAGCAGGGAGATTCCCTGGCCGCCCAGTTCCTCCGGCACCCCGGCCAGCCCGGCCACCTGCTCGATGTGGTGGACACCCGCGGGCACGGTTCCGGTGAGCACCTCGCGGGCGGCGTACGCGGCGACGAGTCCTGTGGCACGGCTCTGTTCGCGTCCGATGAGGGCGTACGCGGCGTGCCGGTCGCCGCGCCAGGCGTCGACGCCTACCACGAAGCCGTCGTTGCCGAGGTGGACACGGCCCATGACGTGCGTCAGCACCCGCCGGGCACGCGTACTTCCTGCGAGGCGCCCCAACCCGCCGCGACGCAGTGCGAACAGGGCGGCGGTCAGCGGGCGGGAGTCCAGGCACAGCCGTGTGGTGACCCGGGGGACGCCGAGAGTACGGGGAAGGGTGTACTGGTCGGAGAACGGGAAGGGGTGGGCCGTCCTGGTGCCGTAGCCGGGCAACTCGATCCGCGCGGGACGGGCGGGCACGGGCTCGGCCAGACCTGCGAGGGTCCAGCGCAGCGCGTCGGCACCGTGGTGTTCCCCGGCTCCCAACAGCAGCGTGAGGTCGATGCGCTCCGCGCCGCCGACGGCCTCGTGGGCGCGTCGGGCGAGCACGTTGGTCAGACCGGGCGCGACGCCCACACTGAGCACGGCCGAGGCGCCGGCCTGCCGAGTCGGGAGACCCACATCCGTTACTCCGTCCAGGAGTTGCGCGGAGGCACCGACGTCGACCAGGTGGATGCCGCGCTCCAGACAGAGCCGGGCGATGGTCGTGTCCGGAGGCTCCACACACAGCACGACAAGGGTCACATCACCGAGTAGGTCCAGCGTCTGGCGGAAACCGTCCGGGTCCCCGACGTCCACACGGACTCCGCCGAGTCGGCGGGCCTTCGCCTCGTCGCGACCGGCGGGCACCACACGGCCGGGGAACCATGCGCCGAGTACCGACGTCACGGTCGTGCCGACGGCGCCGTAGCCGCCCACGACGAGGATGCGCCCGGCCGAGTCCGGACCCGGCGGTTTCGCTGTAGTCATACTCCAGTGAATACACTGTAGTGTCACTACAGTCAAAGTTCAGGAGCCGTGGACCCGTGCCCACCACCCGCGCCGAGAAGGCCCTTCGTACCCGGCGGCGGATGCTCGACGCCGCCCACCGCCTCTTCGTCGAACGCGGCTGGACGCGCACGACCGTCGAGGACATCGCGCGCGCCGCCGAAGTGGGCGTGCAGACCGTGTACTTCACCTTCGGCAACAAGCGCGCTCTGCTGAAGGAGGCCCTGGACACCGCGATCGCCGGTGACACGGACCCGATCACCACGCTCGACCGGCCCTGGGCGCGCGAGGTCCTCGCGGAGCCCGCCCCCGCCGCGCAACTCGCCCTCCAGGCCGCCGGTGCCCGGCGCGTCCTGGAGCGCGCCGCTCCCGTGCTGGAGGTGGTGCGAGCGGCAGCCGCCGCCGACGCGGAACTCGCCGAGCTGTGGCGAGCCAACGGGGAGCAGCGGCACACGGTCCAGCGGCGATTCGCCGAGGCGCTGGTGGAGAAGGCCGGCGACGCGCTGCGCGACGGCCACGACGCCGCCTCCGCCGCCGACATCGCCGTGACCGTGCTCGGCCCGGAGACCTACGCCCTCCTGGTCACGGGGCGCGGCTGGTCCCCGTCCCGTTGGGAGCACTGGGCCGCAGACGCACTCGTACGGCAGTTGCTGCCCTGAGCCGAGGGGTGGTCTACTCGGCCGCCGGCACAGCGTGAACCGTCTGCCCGCTCGGGCCCGGACGCCCGCGGAAGCCGCCGTCGTATACGGCCCCGGAGCTGCGGAGAGGATCGCCGCCGGGGCCACACCACGAGAAGTGAGGTCGGACGGCTCAGGAGCGGTGTGTCCGGTGGCCGTTGAGCCAGGTGCCCCGTACGGCGATCTCCCTGATGCGCAGGGGATCGACGGTGCGGGGGTCGGTGTCGAGCCAGACCAGGTCGGCGGGGGCCCCGGGGACCAGGGCCAGGCGGTCGTCGGCGAATGCCTGGTAGGCCACCCCGGCGGTCGCCGCCTCCAGGGCCTGGTCGATGGTCAGGCGCTGGTGGGGTGTCCATCCGTGTTCGGGGTGGCCGTCCGGGGTGCGCCGGGTGACGGCGGTCTGGATGCCCTCCAGCGGCACGTGCGAGCTGACCGGCCAGTCGCTGCCGAAGGACAGCCGTGTCCCGTGGCCCGCCAGTTCCGCCATCGGATACTGCCGTGCGGTACGGGTCTCCCCGATACGGGGCACGGACAACTCGGTCTGCATCGGGTCGAGCTGCGCCCACAGGGGCTCGAAGTTGGCGATCACGCCGAGACGGGCGAAGCGGGGCAGGTCCGCGGGGTCGGTGAGCTGTACGTGGGTGATCACCGGGCGGCGGTCCCACAGCGGGTTCGCCTCGATGGCCGACTCGATCGCGTCGAGGGCGGCCCGGACGCCCGCGTCACCGATGGCGTGGATGTGGACCTGGAAGCCGTCGGAGTCGAAGGCGCGGACCGCCTCGGCCAGGGCGGCCGGCTCCCATACCTGCATGCCGCAGCTGTGCGGGGCGTCCTCGTACGGGCTGAGGAGCGCGGCCGTGCCCCCTTCGATCACCCCGTCGCTGAAGAACTTGACCGTCCGTGCGGAGAGCAGGTCACCGGCCTCGCGCTCGACCCGGCTCCGGGCCCGGGCGAAGGTACCGCGCTGGGCGCGCCAGTGGTCGGGGTCGGCGCGCTGGGCCAGGTTGACCCGTACCGCGAGGGTGTCGGCCCGCTCCGCGGCCAGGTAGGCGTCGACCATCTCCGGTTCCACCCAGGCGTCCTGCACCCAGGTGAGGCCGGCGCGGGCGCAGATCCCGGTGGCGAGGGCGATCGCGTCCACGAGTTCCCCGACAGGCCGTCGCGGGACCTGATCGAGGACGAGGTCGCAGGCGTGCCATTCGCGCAGGGTGCCGAGCGGGGTGCCGTCGGGTCGGCGCGCGATCCAGCCGAGGCGGGGATCGGGGGTGTCCGCGCCGACACCGGCCCGCCGCAGCGCCTCGGTGTTGCACCAGACCGTGTGGTAGTCGTGGGCGCGCAGCACCACGGGACGGTCGGCGACGGCCTCGTCGAGCCATCGCGCGTCGAAGTCTCCGCCCGCCGCGAGCGAGGGGTCGTAGGACGCGCCGACGATCCACTCCGCCTCGGGGTGCCCGGCGGCCCAGCGCCCGACCTCGGCCACGACGGCGTCGACCGACCGCAGGTCCCTGATCCGGGGCCCGAAGTGCTCCAGGCCACCGAACAGGGGGTGTGCGTGACCGTCTCCGAAGGCGGGCATCAGCAGTCCCGTGCCGAGGTCGATGACCTCCGAGGCTCCGTCCGTGAGCCTCTCGGCGTCGTGTCCCAGTGCGGCCACGCGGCCGTCGCGCACGGCGAGGGCGGTGGTGTCGCCGTGCGCGTCGCCGGCGGTGCGCACGGGCCCGAGGAAGACCAGGGTTGAGGACACGGTGGGCAAACTCCTTGCTTGCAGAGGGGAACCGTGGCAGAGGCGCCGCCGGCCGGGCGGGCCGACCGCGAGGGGATCGGTGGGGTCTGTCGGAGTCGACGGTACTCAGGCGAGTACGGGAGCGCGGGGGCGGGTCCCGCGGGTTCGCGGCGCCGTGGCGACACCGGCGGTGAACAGGACGGGCGGGCATGCCACGAGCACCGCGTTCCCTGGACGGGTGGCTCCGGCCAGGGGATCCGGGTGGCGGTGGATCGGTACGGTGAGGGCGCTCGCACCGGGTGCCGCGCCCGGTCGCCGCCGGGCGGCGGCGTTCTCAGCCGTCGGCACCGCCCCGGGGCCGGTGTCGCGTCCCGCGTACGCGGTGTCGTCCGCCGACCGCCGCGGGCCGCGGCTCACCGGATCGCTCCCAGCCGGGTGGAGATCTCGTTCGCGGCCGCGATCACCAGGGGTGCCAGCTTCGGCAGATGCTCGGCGGGGAGCCGGTCCGCGGGCGCCGAGACGCTGATGGCGGTGGTGCAGGCCTCGGCGTGGTCGAAGACCGGCGCCGCCACGCACCGGATGCCCTCCTCGTGTTCGATGTCGTCGACCGCGTAGCCCTGCTGTCTGATCTCACTCAGGGCGGCCCTCAGCTGCTCGGCCGTCGTGATCGTGCGCGGTGTGTGCGCGGGCATGCCGTTCGCGATCACCAGGTCGACCGTCTCCGGTGCGGCGTGGGCCAGCATGGCCTTGCCGACGCTGGTGCAGTACGCGGGGGCGCTGTTCCCGATCCGCGAGAACATGCGGACCGGGTGCGGGGTGTCCACCTTGTGGATGTAGACGATGTTCGGGAAGTCGGCGATCACGAGATGAACGGTCTCGCGGGTCTGTGCGGCGAGTTTGAGAAGGACGTCGTGCATGCTGCGCGGCAGGTCCAGGCCCGCGAGGTAGGCCCTGCCGAGCTGGGCCATGCGCCAGCCGAGGCGATAGCGGCCCGACGGGGGGTGTTCGACCAGGCGGGCCTCCAGGAGCGGCTGGAGCAGGCGGAGCAAGGTGCTCTTGTTCAGGTCGAGTTCGCGGCTGAGCTCGGCGAGCGAATACCCGGTCCCGTCGGTCGACTCTCCCAGCTGCAGAAGGATGGAGATGGCCCGCCGCAGCGACGCCGAATTGTTACGGCGTCCCGGGGTGGGGTTCAGGTCCGGGCTCATCCTGCGTACTCCTCTCTTCCGGGGACGCCCCCGGTGCGCGTGTGGGTGCGCCGCGGCGGTCCGCGAGCGGGCATCCGCTCCTGGCGGCGGGACGGTTGTCTCCGGCGTGTTGTGCCGGCGCGGGTCTGCCGCCGATCACGCGCGGTATGGCCCGGTCGTGCCGCGTCGCTCTCTTCCCCGCACCGTGGTGCGCGGACGTGTTCTCCCGTCCCTTCCCGGGGTCGGTTCCCTCGTGTGTCACGGGTTTGTTCCGGCGCCTTACGAGCCTGGCGGGCTTCGGACCACTGGCTCGTACGGCGCCCAAAGCACTGGTCACCGGCGCGTGTGTGACCGGTTCCCGTCCGCGCGGAGTGCCGGTGCGGTCCGCCGCCGACGGCGGGATCTCCGGTCGGCCACCGCTCGGGGAGCCGGGGACGGAGGCAAGCGGAACCCTTCGCTCCTCCCGGGGTACCGGGGGCGCCCGGGGGTGGGGCCGACACGACTCCTTCCTGCCTCACCGAGCCTTGACAGCACTATGAGGCGTCAGTAAGCATTCCGCAATGCATTTCGGTGAATTGCATTGCAAACCTCATGTCTTGCGATCCGTCAGCGGCTGTGCAGCCGGACCGGGAAGACGCAGACCTGTCCAGAAGAGGTTCAGATGAAGAAGCAACACGGCCATGCCTTCCGCTCAGCAGCGGCCCTCGCGGCCTGTGCGACTGCCGCGGTCGCGGCGGGTTGCTCCCCGCCGCCCAGCGGAGGCTCGTCCTCCAAGGGCATCACCGTGGCCGAGACCGCGGCACCCTCGACGCTCGATCCGCAGGGCTCGGCGCTCTACGCCGACCGGTTCGCCTGGCAGCTGTCCTACCAGTGCCTGATGACCACCACCCCGGACGGGAAGATCGAGCCGGAGCTGGCCACCGGCTACAAGCGCTCTCCCGATGGACTCACGTACACCTTCGACCTCAGAAAGAATGTCAAGTTCCAGAACGGCGAGACGCTGACCAGCGCGGACGTCACCTACACCTTCGAACGGCTGAAGAGCAGCCCGGACGGGATCGCCAAGGAACTGTTCCCCACGTTCGAGAAGGCCGTCGCGTCCGGTGACTCGACCGTGGTGTTCCACCTCAGCCGCCCCGACGCCGGGTTCGTCAACAACATGGCGAACCCGCTGGTGTGGGGCTGCGCCGTGATGAACAAGAAGGCCGCGACCTCGGAGAAGATGGCGACCCGTATGGTCGGTACGGGTCCGTGGCAGCAGGACTCGTACCGCCCCAACAGCGAGCTGAAGCTCAAGCGGTTCGCCGACTACTGGGGCGAGAAGACCGCGTCGGAGCAGCTCACGGTGCTCTACGTCCCGGGCACCTCCACCCAGGTCAACGATCTCCGGGCCGGCAAGGTCGACCTCATCTTCACCGCCACGTCGAGCGCCAAGACCCTGTCCGGCTCCGACAAGCTGGAGGTCAAGAACGTCCCGACGGACTCCACGATCTTCCTCCAGGTCAACAACCTCACCAAGCCGTTCGACAATGTGAAGGTGCGTCAGGCACTCGCCCTCGCGCTCGACCGCACCGGCCTCGCCGAGCACGCCTACAGTGGCGACGGTGCCCGCCCCAGCGTCTACATCCCCGACAGCAACTCCTGGGCGCCCAAGCCCGCCGAGGTCCCGAACTCGACCCAGAACGCCGCCAAGGCCAAGCAGCTCCTCAAGGAGGCCGGCTTCCCCAACGGCATCTCCACCGAGCTGATGTACATCAGCGCCTACGACCCCGGCACCAACGACCTGGTGGCCACCCTCCAGGACCAGTTGGCGAAGGCCGGCATCAAGATCAAGCTCGACCCGCTGGAGGTCGGTGCGTGGGCCGACCGGCTCGGGGAGGCCAAGTACGCCCTCAGCTGGAACGCCCAGTCGTACTACTCGAACCCGTACCAGTACGTGGCACCGGCCGAAGGACGCCAGGGCCCCGTCCCGCCCCCGCTGAAGAAGCTCCTCGACGACGCCCTGAGCGCCGCCGACCCGGCCGCCTACGAGAAGGCACTCGTCGCCGTCCAGCAGTGGGAGGCCGAGAACGTGTATCCCACCATCACCCTGCTCGCGACCAACCTGCTGGTCGCCCACCAGAAGGAACTGACCGGGGTCGACATGCCCGCGAGCCAGAGCCGGGCGTTCCTGGCCCGGGTGAGCCGTGGCTAGCACTCCGGAATCGGGCCGCGCCACCGGTGGCGCGGCCCGTGCGGCGGGCGAACAGGACCCGCTGCTCGACATCGAGGGACTCACCGTGCGCTACGGCCGGGCCCAGCGGCCGGCCGTGAACGACGTCTCCTTCAGCCTCCGGCCCGGCGACCGTGTCGGACTGGTGGGCGAGTCCGGATCGGGGAAGTCGACGCTGGCGGCAGCCGTCCTGCGGCTGCTGCCGGCCTCGGCCTCGGTCACCGGCCGGGTCGATCTCGACGGCCGTGATCTGACGCACCTCAAGCCTTCCGAGCTGCGGGCCCTGCGCAGCACCCGGATGTCGCGCGTCCCCCAGGACCCCCTGGGAAACCTCAACCCGGTCTTCACCGTCGGGCGGCAGATGTCCGACGTGCTGTCCGCACACCGGTCGCTCGGCCGCAAGGAGCGCACGGCGACCGTGGAAGAGGCACTGCGGCGGGTCGGCATCGGTGACGCCGAGGTCAAGCGGCGCAGCTACCCGCACGAGTTGTCGGGAGGCATGCGGCAGCGCGTCATGATCGCCATGGCGCTGCTCAACCATCCCGACCTGCTGATCGCCGACGAACCCACCACGGCGCTGGACGTCACCGTGCAGGCGCAGGTCGTCGAACTGCTGCGGGAGCGCGTGGCCGAGGCCGGCATGACCCTCCTGCTGATCTCGCACGACATCGGTGTGGTCGCCGAGCTGTGCACCACGGTGATGGTGATGTACGAGGGGCAGATCGTCGAGAAGGGTGCGGCGTCCGAAGTCCTGACCCGGCCCACCCACCCCTACACCCGGTCCCTGATCGCCGCTGCGCGCGGCAGGGCCTCCGGCGTCGGGGACAGCCCGAGTGAGATGGTGACATGACCGGGAAGCAGACACCGACCGAGGCATCCGAGGACCGGCAGGATGTGGTGCTCGACGTCCGTGAGGCGTACAAGCACTTCCGGATGCGGCGCACCAGCCTGCGGGGCGAACGCGCCCAGGTGCACGCCGTGGACGGCATCAGCGTGCGGCTGCGGGCCGGACGCACGCTCGGCCTGGTCGGCGAGTCGGGATGCGGAAAGTCCACACTCGGGCGGCTGATCACCGGACTGGACACCCCGACGTCCGGTTCGGTGCTGGTCGGCACCGGCCTGCGCGATGTCACCGCCGGTGCGGACGGCAGGGTGCAGGCGGTCTTCCAGGACCCGGCGAGCGCCCTGGACCCCCGTATGACGGTACGGGCCAGTGTCGCCGAGGCCCTCGGCGGTGTCGAGAAGGCCGAGCGGGAGCAGCGCGTCGACGATGCCTTCGCCTCCGTCGGCCTGCCGCTCGAACTGGCCTCCCGCTACCCCCACCAGTTGTCCGGTGGCCAGCAGCAGCGCGTGTGCATCGCCCGTGCGCTGATCGCCCGCCCCGATCTCATCCTGCTCGACGAAGCGGTGAGTTCGCTGGACGCCTCCCTCCAGGCCCAGGTGCTGGACCTGCTGGAGAGACTGCAGCGCGAGACCGGCACCGCGTACGTGTTCATCTCGCACGACCTGCGCGCGGTGCGTCAGGTCAGCCACTCGATGGCGGTCATGTATCTCGGGCAGATCGTGGAGGAGGCACCGGCCGAGGCATTCGACCGGGGACTGCTCCATCCGTACGCCGTCGCCCTCCGTTCGACCGAACCCAGCATCTTCCAGGGAGAGGAGGGCATCGAACGTGTCGTGCTGCGAGGGGAGCCACCGAGCGCGGTCAACCCTCCCCCGGGCTGCCGGTTCGCGCCGCGCTGCCCGATCGCCGACGACAGGTGCGTCCAAGTCGCCCCCGAACTCACGGAAATGACCGCCGGTCACCGGGTGCGCTGCCACAAACCCGGCGAACTCACGCTGACCCGGTCCGCGCACACCGGCTCCGCCACGACGGGCGAAGCAGATCCCGGAGGAGTGCTGTGATCCTCTACCTGGCCAAAAAACTCACGGGTGCCGCCGGTGTCCTGCTGGCGCTCTCGGCGCTGGTGTTCTTCGCGGGCCGCGGACTCGTGCCGGGCAACGCGGCGTCGGTGATCGCCGGACCCAAGGCCTCTCCCGAGACCATCGCCGCGATCGAGCGGGACCTCGGGCTGGACCAGCCCCTCTACCGCCAGTACCTCGACTGGCTCTCGGGCACCCTGCGCGGCGACTTCGGAGTGTCCCCCATCTCCGGGCAGGACAACCTCGACGTGATCGCCCAGCAGGCACCGGTCTCCTTCGAACTGGCGCTCATGGGGCTGGTCATCGCGGTGGCGATCGGTCTCCCGGTCGGGGTCATCGCGGCGACCCGTTCGGGCAAGGGCATCGACTGGGGCATCCGCATCCCCCTGCTCATCGTGTTCGCCTTTCCCGGCTTCGTGTCGGGCTCCGCCGCCCTCTATCTGGCGGCGCAGTATCTGACCAACCTGTACTCGGCGAGCTACATCCCGTTCTCCGAGAGCGCCGTCGGCAACCTCCAGACCATGCTGCTGCCGGCGCTGGCGGTCGGTATCCCCACCGCGCCGCTGGTGGCACAGATGACCCGCTCGTCGATGATCGAGGTCCTCGCCCAGCCGCATGTCGTCACGGCACGCACCAACGGCATCGCGGAGTGGCGCATCCGCTACCTCTACGCCCTGCGCGCCGCCCTGCCGCCCGTGCTCACCCTGATCGGTTTCATCTTCGGATTCCTCGTCGGCGGCCTGTTCATCGTCGAGGAGATCTTCAGCCTGCCAGGACTGGGGCGCGGAGTGCTCGCCTCGATCTCGACCCGGGACTTCTCCCAGCTCACCGCGCAGGCCCTTGTCATCGCCGGCACGTTCATCCTCGGCAATCTGCTCGTCGACATCGCGCTGCCCTTCGTCGACCGACGCATCATCCACACCTAGGAAACGGGAGTCAGCGTGACCAGCACCGTCGCCCGCCCATCACCGCCCACCGCACCGTCTCCCGTACAAAAGCGCTCCTTCCGCTGGCCGCTGCGCGGCATCGTCGCCAACATCGCCGTGTTCCTCATCCTCGGCTACATCTTCCTGGCGACCTTCGGCACCTTCCTCGTGCCGTACGGCCCGAACGAGGTCAGCGCCGGCCCGCGGCTGTCGCCACCGTCGTCGGACTACTGGCTCGGGACGGACGCGCTGGGGCGCGACCAGCTCTCGCGCATCATCGCCGCCACCCGCCCCGCTCTGCTGTCCGCGACCTACGCCGTGCTGTTCGCCCTGGTGATCGGCACCGCCATCGGGGTGGCGGCCGGTTTCCTGGGCCGCTTCTGGGACGGCGTCCTGTCGCGCTTCGTGGATCTGCTGTTCGCGATCCCCGAGTACCTCCTCGCGATCCTGGTGATCGCGATGATGGGAAGCGGTCTGATCAACGCGTCACTGGCCATCGGCATCGTGACCATCCCGCGGTTCGCGCGCATCGCCCGCGGCTCGACGCTGGAGATCGCGCAGCGCGCCTTCGTCGACGCGGCGCGGTTGTGCGGCCGCGGCAGGCTGTGGATCGTGTTCCGCCACATCCTGCCCAACATCGCCTCCCCGCTCGTCATCATGACCGCCATCAACCTCTCCACCGCGGAGGGGGCCTACGCGGCACTGAGCTTCCTCGGGTTCGGCGTCCGCCCGCCCGACGCGGACTACGGCAGCATGATCTCGTCGTCCCAGCAGTACCTGCTCACCGATCCCTGGGTCGTGGCGTTCCCCTCGATCGCGTTCGTGGTCCTCGTCCTGGCGTTCAACCTCCTCGGCGACGTCCTGCGCGACCGGCTCGATCCCCACACCCGTACCGCGGCCGGCGCCTGAGCCCGGTTCGCACCCCGCACCCCGCACCCTCGCAGGAGAACATCACCGTGTCCGACTTCACCGCCCTGCTCGACGGCCATGTCCCCGAGATCCTCTCCCGGCACAACGTGCCGGGCACCGCGGTGGGCGTCCTGGCCGACGGCGAGACCACGCTGCTCGGCTACGGCGTCACCAACGTGGCGCACAGCCTGCCCGTGGATCCCGACACCGTCTTCCAGGTCGGCTCGATCTCCAAGACCCTGCTCGGATTCGTCATCGGGCGCCTGGCCGACGGGGGCCGGGTGGAGCTGGACGGTCCCGTGGCGCCGCTGTTCCCCGCCGGGACCGGCATCGACGAGCGGATCACCCTGCGGCATCTGATCACCCACACCTCGGGCATCGACGCCCAGAACATGATCGCCGACGCCCCGAATCTCCTCGCCGGCCACGCGGACGACTCCGTCCAGGCGTCGCTGGCCCACTTCGTGCGCCGCCCGCTGCTCTTCGCGCCGGGCACGGACTACTCGTACAGCGGTCCGGGGATCATGGTGGCCGCCGCGGTGGTGGAGCGCGTCACCGGCCGGCACTACACGGATGTCCTGCAGGACGAGGTGCTCAACCCCGCCGGGATGTCGGGCACGTTCACCACCGCCGACCAGGTCGTGACCCGCCGGGTCGCCGCACCGCACGGCCGCGACCGGGACGGCCGGCCCACCCTGCTCGTCGACCAGGGGTGGCAGCGGCACTGGCAGCTCCCGGGCTGGGACGTGCCCGGCGGCGGGGTCCTCAGCACGGCGCGCGACCTCATGCGGTACGCGGTCCACGTCACCTCGCCCGCCGCGCCCGGCGGCCTCTTCCGCGTCCAGGCCCATCGCGGGAGCGCGGGCCGTGACATCGGGCTCGCCTGGATGCTCGAAGACCGCGCGGGCCGCCCGTCGATGTCGCACGACGGGCTCACCATCGGCTACGCGTCACGCCTGGTGCTCGTCCCCTCCCGCGGCCTCGCCTACACCGTCCTGACGAACTCGCTGGAGGGAAGCGCCGTGGCCGAGGAGGTCGAGCGGCTGATTCTCACAGAGGCGTTCGGGGAAACGCCCGCACCCGCCCTGCTCCCGGTCCGCGACGAGCTGGCGGACGCCTTGCAGGGCACCTACGACTGCGGGTTCTACGGCACCATCACCCTCGTACCGGGGAAGGCGGAGGGCGAGATGAGGATCATCGCGAACCAGGCACCGGCCGAACCGGGCCAGTACGTCATCGCCCTCGACTCCCCCGACCGCCTGGTACTGGCTCCGCCGGACACCCTGGTCGCGCTGGCGGACGACGGAAGCCCCCTCGGGGACGCCGTCTCCTTCGTCCGCGAGCCCGACGGCACCGTGTCGGCCCTGCGCCATCACGATCGGATCGCGCGCCGGGTCTCCTGACCCGCGTGCGGGCGGAGGACCCCGGCGGGCCGGCCTCACCGGGGTCCTCCGTCCCACCGGTGTGAGCGGCCGCCGCCCGTGGCACGGGGCGACAGCCGTAGGTCGGTCAACTGAGGTGGGCGTACGGTTCGCTCCGGCCCCGCTCCTCGGCGGGCCGGGCGCTTCAGCAGGCGGCCCGGCGGTGCGACCACGAGGGCGATCCCGGCACCTGACGGACCGTACGCCGGGACGGTTCCCGTCGGCGGGCGGACCGGGGAGCGGCCGGACGACCACCGGCGAGGCTCAGCGGGCGCCGCCGAGCCGCAGCGAGATCTCCGCGGCGGCGGCCGACACCAGCGGTCCGAGCGCGGGAACCCGCTCGGCGGTGACGCGCGCGGCGGGCCCGGACACGCTGACCGCGCAGACCGCCGCGCCCGCGTGGTCGAACACCGGTGCCGCGACGCAGCGGATGTCCGGTTCGTTCTCGACGTCGTCCACCGCGTAGCCGCGCGAGCGGATCGCGGCCAGGTCGGCGCGCAGCGCCTCGGGGGTGGTGAGGGTCCGGGGGGTGCGCCGGGGAATGCCGTGCGCGATCGCCGCGTTCACCGCCTCGGTGCCGGCGTGTGCCAGCAGGGCCTTGCCCACGCCCGTGCAGTAGGCCGGACGACGGCTCCCGATGGGAGAGTGCATCCGCACCGATCGCGGACTGTCGACCTTGTCCACGTAGACCACCTCCGGCAGATCGGGGATCACCAGGTAGGAGGTCTCGCCCGTGTCGGAGGTCAACTGCTCCAGCACATCGTGGGCCGTGTCCCGCAGGTCCAGGTGGTCCAGGTAGACATGTCCCAGCTGCGCGGTGCGCGATCCGAGCCGGTAGCGGCCGGTGCGCGCGTCCTGCTCGACCAGCCGTACCTCGCACAACGGGGCCAGCAGACGCAACACCGTGCTCTTGTTCATGCTCAGGGCCGATGTCAGCTCCGTGAGTGTGGCGCCTCCCGCGCCGGCGCCCTCCCCGAGGTGGAGCAGGATGGCGAGCGCCCGCCTCAGCGAAGCGGAGTTGTTGCGCGCCGTGGCGGGCTTCCCCTCGACCTCGGTCACCGGTCCGCCCCCGGCCCCTTCCGGACCGACGGCGTGTCACACGACCAGGTCCGCCCGACGGACCCCGCACCGACCGCGCCCTGATCGCCCGGTCCCGACCGCTGTCCGGAACGGGCACCCGGCCGAGTTGCAGTCGGAACGTCCACCCCGTCGGCTGCGGGACCGGCCCCGGACGGGGGCGCTGCCACCCGGTAGGCCCCCCGGCCTCCATGCAGCACCACGTCGAACAAGGCTGGTACCTCCCCGTATTGCTTCACTTCGGTCATCATTCGGCTGTTCGCAGACCCTCTACCCTGCCAGCAACCAGCATCCGATTGCAACGTAGGACTTTGCATAACAATATTCCCAGACAAGGCACTGCCGGTAATTCCGCGCGATACCGAATCGACACCCCATCAGCACCGACAACGCCCGCAAACCCCATCACTCCACCCTCACCGCCCGAACCGCCCGCGCGGGCGGGAGAGCCGTCGCGCCGGGTGCCCCCGCTCGGCGCGAGGTCGACGGCCCTCCTCCGACAGGCCCATGCGGGCTGTTCCCTCTCCCCTTGCCGCCGTGTGCACGTGCCGTGGTCCGAGTGCCCCAAGGGCCATCGGCAACAGGCCGCACGCGCCGCGTCCGGAGAACTCTCGCAGCGGAGAGCATCACCCGGATGGGGCAGAAAGCTCCGCCACGGGCGACGCCGTCCGTGGGCCCCTCACCGAGCCCCGCGTCCACACCGATTGCTCTCGTGAACGGCGCCGCCCCTGCCGGTTCCGCGTGGGCAACAGTCCTTCGCACCACGTCTCCGGGCCTGAGGCGCGTGTCACTTCCCGGCGGCTTCGGGATGACCGGGCCGATCCGCTGCGGGCGCTGTTCCACTCCCGCGCGCGGGACAGCCCTTAGCCTCCTGGGACGATCAGCCCCGTCTCGTACGCCAGGACGACGGCCTGGACGCGGTCGCGCAGGTCCAGCTTCGACAGGATGCGGCCGATGTGCGTCTTCACCGTCGTCGGGCTGAGGAACAGCCGATCGGCGAGTTCGGCATTGCTCAGGCCCGTCGCGAGCAGGCGGAGCACTTCGAGTTCGCGCGGGGTCAGGCCGGACAGGTCCCGGTGCAGGGAGGCGGCCTTCACCTCGTCGCGCTCCGCGAAGCGTTCGATCAGCCGGCGGGTGATCGCCGGTGCGAGCAGTGCGTCGCCGGACTGCACCATGCGTACGGCGGCCACCAGATGCTCCGGGCTGACGTCCTTGAGCAGAAAGCCGCTGGCACCGGAGGTGATGGCGGCGTAGACGTAGTGGTCGAGGTCGTAGGTGGTCAGGATGATGACCCGGGTTCCGCCCGGGCCGCCGTCGGCGAGGATGCGTCTGGTCGCTTCGATGCCGTCCATCTGCGGCATCCGGATGTCCATGAGGACGACATCGGGCCGTGTGCGGCGGACCGCGGCGACCGCATCCGCCCCGTCGGCGGCCTCGGCCGTCACCTCGATGCCGTCGGCGGCGAGGATCATCCCGAAACCCGTACGCACCAGGGCCTGATCGTCGGCGATGACGGCCCGCAGGGGCGGCCTGTTCATACGGTCCGCCGGGGGACTCGCGCCGTGATCCGGTAACCTCCGGCAAGGGTCGGCCCGGACGTCAGTTCGCCGTGGTAGACCGCCAGCCGCTCGCGCAGTCCGATGAGGCCGCGGCCATTGCCGTCCGGGGGTACGGCGGCCCGCACACCGCCGGTGTCCGTGACCTCGATCTCCAGACAGTCCTCGGTGTAGCCGATCACGACGACGGCGCCGGCGCCGGGCGCGTGCTTCATGGTGTTGGTCAGCGCCTCCTGGACGACGCGGTACGCCGCGAGGTCCACCCCCGGCGGCAGCGGCTCCGGCGGCAGCGACAGCGCGACGCGCACCGGCGTCCCGGCGGAACGCACCCGCTCGATGAGCGCGCCGAGCCGTTCCAGTCCGGGCTGGGGTTCCAGGCCGTCGGGCCGTTCGTTGTCCGGCGCGGCCAACAGGCCCATCACATGGCGCAGTTCGGCCATGGCGGCCCGTCCTCCCGCCTCCACCACGAGCAGCGCTTCCTTCGACCGTTCGGGCGCCGTGTCCATCACCTTGCGGGCCGCGCCCGCCTGGATCACCATCACGCTCACATTGTGGGTCACGACGTCGTGCAGCTCGGCGGCGATCCGGGAGCGCTCCTCCTCGACGGCCCGGCGTGTGGCCTCGTCCTGGGCCTGCTGCAGCCGCGCGTACCGGTCCCGGCTCGCGGCCGACTGCCGCTGCCAGATCCGGACCAGGCCGGCGAGAACCCCGGCGCAAAGGAGCATGACGGCGGGGCTCAACCAGCCCGGCAGGATGGGTTCCGCTTCCCGGAACGCCAGGCCGGCCAGCACGGCGGCGACGCCCAGACCGGCCATCGCCCCTATCCGGTAGCGGCTGTGGACGACGGCGCTGCAGGCCCCGATGACACAGGTCACCACGTTCATCCAGGTGGCGTTCTCACCCGTGGCCAGCGTCGCGCCCATCACGACCGCGAACGCGGCCAGCGGATACCGGCGCCGGGCGAGGAGCGGCAGCGCCGACAGCACGACGAGCGGCCAGACCGCCGGGGCATGCTCGCTCTCCGGCACCCTGAAGCCCGGCGGTGGAATCGGGGGCGGATACGGAACGTCCGGCTTGATGCGGACCGGTCCGCTGTCGGGGTAACGCGCCGCCACGATCAGCGCGATGACGGTCAGTACGACGGCCAGCACCGTATCGGCGCGCACCGCCCTGCGCGGCAGCGGGGCGGCCCTCGCCTCGGGGCGCAGCGCCTCGCTCAGTAGTTCATGCCATCCGTGCCGGTCCTCCGTACCCACCGGCTCATTGTGCGGCCCCGCCCGTCCCGCCCGCATCCGCCTGTGCGACCAGGGGCCTGCCCGTGAGGAGTACGTCGCAGGGATGACCCCGCGGCCGGATCCGCCGCGGGAAGGGCCCCATGTCGGTGCCGCGGCCGACGCGCCCGCCGGACGGCCGCACCTACGTTCCCTGGAGCCAGCGAAGGCCCTCTCCGAGCGACAAGGACGGACACTCCCCATGACCCAGGTGATCGAACTGGAAGGCGTGGTCAAGCGGTACGACAGCGCCGGCACGCCGGCGCTCGGACAGCTCACGCTCACCGTCGACCGGGGCGAGGCGCTCGCCGTGACGGGCCCTTCCGGCAGTGGCAAGTCGACGCTGCTGAACCTCGTCGCCGGCCTGGACAAGCCGACCGAGGGGGCTGTGACCGTCGCCGGGCGGCGGATCGACCGGCTGAGCGAGCACGCGCTGGCCCGGTTCCGCCGCGAGCAGGTCGGCATGGTCTTCCAGTTCTTCAATCTGCTCGACGACCTCACCGTCGCCGACAACATCCAGCTGCCCGCCCAGCTGACCGGGGCCCCGCGGCGGAAGGCGGCGGCCCGTGCCGGTGAGCTGATGGAGGTGCTGGGCATCGCCCGGCACGCCCGCGCCTACCCGGGCCGGCTGTCCGGCGGCGAACGCCAGCGGGTCGCGGTGGCCCGCGCGCTGGTCAACCGGCCCGCGCTGCTGCTCGCCGACGAGCCGACCGGCGCGCTCGACACCGCCTCGGGCCACGACGTTCGGGAGCTGCTGGTGGATCTGCACCGCGGCGGGCAGACCGTTGTGCTGGTCACGCACGACCTGGCGCTGGCCGAGGCGTGCGCGAGCCGCACGATTCATCTGGTCGACGGTCACCTCGCCCGCGACACACGGGCGGAGGCCGTCCGTTGAGCCGCCGGGGCATGGGGGCGCTCGGCCGGGTCGTACGCTCAGGGGTGGGCCGGCGGCGGGTGCAGACGGTGATCGTCGCCATCGCCACGATGATGGCGGTGGCCTCGGCCGTGGTCGCCGGGTCGCTGATGATCGCCGCCGACGCGCCGTTCGACCACGCCTTCGCCAAGCAGCGCGGGGCGCACATCACCGCGCGGTTCGATCCGGCCAAGGCGAGTGCGGCGCAGCTCAAGGACACCGGGCGGCTGGCCGGCGTCACCGCGAGCGCGGGGCCGTTCCCGTCCACGATCATCCAGCCGGTGGATCCGCAGGGCCGGCAACTGCCGGGCCTGACCCTGGTCGGACGGTCCGGTTCGCGAGGTGACGTGGACAAGCTGGACCTGAAGTCCGGCCGGTGGCCGGCGAAGCCGGGCGAGATCGTGCTCTCCGCTTCGTTCACCGGCCCCTTCATCGAGATCGGCACCACCCTCACGTCCTCGGACGCCGCGGACGGCCAGGCCCTGACGGTCGTCGGCTTCGCCGTGTCGGCCGGCAGGACCGCCGACGCCTGGGCGACCCCCGCGCAGGTCGGCGCGCTGGCGTCGACGGACGGCCCGGTCACGAGCCAGATGCTCTACCGCTTCGACTCCGCGGGGACGAAGGGCGAGATCTCCGCCGGCCGGAAGAAGCTCGCCGCCGCCGTGCCCGCCGGGGCGCTGCTGGGGACCGAGTCCTGGCTGGAGGCCAAGCGTGCCGCCGACCAGGGCGCGGCGCCGACCGTCCCGTTCCTCATCGCGTTCGGTGTGCTCGGCATCGTGATGTCGGTGATCATCGTCGGGAGTGTGATCAGCGGCGCGGTCGGCACCGGCCTGCGCAGGATCGGCGTCCTCAAGGCCATCGGCTTCACCCCGCGCGAGATCGTACGGGCATATGTCGCCCAGGCGCTCATCCCGGCCGGCGCCGGCATCGCGCTGGGGGTCGTCCTGGGCAACCTCCTGGCGATGCCGCTGCTGCAGGACACCGAGTCGGTGTACGGCACGGCCGCGCTCTCGGTGGCCTGGTGGGTGAACCTGGTGGTGCCGGCCGCCGCGCTGTTCGTCGTCGGGATCACGGCACTGGTGCCCGCGCTGCGTGCCGGGAGGCTGCGTACGGTCGAGGCCATCGCGGTCGGCCGGGCGCCGCGCACGGGGCGCGGCCGGTGGGCGCACCGGGCGGCGGGGCGGCTGCCGCTGCCGCGGGCGGTGACCTATGGCCTCGCCAGTCCCTTCGCCCACCCGGTCCGTACGCTCGCGATGCTGCTCGCGGTGGCCTTCGGCACGGTCGCGGCGACCTTCGCGCTGGGGCTGACCGCGTCCCTGAACGCGGTCGGCGACGCTCAGGACCCCGAGGACCGCGCCGCCGTCACCGCCGTCACCGCCAGACCCGACACGGGGAGCGGACCGGCCCCCCACGCCGGACCGCGCCCCCAGGGCAACGGCACCACGCCCCCGTCCGCCGACCCGGCCAAGGTGCGCGCCGCCGTCGAGTCGCAGCCGGGCACCGCTTCGTACTACGGCAAGACCCAGGGGGATGCCACCGTGACCGGGATCTCCGGCACCGCGCGGCTCAGCCTTTACCAGGGCGATTCGCGTTCCGGCGGTTTTGCGATGATCTCCGGGCACTGGATCACCGGCGCCGGCCAGGTCGTGGTGCCGTGGGGCTTCCTGGAGAAGACCGGCACCAGGGTCGGTGACACGGTGCGGGTGACCTTCCAGAAGCACACGGCGACCCTGCGGATCGTCGGCGCGGCCTTCGACACGTCGGACGACAGGCCGGAGATCCACGCGGACCTCGCCGACTTCCCCTCGGCGAAGCCCAGCGTCTTCCTCATCGACCTGAGGCCGGGGGTCTCCCCCGCCGATTACGCCAGGAAGCTGGAGGCCGTGGTGCAGCCGCTCGGCGGCACCGCCATCGCCCACTCCTCGTCGGAGGGGGAGAACACGATCCTGATCCTGGAGGCGATGGCGGTACTGCTCACCCTCATGCTGGTCTCCGTGGCAGGTCTCGGTGTGCTGAACTCCGTCGTCCTGGACACCCGGGAACGTGTCCACGACCTGGGCGTCTGCAAGGCGCTCGGCATGTCACCGCGGCAGACCGTGAGCCTGGTGCTCGCCTCGGTGGCGGGGATCGGTGTGTTCGGCGGACTGATCGGCGTGCCGGCCGGGTTCGCGCTGCACGGCGTGGTGCTGCCGGTGATGGGGCATGCGGCGGGCACCGAGCTGCCGCCGTCGGTCATCGAGGTGTACGACGCTCCGCAGCTCGTGCTGCTGGGCCTGGCCGGGATCGCGATCGCCGTGCTGGGCGCGCTGCTCCCGGCGGGCTGGGCGGCCAGGGTCCGTACGGCCACGGCGCTGCGCACGGAGTGAGGACCGGCTGAACCGCCGGGTCACGTCCGCCGGAGCCGCGGGCGTCGGGCTGCCGTGCGGCCGCAGGCGGGCGATGCGTCCGTCCGGGGCAGGTGTCGAGGCGGACGTGACCCGGGCGGGGGGCCGCACACGCCGAGAAGTGGTGCGCACCCGGCGGACGCGGCGTGGACCGAGGCTCAGGGGATGTCGAGGGTGAGCCGGGCGCGTTCGCCCGCGGGACGTGCGAGAACGGGGTCGCGGTCCTCGGTGCGGGAGCCGCTCTCCGTGCTCGTGTCCCGGATGGCCCGGGAGACGCAGGCGCACACCTTCCGGGACTCCTTCTTCTCTTCGTCGCAGAAGAACACGTCGCGGTGGTCCACCCGCCCCCGGAGGCCGAGCACCTTCACCTGGCACAGGCCGCATTCGCCTTTGCGGCAGTCGGACATCATCTCGACACCCGCGCCCTCCAGGGCTTCGAGCATCGACTGGCCGGCTTCCACCGTGGTCTCGATGCCGAGCCGGGGTATGGAGACCACGAACTCCTCGGGTTCGAACCAGCCGCTGTTGCCGAAGGTCTCGTACCGCAGGTCGGTGGGAGGCAGCGCCCTGTCCTGCCAGCGGCGGCGGACGACGTCCATGAGTCTGATGGGACCGCACATGTACAGTTCCGCCGGACCCGCGGCGGCGACCTCGTCGACCAGTGCCGCCGCGTCGAGGCTCGTGCCCTCGTCGTCCACGTGGACCCGGAGCCTGTCCCCGTGGAGCTGCTCCAGCTCGGCGAGGTAGGCCATGTGTTCCCGGGTCCTGCCGACGTACACCAGGAGGTAGTCGGAAGTGAGCCGGCGGAGCACACGGGCCATCTCCGCGATCGCCGTGATGCCGACGCCGCCGGCCAGCAGGACGTACTTCTCCGCCCCTACGCGGAGGGGGAAGTTCTGTGTCGGCCGGCTCATCTCGACCGGGTCGCCGGGCCGCAGGGCGTGCATGAACACCGAGCCGCCCCGGGACCGGGGGGCGAGTTGCACGCTGAGGGTGAGAAAGCGCCCGTCGGCGCTGGAGGACACCACGGAGTACGAGCGGGTGTCCGCGCGGGCGCCGATGCCGACGACGACCTTCACATGGGACCCGGGCGCGGCCGGCCGCGGATCCCCGGTCTCCAGCACGATGCGCCGGATGCGGGTCGCCACGGACTCCGTCTCGACAACGCGTCCGGTCTGCCATCCGGCTCGGTCTTCAGCCGCCATTGTTCTTCCTCGCGTTTCGGTGAAGGGTCAGGAGCGGGCGGCGACGAGTTGTTCGGCCGTGAGCATGCGCTCGATGAGCCGGCGCACCCACATGCCGCCGGCGTCGATGTTGAGGCTGTAGAACTCGTGGTCCGGATGGGCGTCGATGGCTTCCTGCTGGGCCACGAGCATGCGCTCGTCCTCCGCGAAGACCCTCGACACGCCGTCCCTGGTCTGCGTGGTGATGAGCCGGCTGTCCAGGCGGTAGTTGCGCATGAAGGCCCAGAAGTAGTGGGAGGTCCGGTCCGTTTCCGGGGTGATGGTGTTCATCACGTAGCCGTTGACGCCCTGGCTTCGGTCACCCTCCGGTGCTCCGGTGCCCGCCTTCGCCACACCGACGTCGATACGGATGGTCGAGGGGGCCTCGAAGCGGATGATCTGCCAGCGGTCGACCCGGCCCTCGAATCCGGGGAACCTGTCGCGCAGGTTCTTCAGCCAGAACGGCGGGGCGTCGATGTCGAGCATCCACCGGGTGACCGTGACCGTGCGCTCGTCATGGGTGACGTCGAAGTCGGACTCGCTCAGCTCCTCCTGGCCGATGCTGGTCGAGTGGACGAACTCCTCATGTGTCAGGTCCATGAGGTTGTCGAGGATCAGCTGATAGTTGGCCTTCGCGTGGATGGTGAGACCGTCCCCGGCCCAGTCGGGTGAACTCATCTGGTGCAGGTCGGGCACGGTGTCCGGGTCCGCCAGCGTGGGGTCGCCGGGCCAGACCCAGATGAACCGGTGACGTTCCACGACCGGGAAGGACGGCACCATGGCGCTCGGGTTGATGGTCCTCTGAGCCGGCATGTAGGTGCAGCGCCCGGCGGAGTTGAACCGCAGTCCGTGGTAGGGGCACTGGACCTCGTCGGAACCCACCCGCTTGCCCATGGACAGCGGTGCCAGACGGTGCCAGCACGCGTCCGCGAGCGCGACCGGCCGGCCTTCCGCGGTGCGGTACAGGGCCAGGGGGCGATGCGCGACCGTCCTGGAGAAGATCTCGCTGCTCACGACCTCGTGATCCCACGCGGCCACGTACCAGGCGTTGAGCGGGTGTCCCAGGGTCTTGTTCGTCGTCGGCGTCTTCGTCTCCGGGTAACGCATCGGTCCTCCAAAGCGAGGGTTGGGCCGGTTCGCCCCGACCCAAGAGATACCTATGGAGATAGGTATCGGGGGGATGGCCTACACTATGCCTATGGCCATAGGTATTGGCAAGACCGCTGTCGGCACGGGGACCGCGACAGGTCACCACCGGGCCCGAAGGTAGGCGGCCGATGAGTCTGAGGTATGCGCTGCTCGCCCTGCTCACGGCGCGCCCGCTGACCGCCTACGACATCGCGAAGCAGTTCAGCAGTTCGGTCGGGTTCGTCTGGCACGCGCCGGACTCGCAGATCTACCCCGAGCTCCGGCGCATGGAGAAGGAGGGGTTGGTCGATGCGGAGGAGCTGCCGTCGGGTGGGCGTCGGACCAAGCGCGAGTACCGGATCACGCCCGAAGGGGTGCGGCGGTTCCGCGAGTGGGTCAACACTCCGCTGGGATACCAGCGGGAGCGGGACGTCCATCACCTCAAGGCCGCGTACCTGGAATGGTCGAGCCCCGAGGCGGCCCGGGAGCAGCTGAGGCTGCATATCGCGTTCCACACCGAACAGCTCGATCAGTGGCTGGAGTTGCGCGAGCGGCTGCTGGATCGTACCAATCCGACGCTCGCCGCACGGCTGGCCGCGTCGCCTCCGGAGCAGCACGACCGCATCGTCGCCTTCAAGGTCTTCGCCTACGACGGCCTGGTCGAGCGCGCCCGGACGGAGATCGCGTGGGCCCGCCGGGGGCTCGACCTCATCGATGAACAGTTCCCGGACGACCGATAGCCGGCCGGGGCCCGGGGGCAGGAGCTGCTGCGCGGGCCCGGACGGCGTGCGCCGGGAGGGGTGGGCGGAGTTCACATCCGGCGTCGGCGGGAGGCGGATCGAGTCGTCCTCCCGGTCGGGCCGCCGGTGAGGTGACCGCTGGTCGAGCCACTGGCTGAGGCGCCGGTCGGGATCGCGCACCGCGGGCCCGGTTCCTGGAGGATGCACGGGTGGCTCGGGGCCGTTCGGCGCGATGGGGCGGCTCGGAGCGGGACGGCCGCGAGAGCGCCACCGCGTCCGATCCGGCCCCACGGCATCAGCTGACGACCGCGGCCGGGCCCGGGACGGGGGCCCGGCGGAGGAACACCAGAGCCAGGGTGGCGAGAAGGACGACGCCGCCGACGGCGAAGTACAGCTGCGCGGGCGTCCATCCGGAGTCGAGCAGCATGCCGGCCGCCGTGGGAGCGAGGATGGCACCCGCCCGTCCGATGCCGATCGCCCACCCGACGCCGGTGGTGCGCAGCCGCGGCCCGTACAGGGAGGGGGCGAGGGTGTACAGCCCCGCGATGCATCCGTTGACGAGACCGCCGATCACGATGCCGAGGGCGTAGGCGACGCTCTGGACCGAGGTCGAGACGATGAACAGGGCCATGAACAGGGCGGAGAGCGTCGTGAACACGATGAGGAGCGTCCGTGTCGGCCTGCGGGTGGCCGCCATGCCGAAGACCACGGCGCCGACGGTGCCGCCGAGGGTGAGCATCATGCCCGCGGTCGCGCTCTGATCCGTCGTCAGTCCCGCGGTCTCCAGCAGCGCCGGCGTCCAGGAGTTGACGAAGTAGAAGCCGAACATCGTGGTGAAGAACGCGATCCACAGCAGGATCGTCGGGCGGGCGCCCGCTCCGGAGAACAGGTCCGCGATACGCCCGGCCCGGTCGGTCCCCGCGCGGGCGGACGTCTCCAGGGAGGTGACCTGTTCCTGGCCGATGCGGCGGGCGATCCGGTTGACGGCGGCCAGGTCGGTGGCGCGTCTTCGTGTGGCGAGGAACTCGATCGATTCCGGCAGCAGCAGCACGAGCAGCAGCACGAGCAGCAGCAGTGCCGCGCCGGTGAGGACCGCTCCGACGACGAACACCGCCCGCCAGCCGTGTTCGGTGCGCAGATACACCGCGGCGAGACCCCCGAGGGTGGCGCCGATGCCGTACCCGGCGGTGTAGAGGCTGATGGCGAGTCCGCGCCAGCGGGCGGAGGAGTACTCGCTGGCGATGACGGTGGTGCAGGCCAGGATGCCGCCGATACCGAGACCGGTGAGGACCCGCCAGGCGCCGAGCTGCCCTGCGGATCCCGCCGTGGCCGACAGGGCCATACCGACGGTGGCGAGTGCGACGGAGAGGAGGATGAGCGGCCGGCGGCCGACCCGGTCGGCGATGGGGGCCAGGGTGAGGGCGCCGACGGCCATGCCGATCAGTCCGGCGCTGAGCAGCACGCCGATGGCCGAGCCGCTCAGCCCGAAGTCGGCGCTGATGCTCTTGGCCGTGAAGGCCAGGGCCATGACGTCGAAGCCGTCGAGGATGTTGAGCACGATGCACAGCGCGACGATCAGCCATTGATAGGGGCTCATCGGCGCGGCGTCGATGCGGGCGCGGAGGTCCACTTCTGTTCCTTCCTGAGGGTGTGGTCCCGAAGGGCGGGCGGCGGGGATGGCGGCGGCGAGGACACCTGTGGAAGGTGTGTGGGGGTGTCGGCGGTACGGGCCGGTCTGCCGGGGGAGGTGTACTGGGGGAACCGGCGGCGGGGTGGTGTTCAGTGCCCTCGGTCGGTCCCCTGGTGGAGGTGCGGCGCCTCGCACCTGCTGGGGCACGGGTGGTTGCTTTCCTCGCGGCACCGGCAGTGCCGGTGGACGCGGACTCGGGCCGGCCGGGCGCACGCGTACGGGAGGCGGGGCCCGGGCACGTACGCGACGGGACGGTGCTCAGACCTCCACCGAGTCCAGCGGGATCGTCGGGTAGAGCCGCGGTTCCTGCTCGGGAGTCAGCGCGGTGGGGCCGTAGATCCAGTCGGTGAAGGTGTAGTCGTAGGTGTCGCGGGAGCGCAGCAGCGCGTTGCGCCGGAGCCGGTTGATCCCGTCGTGGTGCCACAGCTCGCCCCACCGGCGTGCGGTGGTGACCACCCGGCGGCAGTGCTCGGGACGGGCGGCCTCGTAGGCCGCGAGCGCCGCGTCCCAGTCGACGCCGGACGACTCCCGCGACCGCCGGCCGTGTTGGGCGCCGACGTGCTCGGCGAGGACCCAGCCGTCCTCGATGGCCATGACGGCGCCCTGGGCCATGTACTGGAGCGGTGGATGGGCGGCGTCCCCGAGGAGCGCGATCCGGCCGCTGACCCACTTCGCGATCGGGTCACGGTCGAACATCCGCCACCAGCGGTCGCGCCACATCAGCGGCAGCCCCTGCCGGATCGGTCCACAGGTGCCCTCGAAGGCCCGGTCGAGCTCGTCGGGTGTCCCCCAGTTCTCCTCGCCCGCCAGCGCCTTCGGCGACTCGAAGACGGCGACCTGGTTGAACATCTCACCGCCGCGCAGCGGGTACTGCACGAAGTGGCACCGCGGTCCGACGTACACCACGACGTCCTTCTGGTGCACACCGTTGCCCCGCACCTGCTCGTAGGGCACGGCGGCGCGGTAGGCGACGTAGGCGGAGTTGACCGGCTCGTCGTCGACGAGGAGCCTGCGCGCGACCGAGTGGAGACCGTCGGCGGCGATGACGACCTCGGCCTCGTCGGTCCGGCCGTCCGCGAAGGTGACGCGCGCACCGCCGGCGGTGTTCCCGTACGCCACGCAGCGCGCGTCGTTCACCAGCTCTACGCCCGCCCGCTCACAGGCGCGCAGGATGATGCCGTGCAGGTCGCTGCGGTGGATCACCATGTACGGGAAGCCGTAGCGGCGTTCCAGGTCCCCGAGGTCGAGGCGGGTGAGCTCGCTGCCGTCCACGGCGTCCTTCATGACCATGTGTCCGGGCGTGACGCCCAGCGAGACGGCCTCGTCGAGGAGCCCGTAGTCGTCGAGGATGCGGGTGCAGTTCGGTGCGATCTGGAGGCCCGCGCCGACTTCGCCGAACGTCGGCGCCTGCTCGTACAGGCGCACTCCGAGCCCCTTGCGGCTGAGGGCGAGCGCCGCGGAGAGGCCGCCGATCCCGCCGCCGATCACGAGGACGTCGGGGCGGGTGGTGTCTGTGGTTCTCATGTCCTTCTCCTCGGTGGTCACAGCCACGGCGTCAGGGGTTCGGCGGGGAGGCCGTCGGCGGTCGTGACTCCGGTGCAGGGGCGGCCCGCGAGGTGGGCCGTGATCTCCGCCGGGCTGCCGTGTGTGGCGGGAACGCCGTCGCTGCCGCGCTGGGCGAGGATGTCCTCGCGGAGTTCCGCGAGGAACGCCTCGGGCAGATCGGCGAACCGCACCCCGGTGCCCAGGTCGACCGCGTGGACCATGACCTCCCTGCTGCGCATCCACGGGGTCTCGCTCGCGGGCACGGTCCGTCCCTGGACGGTGACCACCTCGGCCCGCCACTGCTCCTCGGTGAGTGAGGCCATCGCGTCGGCCAGCTTCCGCGCGGATTCCCCGAACCACGCGGTGAGCTGTTCACCGGCCAGGGCGGCACCGGCCTCGATGGCCGCCGTGCGCTGCCCCGGGGAGGCGTACATCGGTGTCGGCACACCGGTGCGTGCCCAGCGCACGAGGTTCCCGACGGCCTCGGCGTTGCCGGCCAGGTGGGCCACGACGTGTCGGCGGGTCCAGCCGGGCAGAAGTGAGGGGGCCGCGTACGAGGTCTCGTCGAGCCCTTCGAGGGCCTTGCGGCAGAGTTCGGTTCCCTGCGCCACCCAGGCGAGCGTGGTGTTCAGCGCGCGCATCGGACCCCCTCGGGGAGGACGCGGTTCTCCAGTCGGCCCAGGCCCTCGATCTCCGTGACGACGGTGTCGCCGTCCTGGAGGTAGACGGCGGGCTTGCGCGCGTGGCCGACGCCGCCGGGGGTGCCGGTGGCGATGATGTCACCCGGGTTGAGCCGCACCACGGTGGAGATGTAGCGGACCAGGTCGACGGGGTCGAAGAGCAGGTCACCGGTGGTGTCCCGCTGCATCACCCGGCCGTTCACCTCGCACCGGATGTCCAGTGCGGGGCGCGGACCGCCGAGCTCGTCGGCGGTGACGAGGTACGGGCCCACGGGCGTGGTGGAGTCCCAGTTCTTGCCCTGGAGCCACTCGCGGGTGCGGAACTGCCAGTCCCGGCAGGTGATGTCGTTGAGGACGGTGAAGCCGGCGATGGCGTCCACGGCCGCTGCCTCGCCGGCGCGCCGTACCCGCCGGCCGACGACGACCGCGAGTTCGGCTTCCCAGTCGAACGACGCGGTCTCGGCCGGGCGCCGGATGGCGTCGTGGGCACCGATCAGGGTGTCGGCGAACTTGCTGAAGAGGGTGGGGTGCTCCGGCAGGTCCCGGCCCATCTCCTTGATGTGATTGCGGTAGTTCAGGCCGACGCAGACCACCTTGCCGGGGCGCGGCACGAGGGTGGCGAACACCGCGCCGGCGGCGGAGTGCCGCGGGCCGTCGGCGGTCGACGCGCCCGCGAGCCCGGCGGCCGACGCGAGGACCGCGCCCACGTCCGGCAGGCCGACCTCGACCAGGAAGTCCCCCTCGGCCCGGACCGCGGCGGTGCGGTCCCCGAGGCGGATGGTTGCCAGCTTCACGCGTTCTCCTCGACGTGGGTGCGGAACAGGTTGAGCTTGCTGAGGACGGGCGCGTCGCTGAACTGGAACAGGTCGAGCGCACCGGAGTCGGAGTCGGACCCGGAGGCCTCGGACCGGATCGACAGGGGTGCCCAGGAGGGGACGGCGAACAGGTCGCCGCGCTGGACCGACCAGGAGAAGTCGCCCACGGTCACCCGGCCCGTTCCGTCGAACACCTGGTAGACCGACGACCCGGTCTCACGGCGCGGAGCGGTCTCGTATCCGCTGCGGAGGCGGTGGAACTGGGCCCGGATGGTCGGCAGCACGTCCTGGGCGGTGGTGGGGTTGGTGAAGCGCACCAGGGCGTGACCGGGCTCGACGGTGCCGGGGTGGCCCGCGCGCTCCAGCTCCAGCTGGCCGGTCAGGGCGGCGTCGGTGTCCTCCCACCGGTAGCGCAGCAGGGGGGTGCCCTCCCTGGGCCCGAGGAGGGAGACCGGCGCCAGCCCCGGGTGGCCCCAGAGCCGCTCCGAGCGGGAGCGGCCGGGCGTCGAGCGCTCCTGCTCGGACAGCCGGTCACGGCCGTAGTCGAAGAACTGCGCTTCGATGCCGTACTGGAAGGGGATGTCGAGCCCGTCGATCCAGGCCATCGGGGCGTCGGCCGCGTTGTGGTGAGCGTGCCAGTTCATGCCCGCCTGCGGCAGGAAGTCACCACGGCGCATGGGCACCGGCTCGCGCTCCACGACGGTCCACACGCCCTCCCCCTCGACGACGAACCGGAAGGCGTTCTGGGTGTGGCGGTGCTCGGGCGCGTCCTCGCCCGGCATCAGGTACTGGATGGCGGCCCACAGCGTCGGGGTGGCGTACGGCCGGCCCGCCAGGCCGGGGTTGGCCAGCGCGATCGCGCGCCGCTCGCCGCCGCGGCCGACCGCGACGAGGCCGCCGGACCGGTCCGCCAGGTCGAGCAGCGTCTTCCACTCCCACCGGTGCGGCTGGGCCTTCGACCGGGGATGCGGGGGCATCAGGTCGCCGATCCGGGTCCACAGCGGTACCAGCAGGGCCTTCTCGAAGCCGCGGTAGAGGTCGTCGAGTTCGGGGGTCACCGGAGGCTGATCGGGCCGGTCCTCGGCCGTCAGCGTGACGGGCGAGACGACGTTCGTGTCGTGGTCGGTCATAGCGGCACAGTGCTGCGCCTGCCATCATTCGGAACAGAATATTCTGCCTGGCAGAACGACGTGCGGGAGGGTGATCGGTGGCCAAGTCGATGAAGAATCCGCCGGCGTACGGCGTGACGAGCGTTGACCACGCGCTGCAACTGGCGGTGATCCTGCAGGTCGAGGGGCCGCTCACGGTCTCCGGGGCCGCCCGGAGGCTGGGCGTGGCGCGCTCCACGGCCCACCGTCTGCTCTCCACGCTGGTGTACCGGGACTTCGCGGTCCAGGACGAGACGCGCGTCTACCGCGTGGGCCCCGTCCTGGAGATCGCCGCCACGGCGCAGTCGAACGTCGGGACCATCCGGACGGCCTCCCTCGGCCCGCTGAGGACCCTGGTCGACGCCCTCGACGAGACGGCGAACCTCTGCATCCGCACCGGCCGGACCGTGCGGTTCCTTGCCTCGGTGGAGTGCTCGCGGGCGCTGAAGGTCGGCAGCCGGGAGGGCATGGTCTTCCCCGCGCACCTCGTCAGCGGCGGTCTCGTCATGCTGGCGGCGCTCGGCGACGACGCGCTGACCGCGCTCTACGCGTCCTCCCCCACCGACCGGTCCGAGGAGTGGCCGGACCTCACGGAGCTGCGCTCCGAACTCCGCGCGGTCCGGCACAGCGGCGTGGCCCTCAATCTGGAGCGTTCCGAGCGGGGTCTCGTCGCCATGGGACGCGGGGTGACCGACGGCGACGGGCACACGGTCGCGGCGGTTTCGGTCGCCATGCCCAGCGTGCGCTACTCGCCGCGCCGGGTGCGGGAGATCGTCGCGGCCCTGACCACCGCGGCGGACACGATCGCCGCCGCGCTCGGCGACGGGGTTCAGGAACCGCGGCCGAGGTGATCCGTCGCGCGGGGGCTCCGCGCGACGGTACGGAAGGATCGCCCGTTTCGATTCCCTCCGGCACGACCCGTTCGGCTGCTTTCACGACGGCCGTCGTACGGGTCGAGTCCGGTCTCCGCACCGGCCGCGCGACGGATGGGGCCTCGAACCGATGCGGTCGTGGCGTGACGGCGGAGTCGTCCCTGTCCACGCGGCCCTCGGGAAATCACCCCCGAGTGCCGGCCGGGCGCGCGGATTCCCCTCCGCGAGCCAGTCCATGACAGCACGTGAGCGAGGGCTGCGGCCAAGGTCCCCTCGGGGCGGGGGCGGAAGGGACGACGCCGGCCGGGAGCCCGGCAGGATGTCAGGGGGATGCGCTCATCACAGGAGTTTCGACAGCTCCACCCCGAGCTTGTAGAGGGCGAGGACGATGGGCGCCAGGGAGAAGACGGGTTTGAGTTTTCCCCGTAGCGGATACCACCGCGGCGTCTCGTGGAGAAGCGTGCCCTGGCCCGAGAGGTAGTTCAGCCTGGCATAGCGTTCCGCCGGTCCGGACGGCCCACCGGATTCGTTGAGACGAACGATTTCCGCCGCCACTTCCGCCCTTCTCCGTTCGACGATCGACCGGTGGCTTTTGATCATCACCGTGAGCAGCGCCACGAGGATGCCGGCATTGGCCCATATCCCGATCAAGGCCACCAGGCCGACGACCGGGTTCTTCCAGTCGCCCGACTCACCGCGCAGGAGATACGCGGCGGCGGTGAGGGAGACGGTGAAGTTCAGGAATCCCAGATAGACCATGGTGATGATCCGGCCGACCGGCTTCCAGCCGAAATCGTCGTCGCGGTCCCGCCCGACGTACTGGAACGCCCATGCCTTGCGGGACGCCCAGGAGAATGCCAGGAGCCGCTGGTAGACATAGCCCTGTTTGGTGGCGAAATAGAGCCCGATGGAGCCGATGAGGATCCAGACGGCGGCCAGGAGCGGGCGCTCGGTGTAGTTCGCCCACCACGACGCTCTCACCGATTGCACGGAAGGGTCCGCGGCGGAGACGGCCGCCAGGTCGGCGAAGGCGCGGCCGCCGCGGTACGCCCAGAGGTAGAGGCCGACGCTTCCGGCGATGCTCGCGGCGGCGAGGGCCGTTTTCATCGCGCGGCCGAGCCGGATTCCCTCATCCAGCTTGGTGAGGCGTTCGGCGAGGTCACCCGTCCTGAAATCCGATTCCCTCACCAGGCCGGACGCGACGGTCTCATCCTTCAGCCGCGACAGCCTGGCGATCAGGACGAGGTAGATGGCCATCGCGAGCGTGGATGTGAAGCCCAGGGCCACGCTCGGCAGGTCGGCCGTGAGAGGAAGCGCTCGGCAGTCGGTGACGTCGTCGCGCGCTGCGGGAAAAGCCAGATGAAGAAGAGTGAGTGGACCGCATCCAGGGGCTGTTGCCATTTTCTCGATTTCGCAGGCGACCCGGACGAGAGCCATGATCACCAGTGGGACTCCGCATAAGAAGAGGATCTGCCCTGCCTTTCCGGAGGGAGTCACCTTTCCCGGATATTCGTCGAGAACTCTCTTGACGGGTGCCGCGCAACGGGATATTCGGGTTTTCAGTTTCTGCCACGCCTGGACCACTCGCTGCATGCCCGTTCCTCGGTTGTGCCGATGCGCACCTGCGAATGCGCGGTGTGTCCGCCTTGTTCGGAATCGACAGGGTACCGATCCCCCGCGTACGGCGGAAGCGGCGGAACACCGGTCCACCATGAACGGAATTCAGGCTTCCGAAAAATACCGGCGGAAGGCGCCGTTCAGCTTTTACGGCCCGGAAAGGGCCGCCCGGGGCGGCCTCTCGGCCACGGCCGGACAGCCCGCGATGCGGTGGGGCACGACCCCGCACAGCCGGAGGAGCACGGGCCGGTCCCTGGCGGGTCCGGGCGCCTCTCGTCGTCGGCCGACGGCGCGGGCGCCCCTGCGGAAGCCGCCCGACGCCGAGGCCCGGGCGGGCGATCCGGGGGCTCACCCGGTACGGGCACCGCTGTGCTCCGCCTTATCGTCGCGGAGGCTCAGAGGTCGTTTTATCCCGGTGTTTTATCCCGCTATCAGCTATTTGATCTATGCTGTCGGGTCGCGCCAGGAGATGGTGGCTTCGCCGGTGAGGCGGCGGGCCATGAGGTCGGTCATGGCGAGGTGGTTCATGGCTTCGGAGCGGGCGGGCGGGGTCTCGTAGCCGCGGGCCGGGCGGCGGTGGAGCATGCGGTCGCCGGACGTTGCCGGGGAGCCCCGGCCCCGGTGGGTCCGGGCCGCCGGGCGGCAGCGCGCCGGAGCACCGCCCAGGGCCGTCGGCCCCACCGCGTCGCTCGCCGGCCGGTCCGGCGCAATGGCACGTTCGGTCAGCGGTTGGCAGGCATGTCCTGCGGCTTTGCGTCAGATCCGGCGGGCGGCCGTGGGGGCGTCGTGGTCGCGGCGCCGTTGCTCAAGGGCGGTCGTGACGGGGCGTTCCCTCCTCGACCGGCCCCCGAAGGAGCGGGGCGCGCGCCGGATGCGGGCTCCCGGCGCGCCCGCGGCCGGGGTTCGGTTCCGGCCGCTCCCCCGCACGTCGTCTACCGCTGTGCCGATGTCCGGCCTACGCTGCGGGCCGACCGGAAACACAGGCCCCACGGGCGCCGTGTGGCCATACCGGAAGAGGAGTTTCCATGGCTGCGCGCTTGCGCCGTACCACCGTCGCGGTTGCACTGCTGGCCACCATCGGCTCCGCCCTCATCGGCAGCACCGCGCCCGCCCCGGCCGTGCCCCCCGTCGACGGCGGCGTCCCGCTGCCCATCGACTCGGTCGTCGACATGGTCGTCGACGGCGAACACCGGCACGTCTTCATCAGCGACCCGCAGAACGACAAGATCGTGGTCACCGATTACACGGGCCGGGTCGTCGGAACCATCCCCGGCCTCCGCCAGGTGTGGGGCCTGGAACTCTCCGAGGACTCCGAAACGGTCTACGCCGCCGTCAAGCACGAAAGTGCCATCGTCGCGATCGACACCGAGACCTTCGAGGAGACCGCACGACTCCCCACCGGTGCGGACACCTTCCCCCAGTACCTGACGCGGTCCGGCGACACCCTCTGGTTCGGCTACCGCCTCAACTGGAGGCCCGACATCGGATGGCGGTCCGGTGTCGGCTCGATCGACCTCTCCGACGAGGCCGACCCCGCTCTCCGGCTGAACCTGACGGGCCCGGAGGGGGGCTACGCCCCCCTCGTCGACGCCAAGGCCGGCACCCTGGTCACCGCGAGCACCGGCAAGAGTTCCACCCGTGTCGGGGTGTACCGCACGAAGGGCGGAACGCTGCGCCCCCAGGCGTCCCGGACGATCGACGCCGGGCCCACACACGACACCGCTCTCAGCCCCGACGGCGACCACGTCGTGTTCGCGAGCAGATTCCCGTTCCGTCACCAGGTGTTCCGGACCTCGGACCTCGCCCAGGAGAACTCCTACCCGACCGGCTACCGGCCCGTCGCGGTCGACATCGCCCCGGACGGCACCGTGGCCGCAGGCGCGGACACCCGGGGCGTCATGAACCCGAAACCGGAGCCGGACTTGTTCATCTTCCGGCCCGGGTCCACCACCCCGATCCGGACGTACGACTTCGGAAAGGCCGACACCTTCGGCTACAAGCAGCTGTTCTCGCCCGCCCTGGCCTGGACCCCCGACCGGCGCCGCCTGTTCACCGTCACGGGCGACGGGATCGACAAAGGTCTCGCGCTCCAGATCCTGACCGACCCCACCCGGCCCGAGCGGGCGGATCGCGCCGGGAGCGCCCCAGCCCCACACCGGCGGTGACACCCGTGACGCACTGAGCCCGAGCGGGCGGTCACGGCAGGCACTGGACGCCCGGGTCGACCGCGCACTTCGGTCGCCGGAGTCTGTCGGCAGCAGCAGCGTGTATCCGGGCCCGCAGGGCCTCCCGTTCGACACCGCGGGCCATCCGGCGAGGGCGGGCTCGGCCACGTACGTCGTGATCAGCCCACCCGGAGGACCGCGGCAGCGGAACCCCGGCTCCCGCGCGGGCGGGCCCCGCCCCCGTCCGCCTCCCGGCGGGGATCCCAGCGCCTCCGCGGGGAAGCGCGACACGGGGCCGGGAGCATCTGGGGTCCTGGGCGCCCCTGTTCCGCCTCGGTGCGTACGACAGCCCGTGCCCGCTCCTACCGGGGTATGACGGGCTGTCCGTGCGGGCCCGTGTCCGTGCTCTCGGCGAACGGGGTGGCGGCGCAGCGACCGGAGGTATCCCGGAGTTCGGGCCCGCGGCCCGCGGCCGGGCCGACGCGGCGCCACCACTCCACCCGCTATGCCGTGCGGGGCGGGCTCCCGGTCAGCGGGACTCCACGAGCAGATGCACGACACCGGCCGGGTTCTTGATCCAGTGGGTTCTGGATTCGGTGTTCTCCAGGGGCTCCACCTCGTCGCACGGGTGGATGCCGGTACCGGCCAGCTTGCCCGTCGCCGCGTCCAGGTCGTCGGTGTGGATCTGCAGCCACAGGTCGGACCGGCTGTAGTTGTCGACGCAGTCGAGCCACAACGTGTTGGGACCGAACCGCACCGAGTGAGTTCTCGACACGGTCGGCGCGTTGGACGCGTCGTCTTCTTCGACCTCGAAGCCCAGGGTGTCCCGGTAGAAGGCCACGGTGGACTCGTACTGCGCCTTGGGGATCTTCATGGCGATGTTCAGGCCGGCGGTGAATTCAGGCTCGTTCACTGGTGTGCTACTCCTTCGTATCGGTGGTGTCGAGTACGTGCTCCAGCGCGGTCAGCCGGTCGTCCCACTGGTGGGCGAGCGTGGCCAGCCACACCTGGGCCGCGCGGATGGGGGCGGGTTCCAATCGGTAGGGATGGCGGCGGCCGACCGGTTCGCCGGAGCTGATCAGGCCCGCTTCGGCGAGCTGGACCAGGTGTTTGGCCACCGCCTGACGGCTGATGGGCAACCGTCGCGCCAGTTCGGTCACGGTGGCGGGACCGGCGCGGGCGAGTTCGTCCAGCAGCGCCCGCCGTGTCGGATCCGTGAGCGCCGCGAACACCGCGACGGCCTGCCCCTCGGAATCAGGCCGCCGCATCGAGGTAGGCCCCCAGGTCGGCGAGCTCCGCGTCCCACCCCTGGCTGTTGGCCCGGTGGGCGGTCCGGGCCACGTCGGCGGCAGCCCGGGAGAACCCGCTCTCCACGAGGCGCAGCCTGGTGCCGTCCGGCACCTGCTCCAGGGTGAACTCCACAAGGGTCTGTGCCGCGCTGTTCGGCAGGGAGCCGATTCCCCACCGGAACGCAAAGCGGTGGGGCGGGTCGACGACCGCGACCGTGGCGACGGATTCGTCATCGAGGTCCTCCCAGCGGAAGTACGCCCGCCCGCCGGGCCGCAGATCGATCTCGGCCACCGAACCGAACCACTGCGAAAGCCCTTCGGCCGTGGTCAGCGCGGTCCACACCCGCTCGATGGGGTGCCGCAGCACCACCTCTCGTTCGATCGCATCCGAAACCATCCCATCCTCCTTCGCAACCTTTACGTTGCCATCTACATAGCAATGTAAAGGTTGCGATAGCTGTCCTGCAACCCCCTCGGGCCCGGCGTGATCAGGATCGGGCCGTGGAGGGACCGATCCGTCGAGCGCGTTCGCGGCCGATCTCCGTGCCCCTGACCGCCGTGAAGAGCCACGGCCCGGACTCCGCCGCCTTCATGCCCGGGGCCGGGGCTTCCGGGTCCGTCGGACCCCGTCCGCACGGGTTCGCGGTTCCTGATACGGGAACAAACACACACCACCGCCCGGCCGGTCCGGGCCGCTCTGCGATGCTCACTCCATGTCGAGCCCAGAGCGCCGCCCCGGCCCCGTCAGCCCGGACGCCCCCACCGTGATAGCAAGTCCTCTGCTCACCCAGTGGTGGCTGGACCTCACCTTCGTCCACTGGCCCGTGGACCCGGCCCTCGTGGCCGGGCTGCTGCCGCCCGGGACCGTTCCCGACACGCTCCACGGGACGACGTACGTGGGCCTGGTGGCCTTCCGGATGCACCGGGTCGGCTGGTTCCGACTGCCTGGGGTCCCCTATCTCGGCGCCTTCCCGGAGACCAACGTGCGCCTGTACTCGGTCGATGCCCACGGCCGGCGCGGCGTGGTGTTCCGCTCGATGGACGCGTCCCGGCTCCTGCCGGTGCTCATGGGGCGGGCCGGCTTCCGCCTGCCGTACGTCTGGTCCCGCATGTCCGTCCGCTCCGATGACGACACCCTCGTCTACACCAGCTCCCGGCGCTGGCCCGGGCCTCGCGGCGCGGGCAGCCGGATCACCGTACGCAAGGGTGAACGCGTGGAGGAGCCAACGGAACTGGAGCACTTCCTGACCGCCCGGTGGGGCATGCACAACGCCTTCCCCGGCGGTGTCGCCTATCTGCCGAACGACCACCCGCGCTGGCCGCTGTACCGGGCGGAGCTCGTCGAATGCCGGGAGGGACTGGTGGCGGCGGCAGGACTGCCCGAACCGCAAGGGGAGCCGGTCAGTGTGCTGTATTCACCGGGAGTCCCCGTCCGCCTCGGCGCGCCCGCGCGCCCACGCGGCATACCGGCCCCGTGAACGCCCGGTCCACGACGGACGGCGCCGAGCGCCGACCGGCCCCGGGTACCGGCGCCGGGGCATGAGGGCGGCCCCCAGGGAGTGTCGGCAGCCAGTTCGGCTCCGGCCGGCCAGCCGGGCGCTGTGTCGCGAACACCAGGGTGAGGGAGCCGTCCTCGTTGTACTCCAGCGGAGACCGGCCGTTCAGGACGTGCCGGTCGAGCGGGTTCGGGATGACCCGGAACTCCCGCGAGTCCACGGCGGTGACCGACCAGTAGTGCCCCGACCGAGCGTACTGCGGGCGCATGTCCCAGCCCAGACGGACGACGGCCCGAGTTCCGCGCCCCGGATCACCACCGGCGCCCGATGTCACACATGACCCCCCGCCGTCCGTCGACTCCTCAAGAGCGCCCGGGAGGGAGCACGGCCGTGTCCCGCTCAGGCGCCCTCGCGTGCCGCCACGCACGTGTGGCACCACTCGACGGGCCCTGGGCCGCCGCTCCTGCGGCGGGCGAGGGCGGAACCTGAGGAGAGACATGCTCCACTCACTGGCCCGGGCCGTACTGCGGCGGCGCAGGCGCCTTCTCCACGTCGCCCTGCTGCTGTTCGTGATCGCCGCCGCGGTGGGGGCCACCGCGTTCCCGAAACTCTCCGCCGGCGGCTACGACGACCCGGCCACCGAGTCGGCACGGGCGGCGGCGTTCCTGGAAGAGCGGTTCGACGCGGGTCAGCCCAACCTGGTGCTGCTCGTCGAGGACGACCGGGGCATCGACGACCAGGCGGTCGCCACCGCCGCCGCCGAGGTGACCGAGCGCCTGGCCGCGGAACCCGACGTCAGCGAGACGTACTCGTACTGGTCGACGGGCCGCCCCGAAGCCCTGCGGGCCGCCGATTCCCGCAGCGCCCTGATCCTGGCCTGGATCAAGGGGAACGACGACCACGTCCAGCAATGGATGGCCGACCACGCCGACGACTATCAGGGCACCGTCGAGGGGCTGGACATCCGGCAGGGCGGCACCGCGAAGGCGAGCGCCGAGATCACCGAACTGACGCTGAAGGACCTCGTCAAGGCCGAGGCCATCGCGATGCCGGTGCTCCTCGTCGTGCTGATCTTCGTCTTCCGGGGGGTGGTGGCCGCCGCGATGCCCCTGGTGATCGGCACGCTGACGATGGCGTGCGCCTTCTTCGTCCTGCGCGTGCTGACCCTGTTCACCGATGTGTCCGTGTTCGCGATGAACATCACCACCGGGCTGGGTCTGGGACTGGCGGTCGACTACAGCCTGTTCATCATCAGCCGGTACCGGGAGGAGCTGGCACGCGGCGCCGACACCGACACGGCCCTGGTCACCAGCATGCGCACGGCCGGCCGTACCGTGGCGTTCTCCGCGGTGACGGTCGCGCTCGCGCTCGGCGGCCTGCTGGTGTTCCCGTTCTCCTTCCTGCGCTCCTTCGCCTACGCGGGCATTCCCGTGGCGCTGATCGCCGCGCTGGCCTCGGTGACCGTACTGCCGGCGCTGCTGAAAGTCCTCGGCCCGCGCATCAACAGCCTGCAGATCCGCCGGCGGACCCGGCCGCAGAAGGAGGAGAACTTCTGGCACCGCACGGCCACCGTGGTGATGCGCTTCCCGCTGCCCATCGGTCTGGCCGCCGTCGCCCTTCTGCTGCTGCTCGGTGCGCCGTTCCTCAATCTCAAGCTGAGCCTGGCCGACGAACGCGTCCTGCCGTCGTCCGCCAGTTCCTTCCAGGTCGGCGAGATGCTGCGGGACGGATACTCCTCCCAGGAGAACTACTCCGAGATGGTGGTCCTGCGCGATGTCGGCGACCCCGCGCGGGCCGCGGGCCGGATCGGCGCGTACGCGGAGCGGCTGTCCCGGATGGACGGCGTGGCCCGGGTCGACACCTACACGGGCGTCTACGCGCGCGGCGAACGCGTCACCCCCGCGTCTGCTGCCTCCGCCGCCTTCGCCGCGGAACGCTCCGCCTATCTGAAGGTGGTCCCCGAGGAGCCGGAGACGAACGACGCGGGCCGTGCGCTGGTACGGGAGATCCGTACCGCCGACGCGCCCTTCCCCGTCCAGGTCGCCGGGCCGGGCGCGGTGCTGGAGGACTCGCTGCACTCGCTGACGTCGAAGATGCCGTGGGCCCTGGCCGTCATCGGCGGCAGCACCCTGGTCCTGCTGTTCCTGCTGACCGGGAGCGTACTGCTGCCCGTCAAGGCGCTCCTGCTGAACCTGCTCAGCCTGAGCGCCACCTTCGGAGTGCTGGTGTGGGGCTTCCAGGAGGGCCGTCTGGACGGTGTCATCGGCAGCTTCACAGTGACCGGCGCGATCACCTGGAGCGTGCCGATGCTGTTGTTCTGCGTCGCGTTCGGGCTCTCGATGGACTACGAGGTCTTCCTGCTCTCCCGTATCAAGGAGGAGTACGAGCGGACGGGTGACCCCGTCGGATCGGTGGCCCGGGGGCTGGGCCGGACCGGCAGTCTGGTCTCGGCGGCGGCGCTGCTGATCGCCATCGTCTTCGCCGGCTTCATGACGTCGGGCATCACCTATCTGAAGGCCATCGGTCTGGGACTGGCCCTCGCCGTGGTCATGGACGCCACGGTGGTGCGCGGGCTGCTGGTGCCGGCGTTCATGCGCCTGGCGGGCGGGGCCAACTGGTGGGCGCCGGGGCCGCTGCGGCGGTTGCACGACAGGATCGGGCTGCGGGAGTCGGATCCGCCCGCGCCGGAACCCGGGAACCGGGCCGACGCGGAAGCGGTGGGCCCGGCAGGCCGCGCCTGAGCCCAGGGGCGCCCCACCCCGGCGCGCCGGGGTGAGGCGGGCGGACACGCGACGACCGGTCGCGCGAGCGGGATGGCCTCCCGGCCCTCGGCGACGTCACGGCGGATCCTGCCGGCGGCGACGCGGTACGGGCCCGGGCGCTCCCGACATCAAGGCGGCCACCGCCGGGCTCGACGGCACCGTCGGCGCGGTCACCGGCCCCACGGTGCCGATGCCGTCCGGGGCCGACCGGGCACCCGTACGGCGTCCACCACGGCGGACGCGCTCCCCCGACCGCACCTTCCGCGATCCCGCGGGCGACCGCACCCGCAGCGACGGACTCCGCCGAGACGTCCGGGAATCACCCCGTGACCTGCGCGGACGGCGCCGTGAAGGAGCCCTCGCGCAACACCGGTGACGGTGGCCGCCCGGCGGCTGCCGGCGCCGGCCCCGATGGCACACCGGCCCCGGGCCGCGTGCGCCGCCCCACGCCGTAGCACCGGTTCCGGGCGCCCCGCGCCGCACCCTGGCCCGGCCCGAGGTGAACGAGACGCCGACCGGGAGCCGACGCGCCACGGACACCGGTCGGCCCGACGCCCGGCCGGATGTGCCACCCTGGCCGGACCGCCGATCGGGTGAACGACGGGCCGATGCGGCGACCCTGCCGACAATGGAGGACCGGACATCCGGCTCGACCGGGCAGATCGAGCCGGGCTACGCCGGCGGAGGCCGCGAGGGTGGCCCCGCGCAACAGATGGAGACACGATGAGCAAGGCCACGAGGACGGACACGCGGTCGCCCGCGCAGCACGTTGCCGACCGCCACGGTCTGATCCGCGTGCACGGCGCGCGCGAGAACAACCTCAAGGACGTCAGCATCGAGATCCCCAAGCGCCGGCTGACGGTGTTCACCGGTGTCTCCGGCTCGGGCAAGAGCTCGCTGGTGTTCGACACGATCGCCGCGGAGTCGCAGCGGCTGATCAACGAGACCTACAGCGCCTTCGTGCAGGGCTTCATGCCGACGCTGGCGCGGCCCGAGGTCGACGTCCTCGACGGGCTGACGACCGCGATCATCGTCGACCAGCAGCGGATGGGTACCGACCCCCGCTCCACCGTCGGCACCGCCACCGACGCCAATGCGATGCTGCGCATCCTCTTCAGCCGGCTCGGGCAGCCGCACATCGGCTCGCCCGGCGCGTTCGCCTTCAACGTCGCCTCGGTCCGGGCGAGCGGCGCGATCACGGTCGAACGCGGAGCCAAGAAGACTGTGAAGCAGACCTTCTCCCGCACCGGCGGCATGTGCCCGAACTGTGAGGGCCGAGGCACGGTCTCCGACATCGACCTCACCCAGCTCTACGACGACTCCAAGTCGATCGCCGAGGGAGCGTTCACCATCCCGGGCTGGAAGTCGGACAGCTGGTGGACCGTCCGGCTCTACGCCGAGTCGGGGTTCCTCGACCCGGACAAGCCGATCCGCAAGTACACCAAGAAGGAGATGCAGGACTTCCTCCACCGGGAGCCGACCAAGGTGAAGGTCGAGGGCGTGAACCTCACCTACGAAGGGCTGATCCCCAAGATCCAGAAGTCGTTCCTGTCCAAGGACAAGGAGGCGATGCAGCCGCACATCCGGGCGTTCGTGGAGCGGGCGGTCACCTTCACCGTCTGCCCCGACTGCGACGGCACCCGGCTCAGCGAGGCTGCCCGGTCGTCGAAGATCAAGGGGATCAGCATCGCCGACGCCTGCGCGATGCAGATCAGCGATCTGGCCGCGTGGGTGCGGGAGCTGGACGAGCCGTCGGTGGCGCCGCTGCTCAGCTCGCTGCGGCACACGCTCGACTCGTTCGTGGGGATCGGGCTGGGCTATCTCTCGCTCGAACGGCCGTCGGGCACGCTGTCCGGCGGCGAGGCGCAGCGCGTCAAGATGATCCGCCACCTCGGGTCCTCGCTCACGGACGTCACCTACGTGTTCGACGAGCCGACCACGGGCCTGCACCCCCATGACATCCAGCGGATGAACGACCTGCTGCTGCGACTGCGGGACAAGGGCAACACCGTGCTCGTCGTGGAGCACAAGCCGGAGACGATCGTGATCGCCGACCATGTCGTCGACCTCGGCCCCGGCGCCGGTACGGCGGGCGGTGCCGTCTGCTTCGAGGGCACCGTCGAGGGGCTGCGGGGCGCCGGCACCATCACCGGCCGCCATTTCGACGACCGGGCCGCCCTCAAGGAGACGGTGCGCAAGCCGACCGGCACGCTGGAGATCCGGGGCGCGACGACGCACAATCTGCGCGATGTCGATGTCGACATCCCACTCGGGGTCCTGACCGTCGTCACGGGCGTCGCCGGCTCCGGCAAGAGCTCGCTCGTGCACGGGTCGATCCCCGCCGGCGAGGGAGTGGTGACGGTCGACCAGGGCGCGATCCGCGGCTCGCGACGGAGCAATCCGGCCACGTACACCGGACTCCTCGACCCGATCCGCAAGGCGTTCGCGAAGGCCAACGGCGTGAAGCCGGCGCTGTTCAGCGCCAACTCCGAGGGCGCCTGCCCCACCTGCAACGGCGCGGGCGTCATCTACACCGATCTGGCGATGATGGCCGGGGTCGCCACCCCCTGCGAGGAGTGCGAGGGGAAGCGGTTCCAGGCGTCGGTCCTCGACCACCACCTCGGTGGCCGCGACATCAGCGAGGTGCTCGCGATGTCGGTGACCGAGGCCGAGGAGTTCTTCGGCGACGGCGAGGCGCGCACACCGGCAGCGCATCGCATTCTCGGCCGGCTCGCCGACGTCGGGCTCGGCTACCTCTGCCTCGGCCAGCCTCTGACCACGCTCTCCGGCGGCGAGCGGCAGCGGCTCAAACTGGCCACCCACATGGCCACGGACGGCGGCGTCTACATCCTCGACGAGCCGACCACCGGCCTTCACCTCGCCGACGTGGAACACCTTCTCGGCCTGCTCGACCGGCTCGTCGACTCCGGAAAGTCGGTCATCGTGATCGAGCATCACCAGGCGGTCATGGCACACGCCGACTGGATCGTCGACCTCGGCCCCGGTGCCGGACACGACGGCGGCCGGATCGTCTTCGAGGGCACACCCGCGGACCTCGCCGCCGCCCGCTCCACCCTCACCGGCGAGCACCTCGCGGACTACGTCGGCACCTGAGGCGAGGCCTCGCACGGGCACCGGCCCGACACCGCCCCGGCCACCACGGGCCGGGGCGGGGCGGCCGGCACATCCGCAACGCCCTAAAGCATGGCCTGGCGCGCCACGCGGTAGCGGAGGTAGACGACTCGTGAGCTGAAGGTGCGGGTCTCGACGAGTTCGAGATCCACCTGGCGCTCGCGCTGGGGAAAGAACGGAATGCCACCGCCGACCAGCACCGGGTAGACCATGGCCCGGTACTCGTCGATCAGACCCGACTCCGCCGCCTCGGCGGCGAGAGTCGCGCCGCCGATCGCGATGTCGCCCTCCCCCGGCTCGGCCCGCAACCGCTCGATCTCCTCCGCCAGACCGCCGGTGGCCAGGCGGGCACTGCCCTGCACCGCCGACAGCGTGGTGGAGAACACCACCTTGGGGAGCGGCTTCCAGAGCGCGGTCCACTCGCGCTGTGAGTCGTCGAGCGAGGAATCCTGGTCGGCGGTCTCCCAGTACAGCATCGTCTCGTACAGCCGCCGTCCCAACAGATGGACGCCGACCTCTCGAATCTCGTCGATCCAGAAGCGAAAGACATCCTCGTCGGGCGCCGTCCAGTCGAAGCCGCCGTCCGGCCCGACGATGTAGCCGTCAAGTGAGACGCTCATCGAATAGGTCACGCTGCGCATCAGAAGTCCTCCTCGGTGACGGGTTCGACAGTACGACCGCCGACCGCCGCAGGACTCATCGCGGCTCGCGGGAGCCCCTCAAATCTCCCCGCCCCACGCGAGGAACATAACGAAGGACGGCGCTCTTTCACCACACGGCTTGGTCCACGGGCACCGACGCCCGCACGTGTTTGAGAGGAACACGCCCTGCACCACGGGGGGGCGCCCGGAAGGGGGTCTCGTAGCCGAGGTGGGCGTTGTGGGCGGAGACGAGGATCCTGTCCCCGGTCTGGGCTTCCCGGTCGGCCCGGGTGTCGGTCCACCACTGCCGGTGTCCCGGCATGGGACGCTCGGCGGGCGCGGACAAGGCCCGCGCGGCACGCCGAACTCTGACAGCGGGAGGCCCCGTGGACGTCAGCACGTTTTACGCGCTCTTCTCGGCGACGTGTTTCACCCTGGTCGGTCTCTGGTGGAACGTGGTCCAGGGCCACGGGGAGTGGATGCGGGTGCCCAAGCTGCGCCGGATCGTGGGCGGTATCTATCTCTCGTTTCTGCTGCCCGCGCTGATAGGGCTCTTCGCCCAGGTGGGTGGTACCGAGACCCCGGAGATCTGGCGGGCGAGTTTTGTGGTGATCGCCGTGGTGGGGTGTGTGTCGACGCTGCGGCTGCTGGCGTACAGCGCCCGCGACCGCGCCTCCGTGCATCTGGCGCTGCCTCAGCTGGGCGCTGCGGTCGTCTATCTGCTGATCGCGGTGGTGGGGACCGCGCCCCACATCGCGGACGTGGCCGAGCTGCGGCCGATCCAGGCGGAGGCGATTCTGCTGTCCCTGCTGGTTCTCCTCGGCCATGGTCTGGTGTGGCGGTTCATGGCCGGTGAGGGGCGGCCCGAGACGGCGGCTTAGCTCCTCCTCCTCGGTGGTGAAAGCCCCTCGGGGACAGCCGGTGGCGCCGGAGGGGTGTTGTGCCGACGGCCCTCCCGTCGGCCCCGGACGAGGGTGCACGTGACGTAGAGCGGACCGGCACCAGCGCGCACGGCGGAAAGGGCCCCTCGGGCGGCCGGGGTCCGCGGAACGGTAGCCCTCGGGCTCTTCACCGGGGCGGGTGCGCCGAATTCCACCTGCGTACGCCGCACCAGGACGGGGGGCCCGCGGGCGACCCGGTCCGGGAAGAGCGCGCAGCCGTCGCCCCGGTGATGTCGATGGCGGTCGGGTCGATTCCCGTCGATTCCCTGAGTCGCGCCCGGGGAATCGCGCGGCGCGTCACTCGCCCGGTGCGCCGGAATCCGGGGCGCGAGACCGCGATTCCCCGCCGTGATCCGGATTCCTGGCCAGGCCGGAGATGAGTTGCACGATCACGGATCTGATGGCCTCGGGCGATTCGTAGCCCTTCGCGAGGTGTTGGGACGCCTCGTCCAGGGCGCCCACGAGAACGAGCGCCAGCGGCCGTGTGGCCTGGGGGTGGATACGGCCCGCCGCCATCGCGCCGGCGAGCCGTTCCTCCATCAGGCCGATGGTGTGCCGCGACTCGATCTCGCGCCAGCGTTCCCAGCCGAGGACGGCCGGGGCGTCGAGCAGCGCGATGCGCTGGACCTCGGGCTCCGCCGAGGCGTCCAGCCAGGCCAGACACCCCACAACAAGACCGTCGATGGGGTCGGGCAGTCCCGCCGCGAGAACCGCGGAGCCGATCCTTTGAACCAGGTCGCGCTCGACGTCCTCCAGCACGGCCTCGAAGAGTGAGCGCTTGTCGGCGAACTGGTGGTACATCGCGCCCCGGCTGACACCGGCCGCCTTGACGATCGCCACCGTGCTGACCTCGGCGTAGCCGACTCGTCCGAACAAGGTGCGGCCGGCTTCGAGCAGAGCTCGGCGTGTCGCTGCGGAACGCGCAGCTTGGGTTCGGCGGTCGGCGCTCATCAATCCAGTGGTCGCTCGAAAGGGCAGGCGGGGGCCAGTATAGGCCCCGGTACCCGGCCGTGCCTCACCCGGGCATCGGGGTCGCGTACATGGCGTCGATGACCTTCTGGTGGTTTGCGCAGACCACCGCTCGTCTCACCTTGAAGCTCACGGTGAGCTCACCGGCATCGACCGCGAGATCCCTCGGCAGGACGGCGAATCGCTTGATCTGCTCGACCCGGCCGACCTGCGCGTTCACCCTGTCGACCTCCTGCTGCACGATCGCGCGCATGTCCGGCGACTCCACTGCTTCTTCGGGTGACATGCCGTTCGCCGCGGCGAAGTGGTGCAGTTCCTCCGGGTCGAGCGTGATCAGCACGACGAGATAGGGCCGGCGGTCGCCGACGAGTACGGCCTGAGAGATCCAGCGGCTCTCCTTGAGCGCGTTCTCCGCCCGTGCCGGCGCCACGTTCTTACCGCCCGCCGTGATGATGATGTCCTTCTGGCGGCCGGTGATGAAGACGTATCCGTCGTCGTCCGTCGAGGCCAGATCGCCGGTGTGGAACCAGCCGCCGTCGAGGGCCCGGCCGGTCGACACGTCGTCCTTGTAGTAGCCCTGGAACACATTCCCGCCCCGGAGCAGCAGCTCACCGCTTTCGGCGATTTTCGTCTCGACGCCGGGAAGCGGCCTCCCGACCGAGCGGAACCGAAAGTCCCGCAGCGAGTTGACCGTTGCCACGGTGGCCGTCTCGGTCAGGCCGTAGGCTTCCAGCACCGGCACACCACAGGCGTGGAAGAATTCGAGGATTTCCTGGGCGATGGGGGCGGCGCCCGAGGTGCACTGGCGGATTTCGCCGCCGAACAGTTCTCGGACTCTGGAGTAGAGCGTCTCCTCGCAGCGCCGGAACACCTCCTGCAGCTCTTCGGGGACCTCCGCCCCGGCGGCGGTCAGTTCCCGCACCCGCAATCCGGTCTCGACGGCCGTCCGCAGCTGCCCGGGGTCTTCCACCAGAGCCGTCGCGCGTGCGTAGACCTTCTCGAAGATCCTCGGAACCGAGGGGAAGTAGGTGGGGCGCACCTCCATGAGATTGGGAAGGATCTTCTCAGGATCCCTCTCCCAGAAGGCGATCGAAGCCCCCAGATCGATCGACAGAAACTGGACCACGGCCGCAAACGCGTGGGCCAGGGGGAGAAACAGGTAGACGCGCTCCCCGGGCACGATGGTTTCCGTCGCGGCGATCATGTCGACCACCTCGCGGTAGTTGCCGTGGGAGAGTACGCAGCCCTTGGGCACCCCCGTCGTCCCGGACGTGTACATGATGATGCACGGTTGCCCCGGTTCGATCGCGGCGATGGCGGCGTCGAGCACCGCAGGATCGACCGCCCGGCCCCGGCGGCGGATCTCCTCCAGCGACAGCGCCTCGGAGGCACCGGGCGGCGGGTCGAAGACGACGACATGGCGCAACCCGGGCAGCCGCGCCCGGATGGCCTCGATCTTGTCCAGCTGCTGCGCGTCCTCGACGAAGACGACCTCGGCGCCCGAGTGCTCCAGCACGTAATGGCACTCTTCAGCCGAGTTGGTCTGATACACCGACACCGACACACCGCCGGCGGCCAGGATCCCGAAGTGCGCGTACGTCCACTCGGGCCTCGAATTGGCCAGGACGGCAGCCTTCACACCCGGACGCAGGCCCAGCGACAGCAGCCCCCGGCCGACCTCCGCCACAGCCTCCCAGAGCCGCTGATAGCTCACGGGCTTCCATACACCGCTCTCCTTGAAGCGGAGCGCCGTACTCGGGCCGTACACTTCCGCGGCGCGCGGGACCAGGTCCGCCATCGTGCGCGAGCCTGTCCCCGCCGCCACACGCGTCTGCGCGGGACCGCTGCCACTCATGGTGCCACCTACTTTCACGACAGGGCCCTTGGCGAGCCGCTTGAACGACGAGTAGACGGCGAAGATACATACAGTCTGAATGTTTGTATAGGCGAAGCCTCCAGGAGCCCCGGTCCCGCGCGGGCGATTCCTCGCATTCGGTCACCCCCAGCCGCTCACAGCGGTGCCACCCGATGAGCGGATCCCCTTCAGCGAACCCTTGACGAATGAGCTGGTGGGGAAGTTACATACAGGCTGACTGTTTTTCGATGTTGGGAGACGGGCATGACCGCCAGTACTCGTGAATTCTTCGACCGCTACCACGCCTGCTGGGAGGCGCGGGACCCCGATCGGATCGTCGCCCTGCACACCGAGGATTCGCTGTTCCACCTGCACCTGGGCCAGCCGCCCGTACAGGGGCGGGAGGCGATCCACAAGGCGGCGGCGGAGATGTTCTCCCTGGTTCCGGACCTCACGTTCACGCTGGTCTCGCTGCGAACCGGAGCGGACTTCTGGGTCACCCGGTTCACGCTCACGGGAACGGCGGCCACGGGCGCCCGAGTGGACGTCGACCTGGCGGACTTCGTCCTCGTCGAGGGCGGGGCGGTCAAGGAGAAACACTCCTACGTCGACGGAGTCGCGATGCAGGCGGTGCTGTCGACCGGCGAGGTCGCGCGGTGACCCGCGCCCCTGCGGCCGGCACCACGCGCGAAGAATCCGCGACCCTCGCACCGGTCGCACTCGACCCACGGCTCGTCGCCGATCTGGTCACCCTGGTGGCCGCGACCGGCGACGAGCGGACCACCGTCCGCAGCCCGCTCACCGGCGACGCGATCACCGATGTGCCCCACGCGACCTCCCAGGATGTCGAGCACGCGTTCGCGCGGGCGCGTACGGCCCGGCAGCGGTGGTCGCGTGTACCGATGCGGGCCCGCTCACGCGTGCTGCTCCGCTTCCACGACCTGGTGGTGGCGCAACAGAGCACGATCATGGACGTCATCGTGGCCGAGACGGGGAAGGCTCGTCGTCACGCGTTCGACGAAGTCATCCACCTCGGCCTCACCGCGCGCTACTACGCGCGATCCGCCGCGCAGCATCTGCGCGGCCACGGCGCGAGGGGCGCGATGCCGGGTCTGACCCGTGTACGCGTCCACCACACGCCGAAGGGCGTCGTCGGGGTCATCTCACCGTGGAACTATCCGTTCACGCTGGCGTCGTGCGACGGCCTGGCAGCGATCATGGCCGGGAACGCGGTGGTTCTGAAGCCCGACGAGCGCACCATGCTCTCGGCTCTGATCGGGAAGCGGCTGCTGGTCGAAGCGGGCATGCCCGAGGACCTCTGGCAGATCGTGGCCGGGCCGGGGCCCTCCGTCGGCCACGACGTGATCGCGGGCGCCGACTACGTGTGCTTCACCGGCTCGGTCGCCACCGGTCGCGTCGTGGCCCGGCAGTGCGCCGACCTGCTGGTCGGCTGCTCGCTGGAGCTCGGGGGGAAGAACGCCTTCGTGGTCCTGGGGGACGCCGATCCGGACAAGGCGGCCGAGGGAGCCGTCCGCGCTGCCTTCGCCAACGCGGGACAGCTGTGCGTCTCCAGCGAACGCTTCTACGTCGACCGCGCCGTCCACGACGCCTTCATGGACCGCTTCGTCGCCCGTACCCGGGCGATGGTGTTCACCGGGGACGCGTCCTGGGAGAACGCCATGGGATCGCTCATCTCCCAGGAGCAGTTGGACAAGGTGACCGCCCATGTGGAGGACGCGGTCGCCAAGGGCGCGACGGTACTCGCCGGAGGCGGTCCCCGGCCCGAGTACGGTCCGTACTTCTTCGAACCGACGATTCTGGCCGATGTCACCCCGGCCATGGACTGCCATCTGCAGGAGACGTTCGGCCCCGTCGTCTCCGTCTACCCGTTCGACGACGAGAACTCCGTGCTGGAGAAGGTCAACGACGGCGGTATGGGCCTCAACGCCTCCGTCTACGGCGGCCGTCGTACGCGGGCGTTCGCGCGGGGCATCGTGGCCGGAAGCGTCAACATCAACGACGGGTACTCCGCCTCGTTCGCCAGCATCGACGCCCCCATGGGCGGGATGCGGCAGTCCGGTCTGGGGCGGCGCCAGGGCAAGGAGGGAATCCTGCGCTTCACGGAACCGCAGTCGGTGGCCGGTCAGCACCTGGCCCGCTTCGGCCCCGCGGACGGTATGGCCATGGAGAGCTACGCCAGGCTCATGACCCTGTCGCTGCGGCTCATGCGGCGGTTCCCGCGCCGCTGAGGGGACGACGCCGGTGCGGGCGGCGAGACGCGCGCCGACGGAGGACGTCACGAGGCGCCGTATCAACCGACGCGCACTCGTTCCGCGCCACCGGCGACCCACCACACCGCGGCCACGGCGGTCCCCGACAGACGGCCGCCCGCCGCCGCACCGCCGTCGCGCCCGATACGGGCCCCGGGCGGCGATCCAACCCGTTCAAGGAGAGAAACGTGCGGATAGCCACCACGTTGTCGTACGCCGGAGACGTGCAGGCCACCGTCGCCCGGGCGGTCGCCCTCGAAGACGCCGGACTCGACATCGCGTTCGTCCCCGAGGTGTACGGCTTCGACGCCCCGACCATCCTGGGCTTCCTGGCCGCCCGCACCCGGCGCCTGCACATCGCGACCGGCATCCTGCCGATCTACTCGCGCACGCCCGCGCTCATCGCGCAGACCGCGGCGGGACTCGACGCGGTGTCCGGCGGCCGGGCGATCCTCGGACTCGGCGCGTCCGGACCGCAGGTCGTCGAGGGCTGGCACGGCGTCCCGTACGACAAGCCCCTCGCCCGCACCCGCGAGATCGTCGAGCTGTGCCGCCGCGTCTGGCGCCGCGAAGTCGTCACCAACACCGGGCTCTACCCGCTGCCGCTGCCCGCGGGCGAGGGCACCGGCCTCGGCAGACCGCTGAAACTCCTCGCCCACCCGGTACGCGAACGCATCCCCGTCCACCTCGCCGCGCTCGGCGAGCACAACGTCCGTCTCACCGCCGAGATCGCGGAGGGGTGGCTGCCGTTGTTCTTCCTGCCGGACCGTGCCCACCGGGTCTGGGGCACGTCGCTGGCCGAGGGAAAGGCCCGCCGCGACCCCGTACTCGGTGAACTGCAGACCGTCGCGGGCGGCCTCCTGGCCATCGGCGACGACGTCACCGGACTCCGCGATCTGGCCCGCCCCTCGACCGCGCTGTACGTCGGTGGCATGGGGGCCAAGGGCCGCAACTTCTACAACGACGTCGTCCGCAGATACGGCTTCGAAGCCGAGGCCGAGCGCGTGCAGGACCTCTACCTCGCCGGGCACAAGAAGGAGGCCATGGCCGCACTGCCCGACGAACTCATCGATCTCACCAACCTCATCGGCCCCGAAGGGTGGGTACGCGACCGGATCGCCGCCTACCGGGAAGCCGGCGTCACCGTGCTCAACGTCGACCCCGTAGGACCCGAGCCGCTGGCCGACGTACGCACGCTCAAGCACCTGGTGTCGTAACCCTCCTGTTGTGCCCGGGACGGGTTCCACCGGCCTGCGCGGCGGCCCCGCGGGCACGCACCCCGAACGCACGCGCTCCTGCACCCGGTCGGCGGCGGCCGGGAGGGCTCGGGCGCCCATGACACGATCACGAACTCACTTATGAACACGGTCCTGTTGACGCTAGGTTGTGCGAGAGCGACGGGACGTACGGCAGGAGGATGTTCTCAATGAGGGATGGCGAACCGGCACCGCAGGCATCGGACAGGATCGATACCTCAGTACCCCACTCGGCACGCATCTGGAACTACTGGGTGGGGGGCAAGGACAACTACGAAGTCGACCAGGCCGCCGGAGACCAGGTCAAGCAGGTGTTCCCGGGGATCGTCGACGACGCCCGGCACACCCGGGCGTTTCTGTCGCGCGCCGTCCGCTTTCTGGCGGCCGATGCGGGCATCCGGCAGTTCCTCGACATCGGCACGGGCCTGCCGACCGCCGACAACACCCACGAAGTCGCGCAGCGGGTCGCGCCCGAGGCGCGGATCGTCTACGTCGACAACGATCCCCTGGTTCTCACGCATGCCCAGGCCCTCCTGACGAGCACCTCCGCGGGTGCCTGCGACTACATCGACGCGGATGTGCGAAACCCCGCCCTGATCCTGGCGGAAGCCGCCCGGACACTGAACTTCGACCGCCCCGTCGGACTGATGATGCTGGGGATCCTCGGCAACGTCCCCGACTACGACGAGGCACGGGCGGCCCTGACGCACCTGCTCGGCGCGCTGCCCTCCGGCAGCTACCTGGTGGTCAACGACGGCACCACCACCAACGAGGCGCGGAACGAGGCCGTCCGTCAGTACAACGAGAACAGCGGCGGCGACCACCCCTACACCAACCGCACCCCGGAACAGATCGCCGCCTACTTCGACGGCCTGGAACTCGTCGACCCCGGCGTCGTCCCCACGTCCCAGTGGCGGCCCGTCCCCGGCGCGGACCAGGCGGCCGAGGTGGCGGTGCTCTGCGGCGTCGGACGCAAGAACTGACGCCGCTTCACCCGTGAGAGACCGGCACCGGGCCGGTCCGCCGCCGATGCGTCGTACGGTGGCGGCAGCGGAAGCCAGGCCCGGTGCCGATGGCGCCCGGGACGTCCTTCCGGACTCCTTGCCGGTCCCATCCGACCCAGACGGCGACTCCCCCGGCCTGCCGCCCCTCCCCCGGCCGTGAACACCGTCGGGGCCGGGAACAGCCGGTCGGCCTCCGCACGGGCGTGCCGCCCGGCCGATCCGGCCGACCGGAGCCAGGACACGACGAGCCTGCGCCGACGCCGCTTCCGGATCGTCTCCGTCCCCTGTTCCCCGTGGATCCGCCGTCCGACCGTGCAGGAATCGGCAAGTCCTCTGCACGCATCGTCAAGGCCCGTCCGGACGCGGTACGCCATCATGGTGACGCCTGGTCCGGCCGCGGGCAGCCGTCGGCCCCCGACCCGGGGAACGGGTCGGGACGTGCGGCTCCGCCGCCCTGCCGAAGGGGGCCCGTGCGCCGTCCGTGCTGTTCCGGCGCTTCCCCGGATCCCGTTCCGGGGCCGGAGCGCCTGAACACCTGCACGGAAGGCGGGCCGTGCACCGACCGTAAGGATTCCTGTGCTGTTACCACGATCGGTGCCCGTACGGGCGCTGACGCTCGCGCTCGTGGCGGGAGCCCTGGCGCCCTTGGGCCCCGCGCCCGCCGCTTCCGCGACTGCGGTTCCCGCCGCCGGTGCCGTCGCGCACTCCTCCGGACTCGCGGCTCCCGCACGGCGCTTGACCTGGGCGGGCTGCGGACCGGACGCTCCTGCGGCGCTGGAGTGCGCGACGCTGAAGGTGCCCCTGGACTACCGCAGTCCCGGCGGCCGGACGATCGACATCGCGGTCTCCCGCATGGCCACGAGCGTCCCCGGCAAACGCCGTGGGGTGCTGCTCCTCAACCCGGGCGGGCCGGCCACCCCGGGGATCGGCCTGCCGGCCGACATGGCCAAGGAGATGCCGAAGGCCGTGCTGGAACGGTACGACCTCATCGGGTTCGACCCCCGCGGCGCCGGTCGCAGCACCCCCGGAGGCTGCGGGCTGACGCTGGACGAGGCATTCAGGGACAAGAGCCCCTACCGGCCGGAGACCTTCGGGGAAGACGTCGCCTGGGCCCGCCGGGTGGCCGGCAAGTGCCGGACCTCGCCGACGGCGTACAGGCTCCCGCACATCACCACCCGTAACACCGCACGGGACATGGACGCCATCAGAACGGCGCTCGGCGAGCAGAAGATCTCGTATCTGGGCATCTCCTACGGCTCCTACCTCGGGGCCGTGTACACGCAGATGTTCCCCCGTCGCGCCGACCGATTCGTCCTCGACAGCGCGGTGGACCCGAAACTGGCCTGGCGCGGCCTCATGCGGGAATCCGCGCGGCAGGCGGAGCGCGCCTTCACGGCGTGGACCCGGTGGACGGCGGAGCACGCGGCCGTCTACGGCCTCGGAGACACTCCGCGAGAGGTCCGGCGCGCCTTCTGGGAACTGGTGGAGAAGGCCGGCCGCGAGCCCGTCGAGCTGGACGGTGTCCTGTACCGGGGCGACGACATCCGCAGGGAGATCGCCGGGCAGGCGCACGATCCGCGGGCGGCCTCCTCGCTCGTCAGGGCTCTGCGGCAGGCGTCGTCGAAAGCCTCCGTATCACGGTCAGGGCACACAGGACCGGCCGCGCACCCGGCCACCGGAGTTCCGCTCCGTGGTTCCCCGTTCCCCGCCACCGGGCTCCCGGACCGCGGGACCGGCGCTTCCTGGGCGGGCACCCCGGGGTGGGACGCGGGGGCAGCGGTCGTATGGTCGCTGTTCTGCGGCGACGCCACGACGAGCTGGCCGAGGGACCCGGAGCAGTACCGCCGTGACGCGATCCGCGACCGGGCGCGCCACCCCCTCTACGGCGACTTCGCCGTCGGCATCGAACCGTGCGCGTTCTGGGACAGCGGACGCGAGCCCGCCACGGTGGTGGACAACCGGGTCGGCGCGCTGATCCTGCAGCACGAGTGGGACCCCGCGACCACCGCGGCCTCCGGCTGGGGCCTGCACCGGGCGATGAAGGGCTCCCGCATGGTCTTCGTCGCGGGCGGCCGGGGACACGGCGTCTACAGCATGGACCGTGATCCGTGCGCCATCGCACAGGCCAACGCCTATCTGACGACCGGGAGGCTCCCCGGGAAGAACGTCGTCTGTCACGCACCCGACCCCGAGCCCTTCACCGAACCCCTGGCTCCGGGGCCGTGATGTCCTCTGTCCCCGCGGGTCCCGCGCGGCTCCGCCCGGGACCCATCACCGGGTGAATCGCCGGGATCTCCCGTCGGGGCCACGGGTGGTAGCCGTACCAGACCTCCGGACGGCCGGCACTCCGCCGGACCTCGGACCGCCGGTGACGGACGCGGTCCCCGTCGGCGTCCCGTGGCGCTCACCGGCGAAGGCCTGCACGGTACGGGGGCGGCGTCCCGGCGGACGCCGCCCCCGTGCGCGGGCCTCAGCCGGTGCGGCTCATCATGTGCTTGACACGGACATACGAGTCCAGCGCGTACGTGGACAGATCCTTGCCGTACCCGGACTGCTTGAATCCACCGTGCGGCATCTCGGTGGCGTACACCCCGTGGCAGTTGATCCACACCGTACCCGCGTCGATGCGGCGGGCCAGCCGGGGACCGGCCGCCGGGTCCCGGCTCCAGACCGATGCCGCCAGGCCGTAGGGCACATCGTTCGCCAGCCGGACCGCGTCGTCCTCGTCGGCGAAGGACTGGACGGTCAGGACCGGGCCGAAGACCTCCTCCTGCACGATCGCGTCGTCCTGGCGCACTCCGGTCACCACGGTCGGTGCGAAGTAGAAGCCGGGTCCGGGCAGGGCCGCGCCTCCGGTGGCGATGTGCGCGTGCTCGGGGAGACCTGTCAGGTAGGCGCTCACCCGGGACAGATGGGCGTGGCTGTTCAGCGGGGGGACCTCGGTCCCGGCGGCCCGTTCGGCCAGCAGCGCGACCAGTTCGTCGTGCGCCCCGGCGGCCACGAGAACCCGGCAGGCGGCGGTGCAGTCCTGGCCCGCGTTGTAGAAGGCGGCTTCCACGATGCCGTCCGCCGCCTCGGCCAGGTCGGCGTCCGCGAGGACGATCGCGGGTGCGTCGCCGCCCAGTTCCAGATGGAGCCGCTTGATCCCGGCGGTGGCCGTGATCTCCGCGCCCGCGCGGCTGCTCCCGGTGAGGGAGACGAGAGCGGGGAGCGGGTGGGAGGCGAGAGCGCGGCCGGTGTCCCGGTCGCCGCACACGACGGTGACGACGCCCGGGGGCAGCACCTCGGCGCAGATCTCGCCCAGGACGAGGGCGCTCATGGGGGTGGTCTCGGCGGGCTTGAGGACGACGGTGTTCCCGGCCGCGAGCGCGGGGGCGAGCTTGTCGACCGCGCAGGTCAGGGGGTGGTTCCACGGTGCGATCAGGGCGCAGACCCCCACCGGCTCACGTACGACCGCCGAGGTGTGGCCGGACACGTACTCCCCGCCCAGCGGACCGTGCGCGGTCCGCGCGGCCCCGGCCATGAAGCGCAGTTCGTCCACGGCGGCGGGGACCTCCTCCTCCAGCACTTCGGAGAGGTCCTTGCCGGTGTTGCGGCTTTCGACGGCGGCCAGTTCCCCCGCCCGCGAGGCGATGGCGTCGGCCAGGGCGAGCAGGTGCGCGTGGCGTTCGGCCGGTGTGACGGCCCGCCAGGTCTCGAAGGACGCGGCGGCCGTCCGTACGGCCGCGTCGACCTCCTCGGCGGAGGCGATCGGAACGCGGTCGTACACCTCGCCGGTGCGCGGGTCCGTGATGTCGGTGTGGGTCACAGGGTCTCCTCGATGAAGGCGGCCACACGCTCGCCGACGACCGTGGTCGGCAGCGCGGGGGTGCCGCGGGGCACCTGGGGGAAGACGGAGGCGTCGGCGATGTGGAGGCCCTCCAGGCCGTGCACCTTGCCGGTGTGGTCGACGACCGCGTACGGGTCGTCGGCCGAGCCCATCCGGCAGCTGCCGGCCGGATGCCAGTAGTGCCGGTGGTTCGCCCTGATCCAGTCGTCGGCGTCGCCGTCCGGGGTGAGCAGCGGGGTGCCCAGGTAAGGGGACAGGTCCAGCTCCCGTACCCAGTCCAGGCCGTGGCGGAGGGCCGCGACGTCGTCCGGGTGGGCGAGATAGGCGTGGTCGACGTCGGCGAGTGCGTCCGGCGCGGCCGACATCAGTCGCACCGTGCCCCGCGAACGGGGGTTGAGCAGTCCGACCGGCACGACGCAGCGCCAGCCGTGTTCCAGCGTGGCGTCACGCTCGGTCCACGGGTAGACGTGCAGGTCGTACGGTGCGTCCCCGGCGTAGGGCGAGCGGATCTTGGCCAGGGCTTGCTCGTCGGGGAGCAGCCGATCGCGGGAGAACTCGGCCAGATCGGCGGCGAGTTCGGCGGTTCCGGCGAACTCCAGCTGTACGGAGGGATGGTCGTGGAGGTTCTCCCCCACGCCGGGCAGTCGGTGCCGTACGGCGACGCCGATCTCGGTGAGGTGGCCCGCCGGGCCGATTCCGGAGCGCAGCAGCACTTCGGGGCTTCCGTAGGCTCCCGCGCTGAGCACGATGAGGTCGGCTCCGATACGGTGCCGCCGGCCGTCGGCGGTGAGCACGTCCACCGCGATCGCCCGGCCGCCTTCGAGCACCACCCTGTCGGCCTTCACTCCGCCCGCCACCGTCAGGTTGCCCGGTTCGCGTACCGGATCGAGATAGGCGAAGGCCGTGTTGACGCGCACTCCGTCAGGGGTGATGTTGACCGGTGCGCAGCCGATGCCGAGTTCGCCGTCGAGCTGGTCGAAGTCGTGGCGTACGGGCAGACCGAGCCGTGTGCCGGCGGCGAGGAACGTCCGCTGGAAGGGCTGTACCTCGTCTTCGCGGTAGGTCCTCAGCCGCAGTGCGGCACTCGCTCTGTCGAAGAGCGGTCGCAGGGAGGCTGCGTCCCAGCCGGGCGAGCCGGAGGCGGCCCAGGCGTCGTAGTCGCCGCCCCAACCACTGCTCTGTGTACAACCGTTGTGGGTGGAGCAGCCCCCGATCACCCGGCAGCGGTCGAAGGTGTGGCGGTCACCGCGGTACCCCCAGTCGTGGGAGGTGGGCAGGGTGGTGGCGTCCAGGAGGTCGGCCGGCCACGAGGAGCGGTCGGGCCCGTAGTCGGGTCCCGCTTCCAGGACGAGCACCCGATGGCGTCGGGCGAGCCGTCCGGCGACGGCGCATCCCGCCGTACCGCCTCCCAGGACGACGATCTCGGCGTGGTCAGGAAGCATGTGCGGTGACTCCTCGGTCGGACGGTACGGATGTGGTGCCCCCGGCGCGGCGAAGGCGCGGGCCGCAGGCCCGGACAGGCGGCTCACGGCGGGGACGAGCGTGTTGGGCGCGGACGTGACCGGGACCGGCGTGTACGGCACCGGCGCGTTCGGGACGACCGGGGCGAGCACCGCCGGGCCGGGGCGCACAGGGGCGCGGCGGCACGGCCGGGCCTGGAGGATCCAGCGCGTGAAGGCCCCGCGGCCCGCGGCGGAGTGCGGTTGGGGCGACCGCCATCATGCGGCCTCCTTCATGTGGTGGATACAGCCATGCGGTGGACGCGGCCATGATGGATCGATGCGTTCAAAATCGTCAAGCATTCATGTTCAATATGATCGCGCTAGGCTGTCGCGGTGACGACGACCTTCGACAGGGGCCTGGCTCTCCTCGGCGCGATCCTGGACGCGGAACTGGGCTCGGCCGGCTACCCCGGCAACGCTCAGCTCGCCGCTCGGATCGGCCTCGACCAGGCCACGGTCTCCCGCATGCTCAAGGACCTCGCGGCACTGGGTCTCATCGAGCGGGCCGAGCGGGTTCCCGGCTGGCGCGTCGGGCCCGGTTACTTCGCGCTCGCGGCGGCGGCCGGCGACAGTCGCCTACTGGTGCGCGCGCGACCGCTCCTGCGGGGGCTGGTGGCACGCTGGCACGAACCCGCCTGGCTCTCGGTGCGTTCGGAGGGCACGGCGCTCACGGTCGAGGCCCAGCTCAGCCACTGGTCGTCCTATGTGGCGGCGGCCCCCGGAGCGCGGACGCCGATCTGGTGCACCGGGCCGGGCCGGGCGCTGCTGCTCGACCATACCGAGCAGCAGCTCGCCGAACTGCTCGAAGGGGTGGAGTTCATCGGCGGCGGCCCGAGGGCCGCCCGCGGGATTCCCGCACTGGCGGCTTACAACAGCGCCGACCGGCTCGCCGGAGTGGTCGTCGCCGACCGCGAGTTCGAGCATGACGTGGTGGACTTCTCGGCACCCGTCCGCGACCCGTCCGGGGCGATCGTGGCCGCGCTCAGCCTTGCCGTTCCACGGTTCCGCCTGGCCGACCGCACAGCCGGGATCGCGGCGTCGGTGGCAGAGGCGGCCGGGGCGCTGGAGGTCGGGGCCCTGTAGGCCGGGGCTCTGAAGGTCGGGGCCCTGGAGGTCGCGGCGCCGGAGGTCAGGGCCGCCGGCCGAGAAGGCCGGAGAGCCGATCGGCCAGGTCCTTGATGACCCGACCGTGCCGGTCGGCCAGCGGGGCGAGCCGCTCCGACGGCCCCTCGGTGTGCAGAGCGCAGACGATCTCACCGGAGAAGTCCCGGACCGGCGCGGCCACGGCGAACACCCCCGGCTCCGACTCCCCGTCCACGACCGCGAATCCGCGCGCCCTGGACGCCAGCAGCCGGGCCTCGAACTCGGCCACGCCGGTCGGGGCGGCGGGCCCGTAGGCGATGAACTCGGTGTCGGCGAAGACGATGTCCAGCTCCTCCCGGCTGCAGTCCCACAGCAGCGCCTGGCCCGCGTCGTCGCAGTACAGCGGGTACGAGCGGCCCACCCAGGAGAGCCCTGACGGCACATCCTCCAGGACGGCCACCGCGCCGTCCCCCCGCACCTCGGCGAGGAACGCGCTCGCCCCGGTCGCCTCCGCCGCCTCACGCAGAATCGGCGGGCCCTCGGTCAGCAGCCGGGCCCTGACCGCGCGGGCCGCCCGGCTGTAGAGCTGCCAGCTCAGTTCGTAGGCGAGCGTGCCCGGATCCCGGCTGAGCAGACCCGCCGCCCCCAGGCTGTGCAGTGTCCGGGACACCTGCACCCGGTTGCGTCCGAGACGGTCGGCGATCCCCGTCGAGGTCACCGGATTCCCGGCATCCGCCACCGCGAGCAGCACGTCGAGCCCGCGGCTGAGACTCCGCACGGTTCCAGTGGTCACCCGGCGATGGTATCGGCCGGGCGGTACCTGCCGGCGAGGCGTACGCGGAGGCACCGCCGGGCGGAGAGGGAGCGGAATCGCGGGGGCGGAGCGGCGGCGGGGAGAGCGCCCGCCCCCGGCCGTCGGGCCAAGGGCCGCCTGCACGGCCTCGTCCCGACAGGCGCGGCCCCCACCCCCACGTCGCGGACACTCCCGGCACCGGGCGGTCCGTGTCGGGCGGTCGGGCGGCTCGCCGTCCTCACCCGCCGGTGACGCGCCCGGCCGCCCCGCGCCGGCCCCTGAGCGCGGGACGTACCGTCAGCCAAGGTCCAGCGAGGCGCACAGAACGTCGAAGGCGTCCTGGACCCGAGCCCGGTCCCCCGAGGTCACGAGGTCCAGCAGGAGACCCCGGAGCGACCAGGCGAGCAGATACGCCTCGCTGGCCGCCCTCTTCTCGTCCAGCCCTTCGCGCAGGCCCTGTTCACCCAGGATGCGGGTCCAGTCGGCGAGGGAGTCGAGGAACTCCCGGTAGGACTCGGGCTCTTGGGCGGCCAGGCCGAGCACGTAGAAGAAGTTCCCGGTCCGGCCCCGAGAGGCCGGTGAGGAGTACAGCTCCCACAGCGACCGCAGCAGCTGCGCGCGGGTGGTGTGGGGCGCCTCGGCGAAGTACACCCGCTGCTCCTCGGCGCGGAGCCGCTGAAGCACTTCGGCGAGCAGCCGTTCGCGGGACCCGAAGTGGTAGATGAGCATCCGGTGGCTGGTCCCGATCGCCCCGGCGAGGCTCCGGAGCGACATATCCCCCATACCGCGCTCCCCCACATGAGCGACGGCCTTGGTGAGCAACTCATTGCGGGAGTCTTGACGGCTCATGTACCGATGGTACACGCTCCGCTCTGTACCAGTGGAACATGAAAGGGGCGCTCTCTTGCCCGAATCTCAGATCTTCGTGCACAGCGCCGATCTCTCCCCGGACGGACGCCTGGTGGCCTGGGCCGCGCAGTGGGCGGAAGGTCCCGCCGACCGGGTGGAGTTGCGGCTCAGCACCGTCGGCGAGCCCGGATTCCGGGCGGTGGAGCACGGTTCACGCGACACGGATCCCGCCTGGTCGCCCGACGGACGGCGGCTCGCGTTCGTGTCCAACCGCGCCGGAACGCCCCAACTCCATCTGCTGGACCCCGACTCCGGCGAGATCGTCAGGGTCACCGAGACAGGCGTGGTCCAGGGGCCGGTGTGGAGTCCGGACGGCCGACGGCTCGCCTGGACCGCACCGCCGCAGCGCCCTCCCCGCGACCCGGCCGCGCCCTTCCGCATCACCCGCGCCGTCCCCTGGGCGGACGGCATCGGTCTCGTCGACGACGCCCTCACCGACATCTTCACGGTCGACGTGGAGACCGGAGAGGTCCAGCGGCTCACCGACGACGACCTGCTCAACCGGGACCCTGCCTGGGGCCCCGGCGGCATCACCTATGTGGCGAGCTTCCCGCCCGGCTCACCGGCTCCCTCGGACCAGGTGCGCACCGTGACCGTGGACGGCCGGATCATCGACCGCGGCCCCGTGGTACCGGATGTGGCCGTGGCCCGACCGCTGGCGGACGGCCGCGTCCTCCACGGTTCGATGGCCCTCCTGGATCCGGCGTCGACCGGCGACCTGTGGATCACCGGCCCCGACAGGACACGCTCGCTGACCGAGGGCCTCGGCCTCGACCTGCACGGGTGCTTCCACCCCGACCTGCCGAGCACCCTGGGCGACGCGGCCGTGGTGCTCGCGGACTCGACCCACGCGGTGGCCCGCGTACAGCGTGGCGGCACCCTGGAGATCCACCGGTTCGCCCTCGACGGCCCGCCCCGGTCCACCCCCCTGGTCACCGGGGACCGCACCGCCCATCCGATAGCCCTGCGCTCCGGACGCCTGCTCCACACCAGCGCCACCGCCGCAGGCGTGCCGGATCTGGCTGTGACGGACGTCGACACCGGCGTGGAGACACGTGTCACCTTCCTGGCCGCCGAGCCGGTGCACACGGTGGAACAGCTCGCCTTCAACTCCGCCGACGGCACCGCGATCGAAGGCTGGTTCCTGAGGCCCGCCGGGGCCACCGCACCGTACCCGACCGTGCTGATGATCCACGGCGGCCCGAAGGCCGCCTACGGCCAGGTGTACAACACCGACGCGCACCGCCTCGCGGACCACGGCTACGGCGTCCTGATGATCAACCCGCGCGGCTCACGGGGGTACGGCCCCGAGTTCTCCGCCGCCACCGTGGGCGCCTGGGGCGAGAGCGACTTCCCCGACTTCATGGCGGCGGTGGACCACGCCATCGCCGAGGGCCTCGCCGACCCGGACCGCCTCGGCGTCTGCGGCCTGTCCTACGGCGGCTACATGACCTGCTGGATCATCGGCCACACCGACCGCTTCAGGGCGGCCGTCGCGGAGAACCCGGCCACCAACCTGCACAGCCTGTACGGGACATCGGACCTGGGCGTACCCCTGGTCACCGCCACGATGGGGACCTCGGCGGCACGCATGATCGAATGCTCGCCCCTGACCCACGCCCACCGCAGCACCACGCCCACGCTGCTCGTCGTCGCCGATCAGGATCACCGCTGCCCGCCCGAGCAGGCCCGCCAGTACTACACCGCGCTGACCACGGCCGGATGCCCGGCCGAGATGCTCGTCCTCCCTGGCCTCGGTCACGAGGCGTCGATCACCGGGCCTCCTCCCGTCCGCGAAGCCCAGAACGAGGCACTCGTGGAGTGGATGGACCGCCACCTCATGGAGCGGCCGTGCTGACGCTCGCCGGGGCGACCCTCATCGACGGAACCGGGCGCGACCCGGTCGCGGGCGCGCACGTCGTCATCGACGGGACCCGTATCCAGGACCGCGCGCCGTCCGGACGGACCCTGGACCTGACCGGCCTGACCCTCCTGCCGGGGCTCATCGACGCCCATGTGCATCTCCTCGGCGCGGGACACTCCCTCGGTGGGGTCGCCGAGGGCCGGGTCTCGGCCGCCGAGGTCGCCGCCGGTATGTTCCACGCCGCCGAAAGGGCGCTCCACTCGGGATTCACCACCCTGCGCGACTGCGGCGGCGCCGACGGGGGCCTGGTGCGCGCCATCGCGTCCGGTCTGATACCGGGGCCGCGCGTGCTGGTGGCGGGGCCGATTCTGGCCCAGACCGGCGGCCACGGCCACTTCGGCTCGACGTTCGGCGGCGGCGGCGACTGGGCCGTACCGGGCCTCGGACAGCTCAGCCTGATCTGCGACGGCCCGGACGAGGTCAGGCGGGCGGCGAGAACGGCCTTCCGCCGCGGCGCGGACTTCCTCAAGATGTGCGTCACCGGCGGCGTCGTCTCCCATTCGGACGCCCTGACCGATACGCAGTTCACCTCTCGGGAGATCCGGGCCGCCGTACGGGAGGCGGACGCCCGCGGCACGTACGTCACCGTGCACGCCCACAACAGCGAGGGCGTCCGCATGGCGGTGCTGGCGGGGGCGCGCTGTGTGGAGCACGGGAGCCACCTCGACGAGGAGACCTGCTCTCTGATGGCCCGCCACGGCACCGCGCTGGTACCGACGCTGACCGCCGCGCGGCGGCTGTCGGACGACGCCGCGGAGGTCGGCGTGACCCCGGACATCGCCTCCCGGGCCTCCGGGGTGGAGGCCGCGATGGCGCAGGCCCTGCGCATGGCGGCGGCGGCCGGGGTGCCGATCGGTTCCGGATCCGACCTGTTCGGCGGCGGCTCCTGGCGCCACGGCCGGGAACTGGCCCTCAAAGCGGACCTCATCGGGCCCATGGCAGCCATCACGTCCGCCACCTCCGTCAATGCCCGCATCCTCGGTCTGGACAGCCATCTGGGCACCGTCCAGCCGGGCATGACGGCGGACCTCATCGCCGTCGATGGCGATCCCCTGACCGATCCCGGCCTCTTCGAGGACCCCGCACGCGTGGTGCTGATCGTCAAGGACGGCCGGATCGTCAAGGACACCCAGCGCCTCCTCACCCCTTGACCGCCGCGGACCAGCCGCGGCCCGAGAGAGAGCCGTACACCACCATGACGCTGACCACCGAACAACTCGCCCCGCCCAGACCGGGCCGCGGAGCCCTGCCGAGTTACGCACTGGCCATGTTCACCCTCTCCGCGTGCTTCGGCGCCCCGGGCGGGGTGCTGATCGCCGTTCAGGTCGCCGAGCTGGCACCGGACGACAAAGTTCAGGTCTTCGGCCTGATCAGCGCCGTCTCCGCGCTGGCCGGCGCCCTCGTCTCGCCGATCGGCGGGGCGCTCTCCGACCGAACCCGCTCACGGTTCGGCAAGCGGGCCCCCTGGATCGTGGCGACGGCGCTGATCGGTCTGCTCGGCATGGCGGGATCCGGAGCGGCCCGCTCGGTGCCGGTGCTGCTGATCGTCTGGAGCCTGACCAATGTCGTGCTCGGGGTGCTCCAGGCCGTACTCACCCCCTACATCGCGGACCGTGTCCCGCTCGGGAAGCGGGGCAGGGCCTCCGCCTACCAGGGTGTCGCCTGGCTGACGGGCAACACCGTCGGCATGGCACTCGCCAGCCAGTTCACCCTCTCCGTGCTCACCGGCTATCTGCTGTTCGGCGCCGTCGCCGCCGCTGCCGCGCTGCTGTTCGTGTTCGTCGCGCCGGAGCGGTCCACGCTGGACGTGGAGCGTGTCCCCCTCACCCTGCGCGACCTCCGCAAGCTGCACTGGGTCAGTCCTCGCCGGCATCCGGACTTCGCCTGGGTCTTCGCCGCGCGGGCCCTGTTCCACCTCGGGTACGGCGGCCCCCTGTACTTCCTTTTCTATCTCGTGGAGGACTACATCGGGTACCAGGGCGACGTCGCCGAGGCGGTCGCGATCCTCGCCCTCCTCATCGCCGCTCCCACACTGCTGGCCGGGCCCCTGACGGGATTGCTCACGGACCGCTCCGGCCGGCGCAAGCCCTATGTGATCGCCTCGACCGCGCTGATGTGCGCCGGCACCGCCGTGCCGCTGATCTGGCCCACCTGGCCGGCGATGGTCGTCTTCGTCATGATGCTGGGCTTCGGCCTCGGCGGGTACTTCTCCTCCGACGGCGTGCTGATGACCCTGGTGCTCCCCCGCGCGGAGGACACCGGCAAGGACATGGGCCTCTTCCTCCTCTCCGGCTACGTCGCGCTGGCCATTTCCCCCTTCTACGCCTCCCTGGTGGTGACGCACTTGGGCGGATACCCCGCCCTGCTCATGACCTCGATGACGATCCTCGCCCTCGCGGCCGTGGCGATCCTGCCGGTGCGCGGCGTCCGTTAGGGTCCCCCGTCGCGGTCCGCCGCGGGCGGCGCCGGAGCCATGCGGACAACGCCGTGCGGACAGTACTGAGCAGAAACGTTCCCGCAGCCCCGTCCGCGTCCTCCGACCGCGCCCTCGTGGCCCGGCGGTCCACCCCGGTCGAGCAGCCGGCTCAATGGCGTGGGCCCGTTGCGGAGTTCCGGGACGGACGCCGCGGGGGGGGGGGGGGGGGGGGGGGGGGGGGGGGGGGGGGGGGGGGGGGGGGGGGGGCGGCGGGCGCGCGGGGGCGGGGCGGGGGGGGGCGGGCGCGGCGC
>NZ_JBIALS010000026.1:0-123714 GCF_042873655.1 Streptomyces sp. NPDC004609 | reverse complement strand
CCCGCCCCGGGGCGCCTTCGTGTTCGGGCGCGCCTTCCCCCACATCTCTCCGCCCCCGGGCCCCGGCCCCCCCGGGCCCCCCCCGGGCGGGGGGGGGGCCCCCCCCCCCCCCCCCCCCCCCCCCCCACTCTGCTTTTGCCCCTCGACGTGGCGGGTAAGGTTAGGTTAGCCTCACCGAGGAATCGGGAAGGCGCGACCCATGGTCGGGAGGTGAACCGCGTGTACGTCTGCTCATGCTTCGGCATCACGGAGAAGCAGGTCAAGGAGCACGCGGCCGCCGGTGCCTGCACGCCGCGGCAGATCGCCTCCGCCAGCAAGGCGGGCACGGACTGCGGTTCCTGTGTGCGCAGGATCCAGTCCATCCTGGGCCGGGGCGCCTGCCCCCGCCGGGAGCTGCTCGATCAGGGCAGATCCCCGCTGACGGCCGTCACGGACGAGGCCCTCGACGAAGCCGCCTGATCCCGTCCGATCGATCGGTCGCCGGGAGCGCGAGCCCCGCCGTACGTTCTCGCCGGTCGTTCTCGGGCCGTGGTGCTCATGGTGTGGGGCTCACTCGGGGGCGTACGGGTCGGAGCGAGCGGCTCCGGACCGGGACCGGGGTCCGCAGGAGCGTTTCCCCTGGCGTTCCCGCATGCTCGGCGCGGGCGCTCAGCTCTCCGGCTGCTCGATCAGCTGGGCGATGTAGAGCGGCTCACCGAGCTTCTCGATCAGCTCCAGCTGCGTGTCGAGGTAGTCGATGTGGTGCTCCTCGTCCGCCAGGATCGACTCGAAGATGTTCGCCGAGGTCACATCGCCCTTGCCGCGCATGACGTCGATACCGCGCTTGAGCCGGTCGATCGCCTCCACCTCGACCTGGCGGTCCGCCTGGAACATCTCGCTGACGGTCTGCCCGATGCGTACGTGGAACAGCCGCTGGTAGTTCGGCAGGCCGTCGAGGAAGAGGATCCGGTCGGTCAGAACCTCGGCGTGCTTCATCTCGTCGAACGACTCGGACCGTGTGTACTTCGCGAGCTTCGTCCAGCCGAAGTTCTCCTGCATCTTCGCGTGCAGGAAGTACTGATTGATCGCCGTCAGCTCGGCGGTCAGCTGCTCATTCAGAAACTCGATGACCTCGGGGTCGCCCTGCATCGCAGAGGCTCCTTCCACGCGTATGACCATGGGGGGCGGGTGCGCGCATCCTCGCACCGCAGCCGAGAGCCCGTCCAGTAAGTGCCTCCTTAGTAGGAGTTGCCCGAATCGGCGCAGACCTGGTCATGACCACCCCTCCCGGTCTGTCACCATGGAGGGCATGGGTCAGCGGGAGAGCCGGGATTACCGCGCAGCAGAGGGGACCGGGCTTCCGCCGGGCCAGCGACTGCAGCGTGGCTGGCCGGTCACCCACTACGGGCCCGTACCCAAGTTCAAGCCGGACCGCTGGGAGTTCAGGGTCTTCGGTGCGACGGCGGACGGCGACAAGCACTGCTGGAATCACGAGGAGTTCTCGGCGCTGCCCTTCTCCACGGTCGTCGCCGATCTGCACTGTGTCACGAAGTTCAGCATGCTGGGGGCCGAATGGGGCGGTGTGCCCGCCCGTACGATCGTCGATCTCGCCCCGCCGGCCGCGGAGGTCACGCATGTCATGGTGTGGGCCGAGTACGGCTTCAGCGCCAATATGCGGCTCGGCGACTTCACCGCCGAGCGCTCGATCTTCGCCACCCACAAGGACGGTGAACTGCTCACCGCCGAGCACGGCTTCCCGCTGCGTCTGGTGGTGCCGCATCTGTACGCCTGGAAGGGGCCCAAGTGGGTCCGGGGCGTGGAGTACATGACCGCCGATCGCCGCGGTTTCTGGGAGGAGCGCGGCTATCACAATCTCGGCGACCCCTGGCGGGAGCAGCGCTACTCGTACCAGGAGGAGCCGGGGGACGGCCCGGAGCTGTAGAGGCCGCCTCCGGAACCGCTCGCCTGGGTAGCCGGTGGTACCCGTGCGTCCGTCGGGGCGATGCCCCGGTGCGGTCCGGTGGCTCGACGTCGGGTACCGACGGCGTGTGTCAGTGGAACTGGTGCATCACCGCGTGGCCCTTGCCGCGGCCGATCAGCCACTTGTTGACCGGTGTGGTGACCAGGAACGCGATCACGAAGGCGATGGCCAGCGCGTACCAGAACAGGCCGTCGGACAGCTCCGCGTGCATGGCTCCCGGCCAGAGCGCGAGAACGCTGTTGTCGGTGATCTCCATGACGGTGATGGAGAGGGTGTCGGCGGCGAGCGCGACCTTCACGGCGGCCTTGAAGCTCAGGCCGGCCTTCAGGATCGTCATCATGGTGAACGAGTAGCCGAAGATGAACGCCAGGAAGATCGCCAGTGCCATCGTCTGCGCGTTTCCCCAGCCCAGCGCGGTACCGATGACCATGCCCAGGACCTCACCGATGGCGCACCCGATCAGGCAGTGGAGGGTGGCCTTGGCGGCCATGCCCCAGCTGACGGAGCCGCCGGGGGCGCCGTGTCCGGCGTGCGCACCGTGTCCCTCATGGCTGCTGTGATCGGTGTGACTGCTGAGGTCCGTCTGTCCGCCGTGATCGGTGTGTTCGCCGTGCAGGTGGGCTGTGCCGTCCGCGTTCTGGTCGCGGGCGGAGTGGTGGGCATGGGAGTCGTGCTGCATGAGTGTTCCCCAAACTCAGGTGTGCGTTCCTGCCGACAGCGGAAGACTATATACCCCTATGGGGTACTGTTTGAAACAGTTGTCGCCGCTGAAACGGCAGCTACTCCCGGAACCGCTTGAGCCTGGCCACATCCGCCGCGTGCCCGTCTCTGCCCCCGGGCGTCTCGATGACCAGCGGTACGCCCTCGGTCGCCGGATGGCGCATCAGTACCCCGAACGGCTCGTCGCCGATACACCCGGCGCCGATATTCTCGTGACGATCTTTGTGTGTGCCAACCATTTCTTTCGAGTCGTTCGCGTGGACGAGCCCCAGCCGCCCCTCGCCGACCGTCTCCACCAGCAGATCCAGGGCCTGCTCCATCCCCCGCGGGCCCGCGAGATCGTGCCCGGCCGCGTAGACATGACAGGTGTCCAGGCAGATCCCCAGCCTGGGGTGGGCCTCCAGCGCCTCGACGTACGGGCCGAAGTCCTCGATCCGGGAGCAGAGCGAGGAGCCCTGGCCCGCCGTCCCCTCCAGCAGCAGCAACGGATCGTCGTCGTGGGTCAGCTCGTCCAGCAGCGGCAGCATCAGCTCCCGTACCTGAGCGAGCGCCGTCTCACGCGAGCGGCCCCCGGTCGCCGAACCGGTGTGCACCACCACACCCAGCGCGCCGATCTCCCGGCCCCGGCGCAGTGAGTGGCGCATCGACTCCACGGACCGCTCGGCCGTCGCCTCGGTGTGCGAGCCGAAGTTGATCAGATATGGGGCGTGGACATAGGCGGACAGCCCGGCGTCCGCGCACCCTGCCCGGAACGCCTCGTCCTGCGCCGGACGGCCCACGGGGGTCGCCCAGCCGCGCGGATTGGCGACGAAGACCTGGACGGTCTCCGCCGCCAGCTCCCGTGCGTACGCGAGCCCGGCCGTGGCGAGACCGCCCGCCACGGGTACGTGGCCGCCGACGGGATTGCGCATGCGGGTGTCTACAGCCCCTTGATCGTGATCGTGACGGTGCCGCCCTCGGGGGCACTGTCCTCCGCGGACGGGGACTGGCTCGCGACGGTGCTGCCGAGATACGGGAAGCTCTTCTCGACCTCGACCGTGAAGCCCGCGTCCTCCAGCTTCCGCTTGGCGTCCGCCTCGGAGTCGCCGGTGACATCGGGGACGGCGACCATGCGCGGCCCCTTGGAGACCGTCAGGGTGATCGTGTCGCCGGCGGCCAGTTTCGCACCCTCCGGGGCGGACTGCCGCGCGACCGTGCCCGCCTCCTCGGGAGAGTTGACCTGCCCGGGGGCGACCGTGACGGCGAAGCCCGCGCCCTCCAGCTCGGCGGTCGCCTCCTCGACCGAGTCGCCCCTGACGTCGGGGACGTCGATCGGGGCGCCCTTGCTGACGACGACGGCGACCGCGGAGTCCGGGCTGCGCCCCGTCCCGGCCGCCGGGTCGGTGCCGATCACCAGGCCCTGGGGCACGTCCTCGCTGAACTCCCTGGTGACCACCCCCGGCGCGAGGCCCGCCCTGCGGAGCTTGTCCTCGGCCGTGGCGAGCGGATCGCCCTTCACCGCCGGTACCCGGACGATCTCCGGGCCGCGCGAGACGACGATCGTCACGGAGCCGTTGCCCCGGATGCGCTCATGGGTCGCCGGGTCGGTGCCGATGACCGTGCCGCGCTCGACCGTCTCGCTGAACTCGCGGCGGACGTCCCGCACCTCCAGCCCGGCGCTCTCCAGCTGCCTGCGTGCGTCGCCCTCGGACTTGCCGATGAGCGCGGGGACACGGGTGAACTGCCCGGAGTTGATGTACCAGACCCCGGCGCCGACACCGAACACCATCAGGACGGCCACCACGATCGCGACGACGCCGCGGCGGGGGAGCCCCGGGCGGCCGGGGCGCCGGGCCCCCGCCGGTGCGGCGGGCGGCATGGCGAGCCGCGCGGTGTGGCTGACCCGCGGCTCCTCGCGGGGCAGCACCCGGGGAATGACGTCCGTACGCGCCTCGGCGTCGGCGGGGCGCTCCGGCGTCCCGGACGCGTCGGTGACCGCCCGGGGAGGCACCAGGTCCAGCTGGGCGTCCCCGAGGTCCGCGCGGGTCTCCCGGGTCTGCGCCAGCAGCGCCACGGCGTCGTGCGGACGGACGTCCGGATTGCGGGCGGTGGCACTCGCGATCAGCTCGTCCAGCTCGACCGCGAGCCCCGGGACCAGCGCCGACGCCGCCGGAATCTGCTCGTTGAGATGCCGGTAGAGGACCTGGGCGGGGGTGTCGCCCGTGTGCGGCTTGGTGCCCGTCAGCATCTCGTACAGGACCACCCCGCACGCGTACACATCGGTACGGGTGTCCGACGTGCCGTGCTCGATCTGCTCGGGGGCGAGATAGGAGACCGTGCCCAGCACGGTGCCGGTGGTGTTCGTGACCGAGCCGACCGAGCGCACCAGGCCGAAGTCGGCGACCTTGACCCGGCCGTCGTCCCCTATCAGCACATTCTCCGGCTTGATGTCCCGGTGGACGAAGCCGGCCCGGTGCGCCGCCCCCAGCGCCGCCAGCACGGGCTCCAGGATGTCCAGCGCGGCCCTCGGCTGGAGCGCCCCGCGCTCGCGCAGGACGTCCCGCAGGGTGCAGCCCGCCACGTACTCCATCGCCAGGTACACATACGCGCCCTCGGCGCCCTGGTCGAAGACGGCCACCACATTGGGGTGGGCCAGGCGCGCCACGGACTTGGCCTCGCGGATGAAGCGCTCGACGAACGCGGCGTCGGTCGCGAGCGCCGGATGCATCACCTTGAGCGCCAGCTCGCGGTCGAGGCGGGTGTCGACGGCCCGGTAGACCGTGGCCATCCCGCCGACGGCGATGCGCGCGTCGACGCGGTAGCGGCCGTCGAGCACCTGCCCGACGAGAGGGTCCTGGAGGGTCGTGTCCACGAGCTGATTCTACGAGTCACCACCGACAGCCCCGCCGCGCCGGAGCGGGACCGGGGCAGTACTGAGTCCGACCTGTGACAGCCCGGCCGCACCGCGTCCCGTACCCCCTGGCCTGCGGGCACGGGCCGGGCCGCCTCCGCGTACGTCCGGACCTTCCGGCGATCGGGGTGCGGATCCCGGGCGGAGCCCCGGCGGGAGCCGTGCGGTGGCCCGTGCCCGGGGCGGGCCACCGGCCTCTGCGGCGATCGGGGTACCGGGGAGCCCCGTGACGCGCGGCGGCGCGGATCAGAACGCCGGGCGTTCCGGATCCAGCACCGCCAGGCCCGCCGCCGGCGACGAGGCCTCGGCGAAGTGGCGGCGCGGAATCCGCCCCGCCCGGTGGGCGAGCCGCCCCGCCTCCACGGCGTGCCGCATCGCCTCCGCCATCAGGACCGGCTCCTGGGCCCGGGTCACCGCGGAGGCCAGCATCACCGCGGCGCACCCCAGCTCCATCGCCACCGCCGCGTCGGACGCCGTGCCCGCACCCGCGTCCAGGACGACCGGCACGCGCGCGTGCTCGACGATCAGCTGGAAGTTGTGCGGATTGCGGATACCGAGCCCCGAGCCGATCGGCGACCCCAGCGGCATGATCGCCGCGCAGCCCACGTCCTCCAGCTTCCGGGCGAGCACCGGGTCGTCGTTGGTGTACGGCAGGACGGTGAAGCCGTCGTCGACCAGGACCTCCGCCGCGTCCAGCAGCTCGACCGGATCGGGCAGCAGCGTCCTCTCGTCGGCCACGACCTCCAGCTTGACCCAGTCGGTGCCGAGGGCCTCACGGGCCAGCCGGGCCGTCAGCACGGCCTCCCCCGCCGTGAAGCAGCCCGCGGTGTTGGGCAGGACGCGGATGCCGAGCTTCGCCAGTACGGAGAGCACGGAGCCCTGGACCGTCGGATCGAGGCGGCGCATCGCGACCGTCGTCAGCTCGGTGCCGCTCGCGGCGAGCGCGCGCTCCAGGACGTCGAGGCTGGGCGCGCCGCCCGTGCCCATGATCAGCCGGGAGGTGAACGTGGTGTCGCCGATGGTGAGCCGGTCGTCCGCCATGGCGGTGCTCAGCCTCCCTGGACCGCGGTGAGGACTTCCACGCGGTCGCCGTCGCCGAGCAGGGTGCCCGGCCACTGGCTGCGCGGCACGACGGCCTCGTTGACGGCGGCGGCGACACCGGACGGCGCGGTGGTGAGACCGGCGACGAGGGTGGCCAGCGTGGTCCCGGTGGCGAGTTCACGCCGCTCGCCGTTGACGGAGACAACCAGGGGAAAGCTGCTCATACGGGCTGCTCCTGAGAGACGGGAGTGAAGCGACGGGGGGTGAAGGGATGGGCTTCTTCGGGGAGCGCGCCGCAGGTGAGGGCCGTGGCCATCACATCGCCGGTGACGGGCGTGAGGAGCACGCCGTTGCGGTAGTGGCCGGTGGCCAGCAGCAGGCCGGGCAGCGCGGTCGGGCCGAGCAGGGGCGCGTTGTCCGGAGAGCCCGGGCGCAGCCCCGCGCGGGTCTCGGTCAGCGGCAGCTCGGTGATGCCCGGCACCAGTTCGTGGGCGTCGCGCAGCAGTTCGTAGACACCGCCCGCGGTGACGGTGGTGTCCCAGCCCAGTTCCTCACTGGTGGCGCCCACGACGAGCTCCCCGCTCTCGCGCGGCACCAGATAGACGGAGCTGCCGCGCACCACGGCCCGGACGGTCCTGGACAGGAAGGGAGCGTGCGCGGGGGGCACGGTCAGCCGCAGCACCTGCCCCTTCACAGGGCGCACGGGCGGGAGGACGTCGTCCGGGACCCCGGCGAGCCGTCCGCTGAGGCTGCCACCCGCGAGCACGACCTGGCCGGCGGTCAGCTCCCGGCCGTCGGTGAGGGCGACTCCACTCGCCCGGTCGCGTTCGACGAGGAGCCGGTCCGCCCAGCCGCGCCACAGCGTCACCCCGGCCCGCTCACAGGCCGTGACCAGTGCGGACGCGAGCCGCCGTGGGTCGACCTGGTGGTCGCCGTCGACCCGCAGACCGCCGCGCACACCGGGTGCGAGCATGGGTTCGAGACGGCGGCACTCCCGGCCGGTCAGCCACTCCGACTCCAGACCGGAGCGGCGCTGAAGCGCGTGGAGCTCGCGGAGATGGGCCCGGTCGTCGGCGTCGAGCGCGACGGCCAGGGTGCCGCAGGCGCGGTAGCCGATGCCCCGGCCGCTCGCCTCCTCCAGCTCCGCGGCGAAGGCGGGGTAGCGGCGGGCGGACTCCACATTGAGAGCCAGCAGGGTCTGTTCGCCGTAGTGGAGTTCGGTGACCGCCGCGAGCATTCCGGCGGCCACGTGCGCGGCTCCGCCACCGGGTTCGGGATCGACGACGGTGACCTTCAGGCCGCGCTGCGCGGTCCGCCACGCCGTGGCCAGCCCGATGATGCCGCCGCCGACGACGAGGACGTCCGGGACACGGGAACCGCGGCCGGGCCCCGGCGAGGAGCGGTGCGGCTCCGGTGGCGCCGGGGCGGTGCCCGCGGGCGGTGCGGGGGGCGCGCTGTCCGGCGGTGGCGCCGGGGCGGGGACGCGCCACCCGGCGGGGCAGGACGGGGACGCCCCGGGCGGCTCGGACGGACCGGAGGTGTGCGACATGGGCGGCGAGCCCCTCCCTTCGCCGGCATGACCCGGATCAGGTTCGTACGGTCGGAGGCCGTCCAGCCTCCCTCTCAGCCCGGTGCGTCCGGACTCCCGCGAGTGCTTTACGGTGGCCACCCTAACCCCAGCCCTCGACTCGCAGTAGACGTGGTGCCGGGCGGCGGCCCCCGCCCGCCGCCGCCCGGGAGGGCGCAGCACGAGGGAGTGAGTCGCCATGGCAAGGTCGCTCGACGGACTGGTGCTCTCCCCGGTCGCGGATCAGGCCCCGGGCCAGGTGGGCACCCGCACCCGGTTCGCGTACCACGAGGAGGAGGGCCGGATCTGGGCCGAGTACGCAGGCGGGGACGTGGTCCGGGGGCATCTGGTGGGCACCCGTGACGGCGACCGGCTCGATTTCCGCTATGTGCAGCTGAAGACGGACGGCACCACCTCGTCGGGGCACTGTGTCTCGACGGTCGTGGAGCTGCCCGACGGGCGGGTGCGCCTTGAGGAGAGCTGGGAGTGGGAGTCACAGCCGGGGCGCGGGACGAGCGTCGTGGAGGAGCGGCGACAGCGCGGCGTGGGCTCCCCGCGGGGCCGTAGCGCGGGGCCGTGAGGGGGAGCCTCTTTTCTGACGGTCCGTCAGGTGCGTAAGGTTGACGGGTGAGCGAGCAGCAGAAACAGCAGCGGACGCGCCGCGTGGTCGTCGTCGGAGCGGGCATGGCCGGTGTGCAGACCGCCGTCGCCCTGCGTGAAGAGGGATTCACCGGCTCCGTCACCGTCATCGGCGCGGAACCCCATCAGCCGTACGACAGGCCACCGCTCTCCAAGGCGATCCTCCTCGGCACGGCGGAGGGATCGGCCTTCGAGGTCGACTTCGAGGAGCTCGCCGTCGAGCTCCGCCTCGGCTGTGAGGCGACCGCGGTGCGCCCGGGCGCGCATGAGCTGGACACCGAGGCCGGGCCCGTCCCGTACGACGTCCTCGTCATCGCGTCCGGTGCGGAACCGATCGGTCTGCCCGGCATCGCGTCCGTGCCCGGGGTCCACCTGCTGCGCACCCTGGACGACGCCGAGCGGCTCCGGCCCGTCCTCGGCACACGGCACGACATCGTGGTCGTCGGCGCGGGCTGGATCGGCGCGGAGTTCGCCACCGCCGCCCGCGGGGCGGGCTGCTCGGTCACGGTCGTCGAGGCCGCGGACCGGCCGCTGGCGGGCGCGCTGCCCGCCGAGGTCACCGCCCCCATGGCCGAGTGGTACGCGGAGTTCGGAACCGAACTGATCACCCATGCGCGCGTGGCCGGCGTCGAGCCCGGCGCGGTCGTTCTGGCGGACGGGCGGCGGATCGCCGCGGGCGCCGTGGTCGTCGGCATCGGCGCCCGCCCCGCCACCGCCTGGCTCGCGGGCTCCGGGATCGAGACCGGCCCGGACGGCGCGATCACCGCCGACCGGTATCTGCGCACCTCGCAGCCCGATGTGTACGCCGTGGGGGACTGCGCCTCCTTCCCCTCCGCCCGTTACGGCCGGCGGCTGCTCGTCCACCACTGGGACAACGCCCTCCAGGGGCCGCGCACCGTGGCCGCCAACGTCATCGCCCGCGTCGAGGCCGCCGACGCCGCCCACGGCCTCTCCGGTACGGGCCCCGTCACCGGCGCCGCCACCGGACCGGCGGCCGGAACCTCACCGGGCGCACCGGGGGAGCCACCGGCGGTCTACGACCCGGTGCCGTACTTCTGGTCCGAGCAGTTCGGACGGTTCGTGCAGTACGCGGGCGATCACACCGACGCCGATACGACCGTCTGGCGCGGGGACCCCGCGGACCCGGCCTGGACGGTGCTGTGGCTGCGCGAAGGAGCCCTGATCGCGCTGCTCGCCGTGGGCAGGCCCAGGGATCTGGCACAGGGCCGCAAGGTCATCCAGTCGGGCGGCCGGCTGGACGCACAGCGCGCCGCCGACCCCTCGGTCCCTCTGAAGGCCGCGTCCCTCTGAGCCGTCCGGGGTCCGGGAATCCGGCTCTGACCAGCGGCGGTGCCCGGACCGCGGCCCGGTTGGCCGCAGCCGGCCGGGGGCTCCCGCTACCCACTGTCAGTCCCAGATGGCAGGCTTGTCCCGTGACCGAGATTGACGCAAAGATCGATGCTCTCGTCCCCGCATGGCTCACGCTGCCCGACATCGCCGAAAAGCTCGATGTCGAGGTGACGCGCGTCCGGCAGCTGGTCAAGGAGGGCCAGCTGATCGCGGTGCGCCGTGGTGAGAACCGCGTGCTCATGGTTCCCGCCGCCTTCATCAGCGGCGAGAAGGTCGTCAAGGGCCTCTCCGGCACCCTGACGCTCCTGAAGGACGACGGCTTCACCGACGCAGAGATGCTGGAGTGGCTCTTCACCCCGGACCCGACCCTGCCCGGCACCCCCGCGCAGGCGCTCAGCGAGAATCGCGGCACGGAGGTGAAGCGCCGGGCCCAGGCGCTCGCCGTCTGAGGCCCGAGCCCGCGACCACACGAAGACACACCCAGCGGTGTGCGGGCGCGCCCGGCGGGCCCGCACACCGCCGACCCACCGGGGGGAATGCGTCATGTCCACGGTTCGTGAGCAGCTGTCCGGCGCGCGCCTGTACCTCTGCACCGACGCGCGCAGAGAGCGGGGTGATCTCGCCGGGTTCCTGGACGCGGTCCTGACCTCCGGCGTCGACATCGTGCAACTGCGTGACAAGGGCATGGAGGCGGCCGAGGAACTGGAGTACCTGCGGATCCTCGCCGACGCCTGCCGTCGGCACGGCAAGCTGCTCGCGGTGAACGACCGGGCGGACGTCGCCCACGCCACCGGCTCCGACGTGCTGCATCTGGGACAGGGCGACCTCCCCGTGCCCGCCGCCCGGACGATCCTCGGCGACGGCGTCCTCATCGGCCGCTCCACCCACACCGAGGCCGAGGCCGTGGCCGCGGCCGCCGAGCCCGGCGTCGACTACTTCTGCACCGGACCCTGCTGGCCCACCCCCACCAAGCCCGGACGGCACGCCCCCGGGCTGGAACTCGTCCGTGCCACCGCCGCGCTCGGGACCGACCGGCCCTGGTTCGCCATCGGAGGGATCGACGCGGACAACCTCGACGAGGTCCTGGACGCGGGAGCCCGCCGGATCGTCGTCGTCCGGGCCATCACGGAAGCCTCCGACCCCGCAGCCGCGGCAGCCCACCTCAGCAAGCGGATCCGCGCCCGCTCCGACTGACCGCCCCGCCCCGTCCGGCGGGCCCGCCGGACGGGGCGCGCCGGGCCCCTGCACCCCCGGCGCAGCACGTCTTCCCCGTAGCCCTCCGGCCACGACAGCGGCCCCGGTCCGCGGCCTTCCGGCAGGGCTCCGGCGTGGGAGAAGCCCCTCCACCGGCCCCCTCCTCACTCGTCCGGTCCGGCCCGCAGGGCGGGCCCGGTCGAACGGTCCCCACCGCTGTCCGATGGGTGGACTGCGGTTGGGAGACCCTCCGACCCTGGATAGCCTGCGACTATGGCCCTCGGAACACCTTCCACCCGGACGGATCGCGCACGGACGGTGCGCGAATTGCTCGCCACCGGCAGGACGTCCTACTCCTTCGAGTTCTGGGCTCCCAAGACGGAGAAGGGCGAGCGCAACCTCTGGAACGCGCTGCGCAGGGTCGAGGCCGTGGCCCCGAGTTTCGTCTCCGTGACCTACGGCGCCGGAGGCTCCACCCGCGCCGGCACGGTCAGGGCCACCGAGCGGATCGCCGCCGACACCACCCTCACGCCCGTCGCGCATCTCACCGCGGTGAACCACTCCATCGCCGAGCTGCGCAACATGATCGGCCAGTACGCGGACGCCGGGATCCGGAACATCCTCGCCGTCCGGGGCGACCCGCCCGGCGATCCCCAGGCCGAGTGGGTCAAGCACCCCGAGGGCGTGCGGTACGCGGCGGAGCTGGTCCGGCTGATCAAGGAGTCCGGCGACTTCTGCGTCGGTGTCGCGGCCTTCCCCGAGATGCACCCCCGCTCCGAGGACTGGGACACCGACATCCGGCACTTCGTCGACAAGTGCCGGGCCGGGGCGGATTACGCGATCACCCAGATGTTCTTCAAGCCCGAGGACTATCTGCGGCTGCGGGACCGGGTGACCGCCGCGGGCTGCGAAACGCCGATCATCCCCGAGGTCATGCCGGTCACCAGCGTCCGGCAGCTCGAACGTTTCGCCCAGCTGAGCAACGCCGCTGTCCCGTCCCACCTGAAAGACAGGATCCTCGCGGTCAAGGACGACGCGGCCGCTGTACGCTCCTTGGGTATCGAGTTCGCAACGGAGTTCTGTGCGGGGTTGCTCTCGGAGGGTGTTCCGGGCCTTCACTTCATCACCCTCAACAACTCCACCGCGACGCTCGAGATCTACGAGAATCTCGGGCTGCACAAGCAGTCCTGATCGGCCGTATCCGACGGCGGCCGGGGGAGAGGGGCGGGCATGGGGCTTACGGTCCTCTACATCGCGTTCGGCATCGTCGCTCTGTGGCTGCTCGGTGAGGTGCTGCTGCAGTACAAGGCGCGGCTGCGCTGGCGCCTGCTCGCCTTCGGCGGCTTTCTGACCGTGGTCCTCGGGGTGCTGATGGCCTCCAGAGCGGTGATCGGGCTCGGTGTGCTCGTCTTCGCGGTCGGCCAGACCTATGTGACGCTCTCCTTCCGCAAGGGCTTCTCCACGGGCTGGGCGATCGGCGGACGCCCGGGTGCGAGCCGCCGCCGCAAGGCGGGTTCCGCGCAGGAGTCGGCCGTCGCCTCGCTGGAGGTCTCCGGCCTGGAGGAGAGCACGTCCGAGCAGGCCGCGGCCGCTCATCCCTTCACCCCGGCCGGACCGGAGACCGGGGAGGGGGCCGTGTACGAGCCGGAGCCGATGCCGGACGACACCGGCCAGTACGGCGTGTACAGCGACACCGGCTTCGCCGCGGCGCAACAGGGGCCGGGACCGGAGCAGGAACCGGGCGGTCCGGGTTGCGGCGCGTTCGACCCCTACTACGTCCCCGGGCCCGGCGCGGAGGACACCGGCGAGCAGTACGACTACGGGCCGGGCCAGGGGCAGTACGCCGCGTACTCCGACCCCTATGTGGGCGGTCAGCAGTACAGCGCCTACGAGAGCTACGACAGTTTCGGCAACCCGCAGCCGTACACCCCGGACCCGTACTACGCGCCGCAGCCGTACCCGGAGACGCCCCCGGGCGGGGTGTGGGTGCCCCAGCAGCGCGATCCCGAGCCGGGCGGGCCGCAGGAGCCCGCTCCGTACGACTACGAGCCGGGGCCCAACGAGCAGCAGGAATTCCGCTACTGACGGTGTCGGCGGGCCGCCCGCAGTCCGGCCCCGCACCCTGCCCCGCCCGGTGTGCCGATCAGGCCCCCGGCAGCCGTACCGGATCCGTTGCGTCCGGCCGGCACCGCCCTTCAGGCCGGGTGCCCGCCCGGCACCGTGCGCATGCCGGGCCACCGCCGGGTCCGGGGCGCAGACTGCCGGCCGCCCTCCCCGGAGCGGCACGCCTTCCGCGCCGTACGTCCGGCCGAACCCCGCTCACTGCGAGCCGCGGAAGCCCGCTCCCTCCACGATCAGACCGGCCACCAGCGCTCCGGACATCCCCGCGTGGGCCAGCCCTCCGCCCGGATGCGACCGGCCACCGACGAGATACAGCCCCGGCAGGCGGGTGCTGTTCGACGGATGCAGCCAGCGGCCGCCCGGTCCCGCCAGAGCCGGTGCGGGCAAGGAGCCCGTCTCGGCCGGTGTCATGGTCTCGTGCCAGAGCAGCCGGTCGCGTATCTCCCCGGCCCCTCCCAGAGCCGCGCCCGCCGTGTCGATCAGCAGTTCCGTGTACCGCCGGCGCAGCGCCCCGTCGGTCCAGTCGACCCGGCCGCCGTGCCCGGCGACCGTCGCCGTCAGGGTGACGGCCTCGTGTCCGTCGTCCGGCCGGGTGCGCGGATCGTCCGGGCGCAGCACGGTGACCGTGGGCCGGTCGGCCGCCGCACCCCCGAAGACGGCCGCCGCCTCCGCCAGGGTGTCGGGAGAGTGCACCACGCTCCGGTGGGCGGCATCCGCCTTCCCGGCCCCACGCAGCGCCAGCAGCACCGTGAACCTGCCCGGCAGCGGCTCACCGCCGGCACCCGCGCGCGGTCGTACGTCTCCCTCATGCCACAGGTCCTGCCCGGCCAGCCGTTGCGCGTCCGTGCCGGCCACCACATGGCCGGCTTCGACGACCGAGCCCCCCGACAGCTCGATTCCGGCGGCGCGGCCGTCCTTCTCGACGACCGCGGTCACCTCGGAGCCGAAGGCGAACTCCACCCTGCGGGCCAGACACCTCTCGTACACCGCCCGGGCCAGCTCCCGCAGTCCGCCCTCCACGTACCAGCTTCCGAAGGTCTGCTCCATGTACGGCAGCAGCGCGGCGCCCGCGGGGGCGTGCCGCGGGTCCAGTCCGTACCCCAGCACACAGCTCTCGAAGAGCGCCGCGAGCCGGGGATCGGACAGCTCCCAGGCGCCGACCTCGGCGACGGTGGACGCCGTCCTCGTACGCAGCAGGGCGCGGCGGCGCGGCGCGGGGTACGGGTCGCGCTCCAGCACCCGCCAGTCGGACCACAGGGGCTCCTCCAGCAGCGGACGGCGGGAACGGTCCCAGGCGTCCCGGGCCCGGTCCAGGAACGCGCCCCACCGCTCGCCCGCCCCGGCGCCCAGCGCGGACGCCAGCGCGGAGACGATCCCCGCCCGCGACGCGCTCGGCAGCGGGACCTCGGTGCCGTCGGCGAAGACATGGAGGCCGGCCGGGTCGACCTGGACGAGGCCGACGCACCGCTCCAGTGACTCCTTGCCCGTCTTCAGGAACAGATCGCGCCAGACGGCGGGCAGATGCAGCAGCGCGGGGCCCGTGTCGAAGACGAAGCCGTCGCGCTCGAAGACGCCCACCGAGCCCCCGTACGTCTCCGAGCGCTCGTACACCGTCACCCGGTGGCCCGCCACGGCCAGCCGGGCGGCAGCCGCCATGGCGCCCATCCCGGCGCCGATCACCGCAATCCTTGCCATGCCGGGGACTCTACCGACCACCACCGACAGTCCGGCCGGGGAGTCGTGACCCGCGGTGCCATGACCCGCGAGCCCGGCACGATCCGAACGAAAGCCGCTAACCCGGTGGGCCTGCGCCGGTGCGGAGGGCCGCCAGGCGCTTCTCCTGCCGCCGCCGGGCCCTGCGCCGCCGGAATCTCCGGATCCTCGACACCAGGAAGAGTACGGTCACGATGCCGAGCACCAGCAGCACACCGGCGATGACCGCGGCCGCCACGGGATGGAAGATCGCGAACGTGATGAGTCCGGCGACGCCCAGGTCCTCCGCGATGCTCATGGCGATATTGCTGACGGGCTCCGGAGAGGTGTTGACCGCCATCCGCGTCCCGGCCTTGACCAGATGGCTCATCAGGGCGGTCGAGCCGCCCACCGCACCGGCCGCGATCTCCGGCAGCGAGCCGCTCTGGCCCGCCAGGAGCGCGGCCACCACGGCACCCGTCAGCGGGCGGATCACGGTGTGCGCCGAGTCCCAGACCGAGTCGACGTAGGGGATCTTGTCCGCCACCGCCTCGCACAGGAAGAGCACCGCGGCGACGATCAGGACATCGGTGCGCTGAAGGGTGTCGGGCACGTCGTCGGAGAGCCCGGTGGCCCCGAAGACGCCCAACAGCAGGACCACCGCGTACGCGTTGATCCCGCTGGCCCAGCCGCTGGTGAAGACGAGAGGGAGTACAGACACGGACGTGATCGTAGCCAGCCGCCGCGCCGGGCGGACGGGGAAAACCAGGCACAAGGGGGAGAACACGCACAGGTGATGGGCATGGGTACGGACAACTGAGTACGCGTACCTACGGAACGAGATGAGTATCCGCGCGGATGGGCTCCCACCTGCGCGGACGGAAGAGTGGAGACCACGGAGGGGGACGCGGCGCCGGTACCGACGGCACGGGGCGGCGGAACGGCGCGGTCCCCCGACGAACGGGGACGCAGGACGGGGGACCCCGCGCAAGGGGGTTCCCCGGGACCACGGGGGAACACACGGGGGAGAACGGGGACACGGGGGACGCCGGTCCGGCGGGGCTCGGGAATCGAGCCCTGGCCGGACCGGCGTCGTTCCGTGCCCGGTTCACGCCGGGCCGTCCACCGCCGGGGCACCTCGAACGCCCGGCGGGCGCTGTCCGTGCCACCGCTTCTGTGAGTGTCGCGGCGGGCCCCCGGGGCTTCGCTCAGGCCCGGCGCCGGCGTGGCCGAAGCCCCGGCCCGGCTGGGAGATCCCGCCGCGGCCGAGGGGCCCTCAGCGTCCGCTCACCCGGCCGTGCAGCAGCCGCGAGAGCGCCGCGTGGACCTCGTCGAGCGAGCGCTCCGGCTGGAACGACTGCCAGTCCAGCGCGGCCACCAGCACCATCCCGACCAGCGCCGCGGCCGTGAGCGGAATGTCGATCTCCGCGCTCAGCTCACCGCCCTCGACGGCCTCCCTGAGCACCGTCTCGACCACGGCCACCGCCTGCTGCCGCACCACCAGAAGGGTCGACTGCCAGGCCCGGTTGGTGCGCCAGAGTTCGGCGACGTACAGCTGGGTGAAGGCCGGATAGCGGTCGATGAAGACCAGTCCGGCCCTGATCATCGCGTCCAGCGCCTCGACCTTGGTGCCGTCGTGCTCCGCCGTCTCGTCGGCGGCGGACTGGAGCGATGCGGTCAGCAGACCGACGCCGAACCGCAGAAGTTCCTCGAACAGCTCGGTCTTGCTTTTGAAGTTGTAGTAGACCGTGCCCTTGGCCACCCCGGCGCGCTCGGCGATCTCGTCCACGGTCGTGGCGGAGAAGCCCTGCTCGGCTATGAGCGTCACCGCGGCCTCGTAGAGCTTCGCCCGAGTCGCCCGGCGTCGGGTGCTGGTGCTGTCCATGGCATCCATGGTGTCGATTCTCACAGGTCTCACGGGGTCCGCAGACCGGGTTCCCACCGGTCTCATCTGCCCCTTCGTCCACATCGGCCGGTCTACAGACTCAGCTCGGGGTGCAGCCGGTCCAGCGTCCACACCTGCTTGTGCCGCGCGGACAGGGCGGTGAGCGCGAGAGCGCCCGCGGTGAAGGCGAGCAGGACCGCGCTCGCCTGCCACACCGGGCCGAGCCCGCCTCCCGTGATGAGCCTCCGCAGTGCCTCGACGACGTAACTCATCGGGAGGAAGGGGTGGATCGCGTTGAAGAAGCCCGGGCTGGTCTGCACGGGGTAGGTGCCGCCCGCCGAGGTCAGCTGGAGCATCAGCACCGCCAGGACCAGAATGCGTCCGGCCGCCCCGAAACGGGCGTTCAGCCACTGGATGATCGCGGCGAAACAGCAGACGACGAGCGCGAGGAAGCCGAGCGTCGCCGCCGCGTGCGCCATCCTGAGCCCGAGTGACCAGTGCAGTACGGACATCAGCGCGGCCACCTGCACCAGCCCGATCGCCACCACCGGCAGCCAGCCCGCCAGCGCGATCCGCCAGGCGGAGCCCCCGGTGGCGAGAGCCCGCCGGTTGAGCGGCTGGATGATCATGTACGCGACCATCGAACCGACCCAGAGGGAGAGCGGGATGAAGTAGGGCGCGAAGCCGGTGCCGTAGTTGGGAGCCCGGTGCAGGGACTGCGCGGCGAGCTTCACCGGGTCGGCCATCACCTCCGTACGGCGGTCGCGTTCCTCCTTGCCGTAGTCGGGGATCTTCGTGACGCCCTCGTTGAGCCCGCCCGCCAGCTCGGCCGAACCGTCGGTGAGTCTGAACAGACCGCCGTCGAGGTTCCCGGCGCCCTTCCTGAGTCTGCCGACCCCGCTGTCCAGTTCGCTGGAGCCGGAGGTGGCGGTGGTCAGGCCGGTGTGGAGGGAGTCCGCTCCCTCGGCGACCTTTCGCGCGCCCGCGTCGAGCGCGTTGACCTTGGTGACGGCGGACGTGAGGTCCTCGTCCAGGCGGGGCGAGCGGTCGGCCAGGTCCGCCGCCTTCGTCCGGAGGTCGGCGAGTTGGCCGTCCAGCTTCTTCAGATCGCCCTTGCTGTCCTTGACCAGGGTGTCGACGTCGCCGGCGATCCGGGCGACATCGGTCGCCGCGACCATGGCGCGCTTCAGGGCCGGGCAGACCTCGGGATCGGCCGTCGCCGCGTCCGCGCAGCGCGCCGTGTGGACCGACCGCAGCTCCTGGGCCGAGGCGTCGGCGAGCGCGGATGTCCCGGGGGCCGCCTTCACGAGGCCGTCCAGGTTGTTGCGTACGGCCTGGGCGGAGTCGGCGACCAGCCGGGCGGTGTTGCCGATCGACGTGCCGTCGTCCTTGAGATACGGGCGGACGCCGGCGGCGACCCCGTTGACCTTCTCGGCGAGACTCCGGGTGCCGGCCGCGATCTGCCGGGAGCCCGTTTCGAGGTCGCTCGCGCCCTTCTTGAGCTTCGCCAGGCCGCCGGCCAGCCTGCCGCTGCTGTCCTTGGCGTTCGTGAGACCGTCCGCGAGATCCTCGGAGCCCTTCTTCGCCTCGCCGATGCCGCTCTTGAGCTCGTCGGCGCCCTTCGCGGCCTCGGCGGTCGCGTCATGGATGTCCGAGAAGGAGATGTAGATGCGGTCCAGGAAGGAGCGGGACGCCTTGGTCGACGCGGCGGTGCGGACCTCGGAGAAGACGGTTTGCGAGATCTGCCCGACGATGTAGTTGTTGGCGTCGTTCGTACGCACCTGAAGGGCGCCGGTCTCGGGCGAGTCGCCCGAACTCGACGCGATCCGCCTGCTGAAGTCCTCCGGCACGGTCAGCGACAGGTAGTACGCGCCGTCCTCGACGCCCCTGCGGGCCTCGGCCGCGCTCACCTCGTGCCAGGAGAACACCTCGCTCTCGCGCAGGCCGTCCGCGATCTCGTCACCGGCCGTGAGCTTTTTGCCGTCGGCGGTGGCGCCCTCGTCCTCGTTGACGAGGGCGACGGGGACGCGGTCGAGCTGTCCGTGGGGGTCCCAGAAGGACCACAGATACAGCGCGCCGTACAGCAGCGGCAGCAGGACGATCGCCACCAGCGCGGCGCGGGGGAGCCTTCCCCGGCCGAACCGCTTCAGCTCAAGCGCGGCCAGTCGCGGTGAACGCATCGGAGGCCCCCTTCCCGGCCATGCCGCCCCCGGTTGCTCCGTGCCTGGTGGCGCTGTGCCCGGTCACGGCGTCCCCGGCCGTGGTGCTCCGGCCCGGGGCGCGTCCGGCCCGGGCGCCGCCGGTCGTGTCCTCGCCGTCCGGGTTCGCGGGCTCCGGGCCCGGACGGTCCGTGTCGGTGTCACCCTGGTCCGGGTGGTCCGGGTGGTCCGGGTGGTCCGGGTGGTCGCGGTCCGCGCCGCCGGACCTCGCGGTTCCGCCGAGGCCGCGGTCCCCGTGTGCCGTGTCGTCGCCGGTGCGGACGACGGTCACGTTGCCCTTCGGGGCCCGGCTGCACACGGCCAGCACCGTCGTGCCGGACCCGGTGACGTCGCGCAGGAGCGCCCGGGCTCCGGCCCGTTCGCTGTCGGAGAGCTTCAGATCGGTGTCGTCGACGGCGAGCAGCCGGGGGCGGCCGATGAGCGCGAGGGCGACTGACAGCCGCAGGGCCTCCAGCCGCTCCAGGTCGCGTACGGGCGTCCGCCCCTCCTTCACCAGCCCGGCGAGGTCCAGCCCGGCCGTCTCCAGCGCCTCGTCGATCCGGCGCCGGGCGTCGGCCGCCCGGTCGGCGCGCGGGCGCAGCAGGGCCCGGAGCGAGCCGTCGAAACGGCGCCGCAGCAGGGCGCGTTCCCGCAGATGCTCGGCCACGGTCAGCGCCGGGTCGAGCTCGTTCACCCCCGGTACGTGTCCCAGCGCGCTGATCCCGCGGACGGCGGCCATCCTGCGCGGCAGCGCCAGGCCGCCGACCTCGGCGCGGCCCTCGGCGGGGCGCATTCTGCCGGTGAGTGCCAGCAGCAGACAGGTCCGGCCGGTGCCCGACGGGCCCTCGACGGCGATGAGCGAGCCCGGCCCGGCGTCGATGTCCACCGAGCGGAAGGCCCATCCGCGAGGCCCCCTCAGCCCGAGGCCCTCGGCGACAACGGCCGCCCCCTGTGGGCTGTCCACACACCCTCCCTTTGAACTGACTGGTCAGTGCAAAAGCTAGTGCGCGGGGTACTCGAAGGCAAAACCGCAGGTCGGAGCCGATTGTCAGTGGGGGCCCTCACGATGGACACATACGGCCACAGCGCCGTCACACGACGACAGGAGGTTCGTCATGGCCAGCTTCCACGCGGCAGCCGCGCACCGGCGCCGCGCCACCGGCCCTGTCCCCTCACTGACCGGGCCGGCGAGCGATGTGCACCCCGTGCTGCGGCGTGCCTCGGCACCGCCCGCCGCCCTCGACCTCCTCGCCCAGGCCCGCTCGGGACTGGACGAGGCCGCGACGCTCGAAACGCCGAACGAGCGGTACGCCACAGCGCATCTGGCCGCCCTGCGCACGGCCGCCGCCGTGCTCGCCGCGCGCGGCTATCCCGAGAGCACCCCGGCCCCCGCCCGCCGGGGCCAGGGCACCGCTCCCCGGCGCGGCCGGCGGGCGGGGATACGGAGCGCCTGGGAACTGCTCCCCGAGTCGGCGCCCGAACTGTCCGAGTGGAGCGCCCACTTCGCCGCGGGCGCCCGGCGCAGGGCCCGCGCGGAGGCGGGCATACAGGGCGCGGCCAGCAGCCGTGACGCCGAGGACCTGCTCCGGGACGCGGCGATGTTCCTGCGCCTGGTGGAGCGGATGCTGGTGCTCCAGCCGGTGCTGCCGCAGCCCAGGGCGGAGCAGCCGGAGCCGGGGGGTGCCGCCGGGTGACCCCGCCGCGCTCCACCGCGGACGGCCGGACGCGGGGGCGCCACCCGGCCGCGGCCCCCGGGGAGTTCGGGGGCGCGCAGCCGTACGGGAGCTTTCTCGCGCGCCGTCGGCCCGTGCCGCGCTCCACCGCGCTGCGACCCCCGGGCGAGCTGCGGAAGCCGGGTCCGCGGCGGCCCCGGGCCGTCTTCGCCGGGGCCCGCCGGGACGACGGCGCACCGGAGAGAGGCAATAGGGTGGGAGTCGTTCTCAGTCAGACGAGAGTCCATCGACCCCGGCCGTCCGCGGCCGCGGGTCACCGCACATCACCCGCCCCGCCCGCGCCCGCGGGCGGAGGCGGCACTGTCCGAGGAGTCAACTGCCGTGCCGGATCCGTCCCCCCGTGGGGAGACCACACCGCGCCCGCCCCGCGCCTCCCTCCGTACCTCCGTGGTCTGGGAGGTCCTCAAGGACGCCATCGACCGCCGGCTCAAAGCCACCGGGGCCGACACCCTGGACGTCCTCGACACGGGCGGCGGCAGCGGCTCCTTCGCGGTCCCCGTCGCCCAGCTCGGCCACCGGGTCACCGTGGTCGACCCCAGTCCGAACGCGCTCTTCGCGCTGGAGCGCCGGGCCGCCGAGGCGTCGGTGGCCGACCGGGTGCGGGGCGTGCAGGGCGATGTCCACGGCCTGTTCGACGTCGTCGAGCGCGGCGGCCACGACGTGGTGCTCTGCCACGGTGTCCTGGAGTACGTGGACGACCCCGCCGAGGGTGTGCGCAACGCGGTGGCCGCGCTCCGGCCCGCCGGTGCCCTCAGCCTGCTGGCCGCCGGGCTCGGCGGCGCCGTTCTCGCCAGGGCGCTCGCGGGCCACTTCACCGAGGCCCGCCGGGCGCTGACCGACCCCGCGGGCCGCTGGGGCGAAGGCGACCCCGTGCCCCGGCGCTTCACCGCCGAGCAGCTCACCGGACTGGCCGCGGACGCCGGTGTCGACGTCGGCGCGGTGCACGGCGTGCGGATCTTCGCGGACCTCGTTCCGGGAGTCCTCGTCGACACCGAACCGGGTGCTCTCGACGCCCTCCTCAAACTGGAGTCCGCCGCGGCGGAACTGCCCGCGTTCCACGCCGTCGCCACGCAGTTGCACGTACTGGGAGAGAAGCGCGCCTGATCAGCGGCGCAGCAGCACATGGAGTACGCCACAGACCACCCGATCGTGGCGGTCGCCCCGTATGATCGAGGGACATCATCCGGCATGACGGATCGGATGTTGGGGAATCTACGCCTCAGCAGCCAAGCCGCCGTGGCGGCCCAAACTGGCGATTTGACGTATTGGCGTAGAGGGCGGGTTTCACGGGGGCGATTCCCTGCCTATCCTGAAAGGGCCGCAAACGGTCGCCCCCGCGGCCGACGACTAGGAGGACTCCGTGCCGCTCTCGGAGCACGAGCAGCGAATGCTCGAGCAGATGGAGCGAGCGCTGTACGCCGAAGATCCCAAATTCGCGACAGCGCTTGAGGGAAGCGGGCTGCGTACGTACACCCGGCGACGGGTCTACCAAGCGGTTGCAGGCTTCCTGGTGGGTATCGCGCTCCTCATGGCCGGAATGGTCGCACAGCAGATCTGGATCAGCGTGGTGGGGTTCCTCGTCATGCTGGGCTGTGCGGTCCTGGCGGTCACCGGATGGCGCAAGGCGCCGAAGCCGGGCGAGCAGCAGACCCTGGGGGACGCGGCGGGAACCGCTCGCCGTCAGCCCCGTCAATCCCGTCAGCGCAAGTCGATGATGAACCGGATCGAGGATCGGTGGCAGCGCCGCCGCGACGAGCAGGGCCACTGAAGCACCGCCGCCCCTGAGGGCCGTATCGCCCTCAAGCGCGCCCCGCGCGTGTGGCGTGCTCGCGGCCCGAGGCCGGGTGCGCCCGAGCGCCGGTCATGCTGCTCCTGAAGCTTTGGGTTGTCCTCAAGCGCCGGACAGGCTGGTTCAGCCGGTCCGGCGCTGTGCTGTCTCCGGTCCGGCGCCCCCCCCGCCCGGGGCGCCGGGGGAACCCGGCCGCATGCTCTCCTGCGCTCTCCCGCCCGGCCCGGCAGGCCCACGGGAGCGGAGAACGGGATCGCGCTCCCGCCGGACAGGCCGGGAGGCGTCCGTCCCACAGGGAGCCAGGATCGGTGGACGCGGGGAGCCGTGACCGGTGGACGAGGCCCTGCGGCCCGTCCACCGGTCACGGCGGGTCAGCCCCGCTGTTTCGACGGGGGCCGCAGACGGGGCCAGACGGGCCGACGGGACGGGCCCCAGGCCCGGACGCGGGCGCTCCAGCGGTCCGTGAGGGCCGTCCAGCGGGCGGAGGCCGCCCAGATCACCCGTACGGCCGAACGCGGCAGCAGGTGTGCCCGCAGACGTGTCCTGCGGCCGACCCCCGCGCGCAGACCGGCCCGTATCCGCTCGGCGTCGTCCACCAGGCCGGTCGCCGGCCGTGGCTCCGGCGCGTACAGCACCTGCTCGACGGCGCTCGCGACCCGGTGCACCGAGTCGGCGGCCTCGCCCTCCAGATTCCCCAGCCGGACGATCCGGGCCGCCGCCTTGCGCGCGGTCAGTGACTCGTCGGGCGGGATGCCGTGGTCCCAGGCCGTGTCGGAGACCTCCAGCCAGACGGCCAGGGTGCGGGCCGTGACCTCCGCCGGGCCACGCCCCCCGGAGCCCAGCCGCCGGGCCCTGACCCGCATCCGCCACGCCATCGGCAGCAGGGGCAGGGCCAGCGCCACCGGCACACCGAGCGCGATCAGCAGCAGGCTTCCGCCGGACGCCCCCGAATCGGTGGGCGTGCCCTCCTCCACCGGGGCAGCGGCCGAGCACTCACCGCGACGCCTGAGATCCGGAGGGCAGCTGTCCGAGGCCGAGGGGGTCGCGGACGGCTCGTCGGACGCGGTCGCCTCGGGCACCGCCGGGTCGGCGGGTGCGTCGGAGGGCGATTCCTGACGGGTGTAGTCGGGTGTGCTTCCCCGGCTGGGCGTGGGCTCGAACCGGGTCCAGCCCACCCCCTCGAAGTACAGCTCGGGCCAGGCGTGCGCGTCCCGGATGCCCACCGACACGGTGCCGTCCGCCCCCGGCGTGCCGGGCGTGAAGCCCACGGCGACCCGCGCCGGAATCCCCAGCGTCCGGGCCATCGCGGCCATGGAGAACGAGAAGTGGACGCAGAAGCCCTCCTTGCGCTGGAGGAAGCGGCTGATCGCGGCGGCCCCCGTGCCGGACTCCACGTTGACGTCATAGGTGAAGCCGCCGTTGACCGCGAACCAGTCCTGGAGCCTCACCGCGGCCTCGTAGTCGTTCTTCGCACCCGCGGTCACCCTCTGCGCGGTCTCCTTCACCGTGTCGGGCAGGGAATCGGGCACCTCGGTGTACTCGCGCACGATGTCCGCGGGCGGGGCGGGGGCCTCGGCCAACTGCTCCGCCGTCGGCTTCACCAGCAGGCTGCTGACGGTGTACTCGGCGCCACCGGTGGTCTGGTTCTTGTCCCCGACGAGGGTGCGGCCCTCCGGTTCGTAGCGCCACCGGCCGTTGATCTTCACCTGTGTCGCCGGATAGGGAAGCGGCAGCCAGCTCTGGCGGTAGGAGCCGGCGGCGGTGATGTTCGTCGTGATCTCGTCGGTGGCGACCGAAGCGCTCAGGCCCGTCGGCTGCGGCAGCCGGTCGGGCACGTCCCCGACCTTGCGCTCCGAGGTCTTCCACGCCGTCCCGTCGAACTTGTCGAGCGACACGATCCGCAGATACAGGTCCTTGGTGTCCGGTGCGCCCGTGCGATAGCGCAGGACCTCCCGGTCCTCCGGCTGCTTCAGACTGTCCTGGAGGGAGACCAGCGGGTTCACCGCGGAGATCGTGCCGCCGCCCGAGCCCGAGCCCTTCCCGGCGGCCGTGCCGTCGAGCAGCCCGCCGTCCAGCGCGGGGAGCGCGGCGGGAACCGCGAGCGCCACCCCCAGCGCCAGCGCGCCGATACGGCGTCCGCTGCGCACGGGAGCCCGCGGAGTACGGCCCGGCGGTTCGAAGGCCCCGGCACCGCGCGCCGCGGCCGGCGGACCGCCGCCGAACACCCGCCCCCACGCCGAGAGCCGGTCGCGGCCCTCGGCCAGCAGGAGCAGCAGATACCCGGACGCGGCGAGCACGAACCACAGCGCGCTCGCCCCACCGCCCGCGAGCCCGGCCGCCACCGAGTACAGCGCGAGCAGCGGCAGACCGGCCGGAGCGGCGCTGCGGAACGTCACCGCCAGGGTGTCCACCAGGAAGCCGATGGCCAGCACCCCGCCGATCACCATCAGCCGGATGCCGTCCGAGGCGGGCGCGGGTATCGCGTAACGCTCGATGTCCTGGCCGCCGGCCGCCAGCAGCTCACCGAAGCGCGCCAGCGTCTGCGGCCCCGGCAGCACCCCGAGGATCGCCTGGCCCCGGGCGAAGGCCAGGGTCAGCAGCACCAGCCCGGTGAGCGCCTGAACGGCCACCGTCAGCGGCCGGGGCAGCGGGACGCGCCGGGTGAGCGCGCCCGCACCGGACTGGACCGCCAGCAGGACCGCCGCCTGTACCAGCCAGCCGGGTGAGTCGAGCAGGGGAAGCACCGCGCTCGACGCCATCAGTGTGGCGGCGTACGCGCAGAGCGTCAGCCGTCCGCGACCGCTCATGACCAACCCCCGGTGTTGCCGTTCGTACCGATCCCGGTGGAATCGCCGCGCTGCGCGCCCGCCTGTTCCCACAGCGCGGGCAGCGACGAACCCGGTGACACGGCGAACGCGGTCCAGCCGGCCTCGCGCAGCTGCCGGAGCCGGTCCTCGACCTCACCGGCCGCCGCCCCGCCCGTCACCCAGGTCTCGCTGTCCAGGACGAAGGCCACGGCCGCGCCACTGCGCTGCCGCATGCGGGCCACGAGTGCCGCCTGCTCCTCGTCGAGATCGCCGAAGAAGGCGACCAGCAGCCCTTCGCCGCCGCCGCGCAGCACGTCGTAGGCGGGCGAGAGCCCCTCACCGTCGGAGTGGTCGACGACCGCGAGGGTGTCCATCATCAGCCCCGCGGAGTCGGCCGACTCCTGGGTCGAACCGGCGAAGCCGTCGGCGCCCTCCCCGGGCATCGAACTCCCGGTGTCCGTCAGCAGCCGCACCGCGTAGCCCCGCTCCAGCATGTGGACCAGCGAGGACGCGGCACCCGAGACGGCCCACTCGAAGGCCGAGTCGGGGCCCACACCCTCGTAGGCGATGCTCCTGGTGTCGAGCAGCACCGTGCATCTGGCCCGCTGCGGCTGCTCCTCGCGGCGGACCATCAGCTCGCCGTACCGCGCGGTGGAGCGCCAGTGCACCCGGCGCAGATCATCACCGTGGCGATAGCTGCGGGGAATGATGTCGTCGTCCCCGGCGAGCGCCAGCGAGCGCTGCCGGCCGTCCCCGTGCCCCGAAGCCTCGCCCGTCAGCCGCACGGGCGGCAGCGACTCGGTGCGGGGAATGACCGTGAGGGTGTCGAACGCGCTGAAGGAGCGGGTCAGTTCACACATGCCGAACGGGTCGTTCAGCCGCAGCTGGAGCGGCCCGAGCGGATAGCGCCCGCGCAGGTCCGAGCGGACCCGGTACGACACCTCGCGCCGCCCGCCCGCCTCCACCCGGTCCAGGACGAACCGGGGCCGGGGCCCCAGCACGTACGGGACGTGGTCCTGGAGCATCAGCAGCCCGGTGGGCAGCCGCGAGACATTGTCCATCCGCAGATGCACCCGGGCCTCGGATCCCGCGGGCACCCGCGACGGCGACAGCCGTCTGCTGCCCGCGACCCGGTAGCGGGTGCGGTACAGCACGGCCACACAGACCAGCGGCAGCACGGCGAGCAGCAGCCCGACCCGCAGCAGATCGCTCTGCCCGAGCACGTACGCGCACACCGCGGCCGCCACCCCGGCGGCGACGAACGACCGGCCGCGGGTGGTCAGCCCGCCGAGAGCGGCCCGCACCCCGCCCCCCGTGTCCTCGCCCTCCGCGGCGGCGGGCCCCCCGGCCGGCATCACAGCCGCCGGGCGCCGGGCGACGGGCCGTAGAGCGCCTGGGACGGGCGCCCCGTGACGAGCGGGATCTCCTTGCCGTCGGCCGTGGGCACCGGGGTGCGCTGGAGGATCTCCAGCACGACCTGCTCCGCGGTACGGCGGTTCAGCTGCGCCTGCGCGGTGGGCAGCAGCCGGTGCGCCAGCACCTGCACCGCCAGGGACTGCACATCGTCCGGCAGGGCGTAGTCCCGTCCGCTCAGCGCGGCGGTCGCCTTGGCGGCGCGCAGCAGATGCAGCGTCGCGCGCGGCGAGGCGCCGAGCCGGAGATCCGGGTGGCTGCGGGTCGCGGCCACCAGTTCCACCGCGTACCGCCGCACGGCCTCGGCGACATGGACACCGCGGACCGCGTCGATCAGCTTCACGATGTCGTGCGCGTGGGCCACCGGCTGGAGGTCGTCGAGCGGGGAGACACCGCCGTGCACATCGAGCATCCGGAGCTCGGCGTCCGCGCTGGGATAGCCGATGGACACCCGCGCCATGAAGCGGTCGCGCTGGGCCTCCGGCAGCGGATAGGTGCCCTCCATCTCCACCGGGTTCTGGGTGGCGACCACCATGAAGGGGCTGGGCAGCTCGTACGAACTGCCGTCGATGGTGACCTGGCGCTCCTCCATCGACTCCAGCAGCGCCGACTGGGTCTTGGGCGACGCCCGGTTGATCTCGTCGCCGATCACGATCTGCGCGAAGATCGCGCCCGGTTTGAACTCGAAGTCACGCTGCTGCTGGTCGTAGATCGACACACCGGTGATGTCGGACGGCAGCAGATCCGGCGTGAACTGGATACGCCGCACCGAACAGTCGACGGACCGCGCCAGCGCCTTGGCCAGCATCGTCTTGCCCACGCCCGGCACATCCTCGATGAGCAGATGTCCCTCGGCGAGCAGCACGGTCAGCGAAAGCCGTACGACCTCAGGCTTGCCCTCGATCACACCCTCCACCGACCTGCGGACACGATCCGCTGTGGCGGTCAGGTCTGTGAGGCTAGCTCGATCGTCATAGGTCGTCACCCGGCCCTCCTCGGCCCGTTCTACAAGCCGGGACGTCGAACGGCCCGGCCCACCCCGAAATACGGGCACCGATTCCCGGAGGTTCCGGCTGGTGCCACCCCCGCATTCTTGTTGCCGTTACCGCGTTGTGTCACTCGCCTGTGGACAACCGCTCCGGTTTTGGCGGGTTGACCCCGATATCTCCAGGTGTTCCCCGCGTCACATGCCGACACATGGTGTATGCCTCCACGCGGAGGCGGGCCGCCGGGCCCGCCCTCGCAGGGCGGAGCGCATCCTTCCGCCCTTTCGGGTCAGGCGGCCGGGTCGATCTCCCGCAGGAGCCCCTGCGTCACATCGAACACGAAGCCCCGCACATCGTCCGTGTGCAGCAGGAACGGCGAGGTGCGCACCCGCTGCATCGACTGGCGCACATCCTGGTCGACGTCGCGGAACGCCTCGACCGCCCACGGCGGACGCTGTCCGACCTCGTCCTCCAGCTCATGGCGGAAGTCCTCCGTCAGGGACTCCAGACCGCAGCCCGTGTGGTGGATGAGGATGACGCTCCGGGTGCCGAGCGCCCGCTGGCTGATGGTCAGCGAACGGATCACGTCGTCGGTGACCACGCCGCCGGCGTTGCGGATCGTGTGGCAGTCGCCCAGTTCCAGGCCGAGCGCGTCGTGCAGGTCGAGCCGCGCGTCCATGCACGCGACGACCGCCACCCGCAGAACCGGGCGCGCGTCCATTCCGGGGTCCTGGAAGCCGTCGGCATAGCGCCTGTTCGCTTCGACGAGGCGATCGGTGACCGTACCGGCTGTGCGCGCAGCGTCGGCAGGGTGGTGCGCGGAAGTGGTCATACCGAAGAAGGTAATGCGCACACCGCCCGAATCCCGCTGTGAGACGCGACAAACAACATCAACCACACTTGTTGTGAGGTAACCCACAGGGGGGATGCATGGGGTCCCGTTCGGGTGAAGTGTCCGATTCCATAACCCGTACGCCACGCCGTCGACCGGTTGATTGACCGGGCAGACCAGTGGACTAAAGTGGCGCGCAGTCCACCGAAACATCCTGCACATTCCCAAGATTTTTCCCCGCGTGTGCGGCGTACGCCTCGGCCTTCCACCCTGCTCGCCGGTCGCTCCAGCCCCGCGCCGGACCTGAGAGGGCGCCTTGAGCCATACCCGACATGTCCCGGTGATGCTCCAGCGGTGCCTGGACCTGTTGGCCCCCGCCCTGGAACAGCCCGGATCGGTGGTCGTCGACTGCACCCTCGGTCTCGGCGGACACAGCGAGGCACTGCTCACCCGGTTCCCCGAGGCGCGCCTGATCGCGCTGGACCGGGACAAGGAGGCCCTGCGGCTCTCCGCCGAGCGGCTCGCGCCCTTCGGCGACCGGGCGACACTCGTCCACGCCGTGTACGACGAGCTGCCCCGGGTCCTGGAACGGCTGGAGGTCCCGCGCGTCCAGGGCGTCCTGTTCGACCTCGGGGTCTCCTCGATGCAGCTCGACGAGGCCGGGCGCGGTTTCGCGTACGCCCAGGACGCACCCCTCGACATGCGGATGGACCAGTCGACCGGAGTGCCGGCGGCCGAGGTCCTCAACACCTACCCGCCCGGTGAGCTGGTGCGGATCCTGCGGACGTACGGCGAGGAGAAGCAGGCCAAGCGCATCGTCTCCGCGGTCGTACGGGAGCGGGAGAAGGAGCCCTTCACCAACAGCGCCCGGCTCGTCGAGCTGATCCGGGACGCGCTGCCCCAGGCCGCCAAGCGCACCGGCGGCAACCCCGCCAAGCGCACCTTCCAGGCCCTGCGCATCGAGGTGAACGGCGAGCTCAGCGTGCTGGAGCGGGCCATTCCGGGTGCGGTCGGGGCGCTCGCCGTGGGCGGGCGCATCGCCGTGCTGTCCTACCACTCGCTGGAGGACCGGCTGGTCAAGCAGGTCCTCGCGGCGGGCGCCGCCACCACCGCGCCCGCCGGGCTGCCCGTCGTACCGGAGGAGTACCAGCCCCGGCTGAGGCTGCTGACCCGGGGCGCGGAACTCCCGACCGAGGAAGAGGTCGCGGAGAACCGGCGCGCGGCCCCCGCGCGTCTGAGAGGAGCACAGCGCATCCGTGAGGACGCGCGATGAACGGCGGGCGCCGGCGTGAGGCGACCCCTGTGGCACCCCTGCCGACGGCGGCAGGGGCCACGGCGGCGGGCGCGGCGGCCCGGGAAACGGCCGGAGCGAGGACCGGGAGGACGCGGTGAGCACAGCGGCCAAGCAGCTCCGGGGACGCGCCGCGAGACTCGCCCGGCTGATGCCCGCGGGCCCCAGCAACGCCGCCCGCACCCCCTTCGTCCTGCTGGTCGTGGCGCTCCTCGGCGGCGGACTGATCATGCTGCTGATGCTGAACTCCGCGCTCAACGAGGGTTCCTTCGAACTGAGCGAGCTGAAACGCAAGACGACCGAGCTCACCGACGAGCAGCAGGCCCTCCAACGGGACGTCGACGACCGGTCGGCCCCCGACGCCCTGGAGCGCCGGGCCCGCGAACTCGGCATGGTGCCCGGCGGCCCGCCCGCCTTCATCGACCCCGACGGCACGGTCAGCGGGGTCCCCGGCAAGGCGACCGCACCGCCCGCCCCCACCCTCTCCGCCCCCGCCCCCTCCGGCGCCTCCGGATCCCCGTCCCCCAGGGCGTCCGGCACGTCGTCCTCCCCGGCGGCCCCCACGACCTCCGCACCCTCCGGTGCCGCCACGGCCCCCGACCCCTCGCCGGCCATCCCGCCGGCCCCGCCCGCGAAGTCGACCCCGATGCCCTCCGGCAGGTGACGCAGTGCCCTCCCAGGAACCACCCCCGCGTCGCTCCTCCCGGGACCAGCCCCCGCGCCGCCCCTCGCGCGAGGCGCCCCCGCGCCGCCGGGTCCCCGGGCCGGCCCCACGGCCGTCCGGGCGTCCCGCCCCCCGCCGCACTCGTCCGGCACCGCGCAGCCTCCGGCTCGGCAGTCCCCGCCCCCGGCTGCGCCTGGTCAGCCTCGCCCTGACCCTGGTGATGCTGGCCTTCGTCGTACGCCTGCTCCAGGTGCAGGCCGTCGACGCCGACGCCTACGCGGCCAAGGCCGAGAAGAGCCGCTACCTCAGCGTCAAGCTCGCCGCCGAACGCGGGGAGATCACCGACCGGACCGGGATCGCCCTGGCCACCAGCGTCGACGCGTACGACATCACGGCCGACCCGAAGCTGTTCACACCCGAGGAGAGCAAGTCCCCCGACGCGCCGGAACGGGCCGCCGGGCTGCTCGCCCCGATCCTCGGAACCGACGCGGGGGAGATCGCGAAGAAGCTCAGGACCCCCAAGTCCCGCTACACGGTCCTGGCGCGCCGCCAGACCCCCCAGGTCTGGAACCAGATCAAGGACCTCAAGGGCGTCTTCGCCGAGAAGGCCGCGGCCGACCGGGCCAGGGGCGGCCCCGGAACCAACGTCCTCGCCGGGGTCTTCCAGGAGCCCAGCAGCAAGCGGGTGTACCCGAACGGCGAACTCGCCGCCGGGATACTGGGATACGTCAACGCCGAGGGCCGCGGCGGCGGAGGCATCGAGTCCATGCTGGACAAGGAGCTGGCCGGCCAGGACGGCGAGGTCACCTACGCCCAGTCGGGCGGCCGGCGCGTCCCCACCGCGGGCGGCACCCGTGAGACCCCCGCCGTCCCCGGCTCGGACATCGAGCTGACCATCGACCGGGACATCCAGTGGGCCGCCCAGCGGGCGATCAGCGAACAGGTCGCGAAGTCCAAGGCCGACCGCGGGTACGTCATAGTGCAGGACACCCGGACCGGCGAGATCCTCGCCATGGCCAACGCACCCGGTTTCGACCCCAACGACCTCGGCGGGGCCGACTCCGCCGCCATGGGCAACGCCGCGCTCCAGGACGCGTACGAGCCCGGCTCCACCGCCAAGGTGATGTCCATGGCCGCCGTGCTGGAGGAGAAGGCCGCCACCCCGAGCACCCATGTCGTCGTCCCCAACCGGCTGCACCGCGGCGACCGCCTCTTCAAGGACGACATCGACCACCCCACCTGGTATCTCACCCTCAACGGGGTGCTCGCCAAGTCCAGCAACATCGGCACCATCCTGGCGACCGGCCAGCTCGGCGAGACCCAGCGGCAGGCCAACCAGGTGCTCCACTCCTACCTGCGGAAGTTCGGCATGGGCAGCCCCAGCGGGCTCGGCTACCCGGGAGAGACCCCGGGCATCCTCGCGCCGCCGCAGAAGTGGTCCACCTCCCAGCAGTACACGATCCCCTTCGGCCAGGGCTTCTCCCTCAACGCGATGCAGGCCGCGTCCGTCTACTCGACGATCGCCAACGGCGGACTCCGTATCGAGCCCAGCCTCGTCCGCGGCACCAAGGGACCCGACGGGCGGTTCACCGCCGCCCCCGCGCCCCGCAAGACCCGGGTCGTCAGCGAGGACACCGCCCGGACGCTGGCCACGATGCTGGAGTCCGTCGTCGGCGACGAGGAGGGCACCGGCACCAAGGCCCGCATCCCCGGCTACCGGGTCGCGGGCAAGACCGGCACGGCCAACCGCGTCGACCCCGAACTCGGCCGCTACCGCGGCTACACCGCCTCCTTCGCCGGATTCGCACCCGCCGACAAGCCCAGAATCACCGTCTACTGCGCCATCCAGAACCCGACCAAGGGCAGCTACTTCGGCGGCCAGATCTGCGGACCGATCTACCAGGAGGTCATGGAGTTCGCGCTGAAGACCCTCCAGGTGCCGCCGACGGGCAAGGGGCCCGCCGGACTGCCCGTGACCTTCAGGCCCGCCGAATGACCGGCCCCCGAAACCGGCACGCCCACGGGACCGGCCGGTCCGGGGCACGCACCGCCACGCCGAATGACCCAAGGAACCACCAGTGACAACGATCACCCCAGATTCCGGGAACCACGGCCCGGCGCATGGCTCATTTAGCCCCGCGCACGCTGCGCCCGGTACGCTCACCGCCGTGCCACAGTCCGATCATCACCGAACCACCCCCGAGGACGCCCCGCCGCAGCAGCCGGGAGCGCCCCGTCCGGACCGGCCCCACCCGACTCCGCTCGGGGAGCTGGCCGAGCGGCTGGGGGTGGTGACGGAACCGGCGGCGGAGGGCACCCGGGTCACCGGGATCACCCACGACTCCCGCGCGGTGCGCCCCGGAGACCTGTACGCGGCCCTCCCCGGCGCCCGGGTCCACGGCGCGGACTTCGTGGACCAGGCGGCGAACCTGGGCGCGGCGGCCGTCCTCACCGACACGGCCGGCGCCGCACGCGCCCGGGCCACCGGACTGCCGGTCCTGGTCACCGACGACCCCCGGAGCCGGATGGGCGCACTCGCCGCCGAGATCTACGGACACCCCGGCGAGGGGCTCCTCCAGATCGGGATCACCGGCACCTCCGGCAAGACGACCTCCGCCTATCTCGTCGAGGGCGGACTGCGGGCTGCCGGCCGCTCCACCGGCCTGATCGGCACGGTCGAGACACGCGTCGGCGACGAGCGCCTCAAGTCGGAGCGTACGACTCCCGAGGCCACCGACCTCCAGGCACTCTTCGCCGTGATGCGCGAGCGGGGCGTCGACGTGGTCGCCATGGAGGTCTCCAGCCACGCCCTGGTGCTCGGCCGGGTGGACGGGTGCGTCTTCGACGTCGCCGTCTTCAACAACCTCAGCCCCGAGCACATGGAGTTCCACTCCGGCATGGAGGACTACTTCCGGGCGAAGGCGCAGCTGTTCACCCCGTCCCGCAGCAGGCACGGGGTGGTCAACTTCGACGACGAGTACGGCCGCAGGCTGGCCAAGGAGGCGTCCGTACCGGTCACCACCTTCTCCACCGAGGGCAGCCCGGACGCCGACTGGCGGGCCGAGGACGTCGAGCTGGGAGCGCTCGGGTCCGTCTTCACGATCGTGGGCCCCGGCGGGGAGCGCCTGCGCGCCCGGGCCCCGCTGCCCGGCGCCTTCAACGTCGCCAACACCCTCGCCGCCGTCGTCACCCTCGCCGCCGCCGGGATCGACCCGCAGACCGCGGCCGACGGCATCGCGACCGTCCCCGGTGTCCCGGGCCGGCTGGAGCGGGTGGACGAGGGCCAGCCGTATCTCGCCGTCGTCGACTACGCCCACAAGACCGACGCCGTCGAATCCGTCCTGCGGTCCCTGCGGAAGGTCACCGAGGGCCGGATCCACATCGTCCTCGGCTGCGGCGGCGACCGCGACACCACCAAACGCGGCCCGATGGGCGCGGCGGCGGCCCGGCTCGCCGACACCGCCGTCCTGACGTCCGACAACCCCCGCTCGGAGGACCCGCTCGCGATTCTCGCCGCGATGCTCGCCGGCGCTGCCGAGGTCCCGGCCCATGAACGCGGCCATGTCATCGTCGAGGCCGACCGGGCGGCGGCCGTCGCCGCGGCGGTCGCCCGCGCCGAGCCCGGTGACACCGTGCTGGTCGCGGGCAAGGGCCACGAACAGGGCCAGGACGTCGCCGGGGTCGTCCGCCCCTTCGACGACCGCCTGGTACTCCGCGAAGCCATCAGCGCCTCCCTCCACCAGAAAACCCGGGGATGACCCAGTGATCACCCTCTCCCTCGCCGAGATCGCCCACATCGTCGGCGGGCAGCCGCACGACATACCCGATCCGGCCGCACGTATCACCGGGCCGGTCGTCACGGACTCCCGCGAGGCCGTGCCCGGCGCCCTCTTCACCGCCTTCGACGGCGAGCGCGTCGACGGCCACGACTACGCGGAACGGGCCGTCGCCTCCGGCGCGGCCGCCGTGCTGTGCACCCGTCCCGTCGGCGTGCCCGCGATCGTCGTGGACGACGTCACGGCGGCGCTCGGTGCCCTCGCCCGCCATGTCGTGGCCCGTCTGGGCACCACCGTCGTCGCGCTCACGGGATCGGCCGGCAAGACCAGTACGAAGGACCTGATCGCCCAGCTCCTGCTGCGCAAGGGCCCGACGGTCTACCCCGAGGGCAACCTCAACAACGAGATCGGCCTTCCGCTCACCGCGCTGCGCGCCGACGAGTCCACCGAGCACCTCGTCCTGGAAATGGGCGCACGGTACATCGGCGACATCCGCTACCTCACCGGACTCGTTCCGCCGAAGGTCGGACTCGTCCTGAACGTCGGCACCGCGCACATCGGCGAGTTCGGCGGCCGTGAGCGGATCGCCGAGGCCAAGGGCGAGATCGTCGAGTCCCTGCCGCCGGCCGAGGAGGGCGGGATCGCCGTCCTCAACGCCGACGACCCCCTCGTACACGCGATGGCATCCCGGACGAAGGCACGGGTCGTCTCCTTCGGCGAGGCCGCTACCGCCGGCGTACGTGCCGAGAATGTCCGGCTCACCCGGCAGGGCCGGCCCTCCTTCACGCTTCACACCCCTACCGGGTGCAGCGATGTGACCATGCGGCTGTACGGTGAGCACCACGTGTCGAACGCGCTCGCCGCGGCCGCCGTCGCCCATGAGCTGGGGATGTCCGCCGACGAGATCGCCCTCGGGCTCTCGCAGGCCGGTACCCTCTCCCGCTGGCGCATGGAGGTCACCGAGCGTCCGGACGGCGTGACGATCGTCAACGACGCCTACAACGCGAACCCCGAGTCCATGAGGGCGGCGCTGCGCGCGCTGGCCGCGATGGGACAGGACGTACAGGCCCGGGGGGGACGGACATGGGCGGTGCTCGGACTGATGGCCGAGCTGGGCGACGAAGCGCTCGCGGAGCACGACGCCGTCGGACGGCTCGCCGTCCGGCTCAATGTGAGCAAGCTGGTCGCGGTCGGGGGCAGAGAAGCGTCCTGGTTGCGACTGGGCGCATACAACGAGGGTTCGTGGGGTGAGGAGTCGGTGCACGTGTCCGACGCGCAGGCGGCGGTCGACCTGTTGCGCAGTGAGCTGCGCCCGGGAGACGTCGTGCTGGTGAAGGCTTCCAGATCGGTCGGTCTCGAACGGGTCGCGCAGGCGCTGGTCGAGAACGCGGTGCCCACGGATGGGCAGGGTGCCGGTCGATGAGGCAGATCCTCTTCGCGGGGGCCATCGGGCTCTTTCTGACCCTGATCGGCACTCCGCTGCTGATCAAGCTCCTGGCCCGCAAGGGATACGGGCAGTTCATCCGGGACGACGGCCCGCGCAGCCACGGCAGCAAGAAGGGCACGCCCACGATGGGCGGCATCGCCTTCATCCTGGCCACGCTGATCGCGTACGCCTGTGCCAAGGTGATCACCGGTGAGACGCCCACCTTCTCCGGCGTCCTCGTGCTCGGACTGATGGCCGGAATGGGCCTGGTCGGCTTCCTCGACGACTACATCAAGATCGTCAAGCAGCGGTCGCTCGGTCTGCGGGCCAAGGCGAAGATGGCGGGCCAGCTGATCGTCGGTATCGCCTTCGCGGTGCTGTCGCTCCAGTTCGCCGACAAGCGCGGCAACACCCCCGCCTCCACCAAGCTGTCCTTCATCACGGACTTCGGCTGGTCGATCGGCCCGGTGCTGTTCGTGGTCTGGGCGCTGTTCATGATCCTCGCCATGTCGAACGGCGTGAACCTGACGGACGGTCTGGACGGCCTGGCCACCGGCGCGTCGGTGATGGTCTTCGGCGCGTACACCTTCATCGGGCTCTGGCAGTTCCAGGAGGCGTGCGCCAACGCGCTGTCGCTGACGAATCCGTCCGCCTGTTTCGAGGTACGAGATCCGCTCGACCTCGCGGTCGTCGCGTCGGCGCTCATGGGCTCCTGCTTCGGCTTCCTGTGGTGGAACACCTCACCGGCCAAGATCTTCATGGGGGACACCGGCTCCCTCGCCCTCGGCGGCGCGCTCGCCGGTCTCGCGATCTGCTCCCGCACGGAACTGCTGCTGGCCCTCCTCGGCGGACTGTTCGTCCTGATCACCATGTCCGTGGTCATCCAGGTCGGCTCCTTCAAGATGACGGGCAAGCGGGTCTTCCGCATGGCACCCCTCCAGCACCACTTCGAACTCAAGGGGTGGTCCGAAGTCCTTGTGGTGGTCCGGTTCTGGATCATCCAGGGCATGTGCGTGATCGTCGGTCTGGGTCTCTTCTACGCGGGGTGGGCGGCGGACAAGTGAGTACGCGTCAGGAGCTGTCGGGCAAGCGGGTCACCGTCGCCGGTCTCGGGGTCTCCGGGATCCCCGCGGCGAAGGTCCTGCACGGTCTCGGCGCGATCGTGACCGTCGTCAACGACGGGGACGACGAGCGCGCCCGTGCCCAGGCGGCCGAGCTGGAGGCGTTGGGTATCACGGTGCGCCTCGGCGACGGCGCGACCCTGCCCGACGGCACCGAACTCATCGTCACCGCGCCCGGCTGGCGGCCGGACAAGCCCTTGTTCCTGGCCGCCGCGAAGGCGGGCGTGGAGATCTGGGGCGACGTCGAACTCGCCTGGCGGCTGCGGGAACCCGGCGCCGCTCCCTGGCTCGCCGTCACCGGCACCAACGGCAAGACCACGACCGTACGGATGCTCGCCTCGATCCTGGAGGCCGCGGGGCTGCGCACGGCCGCCGTCGGCAACATCGGGGTCTCCCTCCTCGACGCGGTGACCGGTCCCGAGAAGTACGACGTCCTCGCCGTCGAGCTCTCCAGCTACCAGCTGCACTGGGCGCCCTCGCTGCGCGCCCACTCGGCCGCGGTACTCAATCTGGCGCCCGACCACATCGACTGGCACGGCTCCATGGAGGCGTACACAGCCGACAAGGGCCGGATCTACGAGGGCAACACCGTCGCCTGCGTCTACAACGCGGCCGACGGCGCGACCGAGGACCTGGTGCGCGCCGCCGACGTCGAGGAGGGGTGCCGGGCCATCGGCTTCACCCTGGGCACACCCGGCCCCTCCCAGCTCGGAGTCGTGGACGGCATCCTCGTCGACCGCGCCTTCGTCGGGAACCGGCAGAAGCAGGCGCAGGAACTGGCCGAGACCGCCGATGTCGAGCCGCCCGCGCCCCACAACATCGCCAATGCCCTCGCGGCGGCGGCGCTGGCCCGCGCCTACGGGGTGCCCCCGGCCGCCGTACGCGACGGACTGCGGGCGTTCCGGCCCGACCCGCACCGGATCGAGAAGGTCGCCGACGTGGCGGACGTCGCCTACGTCGACGACTCCAAGGCCACCAATACGCACGCGGCCGAGGCGTCCCTCGCCGCCTATGACCCGATCGTGTGGATCGCGGGCGGACTGGCCAAGGGCGCGACCTTCGGCGAACTCGTCGAGAAGTCCGCGAGCCGTCTGCGCGGTGTCGTCCTCATCGGTGCCGACCGCGCGCTCATCGCCGAAGCCCTCGCGCGACACGCGCCCGAGGTCCCGGTCGTCGACCTCGACCGGACAGACACTGGGGCGATGTCGGCGGCCGTCCGGGAGGCGGCACAGCTCGCCCGGCCGGGGGACACGGTCCTGCTGGCCCCGGCCTGTGCCTCGATGGACATGTTCGCCAATTACAACAAGCGGGGCGAGGCCTTCGCGGACGCGGTCCGCACCCTCGCCGCCGAGCGCGCCTGACCGGCCCGACCTCCGCGCCGTGCCGTGCGCCCCGGGAGCTCTCCCGGGGCGCGGGCGGCGCACCGGGCACGACTGGAGGGGACAGCGCCGATGCCGGCCGACCACACCACGGCTCCCGCGGATCCACCCCGCGGGTGGCTCGCCATGGGCTCCGCGACCCCCTCCGCGCCGCGGGGGAGGCAGGTGGGGTCCCCGGCGCGCGCCTTCCGTTCCGGACGGGCCTCCCGCCCCCCGTCCCGTCCGCCCCGGGGGCGCGGGGCGCGCCTGCTCTACGAGCGTGCGCGCAACGCCTGGGACCGGCCCCTCACCGCGTACTACCTGATCCTCGGCAGCAGCCTGCTGATCACCGTGCTCGGGCTGGTCATGGTCTACTCCGCCTCGATGATCAAGGCGCTGGAGCTGTCGCTCCCGGGCTCGTACTTCTTCCGCAAGCAGTTCCTCGCCGCCGCCATCGGCGCGGTCCTGCTCCTCCTCGCCTCCCGGATGCCGGTCAAGCTGCACCGCGCGCTGGCCTACCCCCTCCTGGTGGGCACGGTCTTCCTGATGGTGCTGGTGCAGATCCCGGGGATAGGGCGTTCGGTCAACGGCAACCAGAACTGGCTCGCCATCGCCGGCCCGTTCCAGCTCCAGCCCAGTGAGTTCGGCAAGCTCGCGCTCATTCTCTGGGGCGCCGATCTGCTCGCCCGCAAACAGGACAAGCGGCTGCTGACCCAGTGGAAGCACCTGCTCGTCCCGCTCGTCCCGATCACCTTTCTGCTGCTCGGGCTGATCATGCTCGGCGGCGACATGGGCACCGCGATCATCCTCGCCGCGATCCTCTTCGGCCTGCTGTGGCTCGCCGGAGCGCCCACCCGGCTCTTCGCGGGCGTACTCGGCGTCGCCACCCTCGTCGGATTCATGCTCATCAGGACCAACGAGAACCGGATGTCGCGCCTCGAATGCATCGGCGCCATCGACCTCGGTCCCAAGGGCGAGTGCTGGCAGGCCGTGCACGGGATCTACGCGCTCGCCTCCGGCGGATGGTTCGGATCCGGCCTCGGCGCCAGTGTGGAAAAATGGGGTCAACTCCCCGAACCGCACACCGACTTCATCTTCGCCATCGCCGGAGAGGAACTCGGGCTGGCGGGGACGCTGTCGGTGCTCGCCCTGTTCGCGGCTCTAGGCTATGCGGGTATCCGCGTGGCCGGACGCACGGAGGACTCCTTCGTGAGGTACGCGGCGGGAGGTGTGACCACCTGGATCACGGTGCAGGCCGTGGTCAACATCGGTGCGGTGCTCGGTCTGCTGCCGATCGCCGGAGTCCCGCTCCCGCTGTTCTCCTACGGAGGGTCGGCCCTGCTGCCGTCCATGTTCGCTGTCGGGCTGCTGATCGCCTTCGCGCGAGAGGATCCCGCCGCGAAGGCGGCCCTGGCCATGAGGTCGCCAGGGGTGAGATGGAAGACGATGAGACGGCGCGTCAAGAAGCGTCCGTCCGGAGAGCGGTGAATTTCGGTGCATGTCGTACTCGCCGGTGGGGGGACCGCCGGCCACATCGAGCCCGCGCTCGCCCTCGCGGACGCCCTGCGCAGGCAGGACCCGACCGTGGGCATCACGGCCCTCGGTACGGAACGCGGCCTGGAGACCAGGCTCGTACCGGAGCGCGGCTACGAGCTGGCGCTCATCCCCGCCGTACCGCTGCCCCGCAAGCCCACCCCGGAGCTGATCACCGTCCCCGGACGGCTGCGCGGCACCATCAAGGCCGCCGAGCAGGTCCTGGAGCGCACCAAGGCGGACTGCGTCGTCGGCTTCGGCGGCTATGTCGCCCTGCCCGGCTATCTCGCCGCCAAGCGGCGCGGCGTCCCGATCGTCGTCCACGAGGCCAACGCCCGCCCCGGGCTCGCCAACAAGATCGGTTCGCGGTACGCCGCCGGGGTGGCCGTCGCCACACCCGACAGCAAGCTCCGGGGCGCCCGCTACATCGGCATCCCGCTGCGCCACTCCATCGCCACGCTCGACCGCGCCCGCGTGCGCCCCGAGGCGCGCGCGGCCTTCGGACTCGACCCGGGTCTGCCCACGCTGCTGGTCTCCGGCGGCTCCCAGGGCGCGCGCCGGCTCAACGAGGTGGTCCAGCAGGCCGCTCCGGTGCTCCAGCGCTCCGGGATCCAGATCCTGCACGCGGTCGGTCCGAAGAATGAACTGCCGCGCGTGGACAACATGCCCGGAATGCCGCCGTACATCCCGGTACCGTACGTGGACCGGATGGACCTCGCGTACGCCGCTGCCGACATGATGCTCTGCCGCGCGGGCGCGATGACCGTCGCCGAACTCTCCGCCGTCGGGCTCCCCGCCGCCTATGTCCCGCTGCCGATCGGCAACGGCGAACAGCGGCTCAACGCCCAGCCGGTGGTGAAGGCCGGCGGCGGACTGCTCGTCGACGACGCCGATCTGACCCCCCAGTGGGTCCAGGGCAATGTCCTTCCGGTGCTGGCCGATCCGCACCGGCTGTACGAGATGTCCCGTGCCGCCGCCGAGTTCGGCCGCAGGGACGCCGACGACCTGCTCGTCGGCATGGTGTACGAGGCGATCGCGGCCCGCCGGCAGGCGTGAGCCCCCGCCGGGCCCGGGGCCGCCCCGGGCCCCAGCCGGAAGGAGACCGGGAGCGTGGCCGGACCGACCACCGCCGAGCGCGGTGCGCGCAGACTCTCACGCCGTGACCGGGGCGCGTCCGGCCCGCCCCCGAGAGGCACCCCACCCGCCCGGCCGCGCCTTCCCGGGCCCCGCGTCCTGCTCCTCGCCCTCGCCGCGGCGGTGCTCGCCGGCGGTGTGATCTGGGCGCTGTACGGCTCCTCGTGGCTGCGGGTGGAGGAGGTGGGGGCCACCGGCACCGACGTGCTGACACCCGAGCAGGTCATGGAGGCCGCCGCGGTCCCGATGGGATCGCCGCTCGTCTCCGTCGACACCGACGGTATCGAGGCGCGGCTGCGCGAGCGGCTGCCCCGTATCGATTCGGTCGACGTGTCCCGTTCCTGGCCCCACGGAATCACCCTGGAAGTGACCGAGAGACAACCCGTGCTCCTTCTCGAAAAGGGCGCGAAGTTCGTCGAAGTGGACGCGGAAGGTGTCCGATTCGCGACGGTCGACAAAGCCCCCGGGGGAGTTCCCCTGCTGGAGTTGAACACGGCCGGCTCGGCGAGTCTGCGCAGATTCGGCGCCGACCGGCTGATCACCGAAGCGGTACGGGTCAGGGGCGAACTCCCGGGCGGGGTGGCGGCGGACACCCGCACGATCGCGGTGCGTTCATACGACTACATCACCCTGGAGTTGACCCGGGGACGTACCGTGGTGTGGGGCAGCCCCGAAGGGGGCGAGGCGAAGGCACGGGCGCTGACCGCGCTCATGAAAGCGGCGCCGAAGGCCGGGAACTTCGACGTCAGCGCGCCCACCGCACCTGCCGTGTCCGGGAGTTGACGGACGAACCCGCAGGCCCGGGGCCCTGGGTGGTCAGCGCAATGGCTGATCACATAGGGTGAAAAGAAAAACGGGAGGTTCGGCGTGTTCATTGAACGTGCGCCACTTGTCGACTTAGTGTCCTGTTCGGAAGAGTCCAGCGAACAGACACACTGGTAACCCTAAACTTCAACGTTAGGGTTTGGGTCGGCGTTTCGGACCGTCCCATCGGCATCCGTCGTCGCGGCGCGGCAACCGCGCAGCGACGACACGTAACTCGAGGCGAGAGGCCTTCGACGTGGCAGCACCGCAGAACTACCTCGCAGTCATCAAGGTCATCGGTGTCGGCGGCGGTGGTGTCAATGCCATCAACCGAATGATCGAGGTCGGCCTCAAGGGCGTCGAGTTCATCGCGATCAACACCGACGCGCAGGCGCTGTTGATGAGCGACGCCGACGTCAAGCTCGACGTCGGCCGTGAACTCACCCGGGGCCTCGGCGCCGGGGCCAACCCGGCGGTCGGACGGAAGGCGGCGGAAGACCACCGTGAGGAGATCGAGGAGGTCCTCAAGGGGGCCGACATGGTCTTCGTCACCGCCGGCGAAGGCGGTGGCACCGGAACGGGCGGCGCGCCCGTCGTCGCCAACATCGCACGCTCGCTCGGCGCCCTGACGATCGGTGTGGTCACCCGGCCGTTCACCTTCGAGGGACGCCGCCGGGCCAACCAGGCGGAGGACGGCATCGCCGAGCTCCGTGAAGAGGTCGACACCCTCATCGTCATCCCGAACGACCGGCTGCTGTCCATCTCGGACCGCCAGGTCAGCGTGCTGGACGCGTTCAAGTCCGCGGACCAGGTCCTGCTGTCGGGTGTCCAGGGCATCACCGACCTGATCACCACCCCCGGCCTGATCAACCTCGACTTCGCCGACGTCAAGTCCGTGATGTCCGAGGCGGGGTCGGCCCTGATGGGCATCGGCTCGGCCCGCGGTGACGACCGCGCGGTGGCCGCCGCCGAGATGGCCATCTCCTCGCCGCTGCTGGAGGCGTCCATCGACGGCGCCCGGGGCGTGCTCCTCTCCATCTCCGGTGGCTCGGACCTGGGTCTCTTCGAGATCAACGAGGCCGCGCAGCTGGTGAGCGAGGCCGCCCACCCCGAGGCGAACATCATCTTCGGCGCCGTCATCGACGACGCCCTCGGCGACGAGGTCCGTGTCACGGTCATCGCGGCGGGATTCGACGGCGGCCAGCCGCCCGTCCGCCACGAGAAGGTCCTCGGCTCGGCCTCCGCCAAGCGTGAGGACCCGCCCGCCGGCCCCTCCCGGACCGCCGAGCCCGCCCGCTCCACCGGCGGCCTGGGCACCGTGCCGGTCCGCGACGAGACCCCGGCCGAGCCGGTCCGGGCAGTCGACGACGTGCCTCCGGCCGTCAATCCGCACGTTCCGGGGAGCCGCACGTACCTGGACAGCCAGCCCGAAGAGCTGGATGTACCGGACTTCCTGAAGTAACCGTGCGGCACCACGCGATACACCAGAGCGGCGCGCACTTCGCCTTCACCGACCGGTGGGGCGGGGTGAGCGCCGTTCCGTACGAGGAGCTGAATCTCGGCGGCGCGGTCGGCGACGACCCCGGTGCCGTACGGACCAACCGGGCCCTCGCCGCCGGAAAGCTGGGGCTCGATCCGGCCGATGTCGTCTGGATGAACCAGGTCCATGGAAAAGATGTGGCCAAGGTGGACGGACCCTGGGGCGATGGCCCGATTCCGTCGGTCGACGGTCTCGTCACCGCCACGCCGCGACTCGCCCTCGCCGTACTGACGGCCGACTGCACTCCCGTACTGCTGGCCGATCCGGTCGCGGGAGTGAGTGCCGCGGCCCACGCGGGCCGCCCCGGACTGGTCGCCGGGATCGTGCCCGCGACGGTGGCGGCGATGACCTCCCTCGGTGCCGATCCCGGACGGATCGTCGCGAGGACCGGGCCCGCGGTCTGCGGCCGCTGCTACGAAGTCCCGGAGCGGATGCGCGCGGAGGTGGCCGCCGCCGAGCCGGCCGCCTGGTCCGAGACGAGCTGGGGCACCCCGGCCGTCGATGTCACCGCGGGGGTCCACGCCCAGCTCGACGCCCTCGGTGTCCGGGACCGGCAGGCATCCGGGATCTGCACCCTGGAGTCGCGGGACCACTACTCGTACCGCCGCGACCGCACCACCGGGCGGCTCGCCGGATATGTCTGGCTCACACCGCCCGACGGGCCGGGAGCAGGAGATTCATGACGGATCGTCGGACCGAACTCGCCTCGAACCTCGCATCGGTGGAGGAACGTATCGTCTCCGCCTGCGCGGCCGCGGGCCGGGGGCGCGAGGAGGTGACACTCATCGTCGTCACCAAGACGTATCCGGCCAGTGACGTGCGGATCCTCAGAGAACTCGGGGTACGTCATATGGCGGAGAACCGCGACCAGGACGCGGCGCCCAAGGCCGCCGCGTGCGCGGATCTCGATCTCGTCTGGCACTTCGTCGGTCAGTTGCAGACCAATAAGGTGCGATCTGTAGCGAGTTATGCCGATGTCGTACAGTCGATCGACCGGGTCAAGCTGGTCACGGCGCTCTCCACGGCGGCGGTACGGGCCGGGCGCGAGCTCGGCTGTCTGATTCAGGTCGCCCTGGACGCCGAGGAGGGTGCGCGGGGTGACCGCGGCGGTGTGGCACCGGACGGCATCGGGGAACTGGCGGCCGCGATCGACGGCGCGCCCGGACTGCGGCTTGACGGACTGATGACCGTCGCGCCGCTCGCCGGCCCGTTCGCGGGACGGCAACAGGCGGCGTTCGAGCGGCTGATGGAATTCTCATCCAGCCTGCGCTCGGCGCATCCGGCTGCGAACATGGTGTCCGCAGGGATGAGCGCGGACCTTGAGGAGGCCGTGGCGGCGGGAGCGACACATGTGCGCGTCGGCACTGCGGTACTCGGAGTCCGTCCCCGGCTCGGGTAACGTCGCCAAGCAGGTCGGACCACAGCAGAAAATATGGTCATTCCCGTGGAAAAACGGGCAGACCGCGTGGATCGCGGGCACTTGGTGACGAGGCCGATCCACCACAGAGCGGAGGACTCAGAGCAATGGCCGGCGCGATGCGCAAGATGGCGGTCTACCTCGGCCTCGTGGAGGACGATGGGTACGACGGCAGGGGATTCGACCCCGACGACGACTTCGAACCCGAGCCGGAGCCCGAGCGGGAGCACCGGCGGCACCAGCCTTCGCATCAGGTCGAACGGGAGGAGCCCGTACGGGCGGTGCAGCCTCCGGCGCCCCGCGAACCGGTGTCTCATTCCGCTTCGGTCCCCGCGGAAAGCGGGCGCCCCGCCCGCATCGCCCCCGTGGCGTCCATCACACCTGAACGTCCGAGCCTGGAGAAGAACGCACCGGTGATCATGCCCAAGGTTGTGTCCGAGCGGGAGCCTTACCGCATCACCACTTTGCACCCCCGGACCTACAACGAAGCCCGTACCATCGGGGAACACTTCCGTGAGGGCACTCCGGTGATCATGAATTTGACCGAGATGGACGACACCGATGCAAAGCGACTTGTCGACTTTGCCGCGGGACTTGTCTTCGGTCTGCACGGAAGCATTGAGCGGGTGACCCAGAAGGTGTTCCTCTTGTCGCCTGCTAACGTCGATGTCACGGCGGAGGACAAGGCCCGTATCGCAGAGGGCGGATTCTTCAACCAGAGCTGAGAACACGACACCGGGACAACCCGGCCGCGAGGCCGGACAGCGAGAGCACAGGGGAGAGGGAAGCGCGGGATGGGCGTCGCACTACAGGTGGTTTACATCGCGCTGGTGTGCTTCCTGGTCGTGCTGATCTTCCGGTTGGTCATGGACTACGTCTTCCAGTTCGCACGTTCATGGCAACCCGGCAAGGTGATGGTGGTGCTTCTTGAGGCCACCTACACTGTCACCGATCCACCGCTCAAGCTTCTTCGGCGGTTCATCCCGCCGTTGCGTCTCGGGGGCGTGGCACTCGACCTGTCCTTCTTCGTTCTGATGATCATCGTTTACGTCCTGATCTCCATCGTGGGCAACTTCGCGAGGTGACCGGATGACTGTGGACGATACGGTCTTGCCGACTGCCGACGACTACGTAGAGGTGAAGAAGAGATGCCGCTGACCCCCGAGGACGTGCGGAACAAGCAGTTCACGACGGTCCGCCTCCGAGAAGGCTATGACGAGGACGAGGTCGATGCCTTCCTTGACGAGGTCGAGGCCGAGCTGACCCGCCTGCTCCGCGAGAACGAGGACCTGCGTGCCAAGTTGGCCGCGGCGACCCGTGCGGCCGCGCAGAACCAGCAGCAGGGCATGCGCAAACCCCCCGAGCCACAGGATGCTCGCGGTCCCGGCGCACCCGTGCCCGCCGCCATATCCGGACCTCCCGTCCAGCAGCAGCAGCAGCCGCAGATGGGTCCGCCCCAGCTGCCCGGTGGCGCGCCCCAGCTGCCGGCCGGCCCGAGTCACGGCGGCCCGATGGGCGGACCCGGCCCGATGCAGGGCGGCCCCATGGGCGGTCCCCCGATGGGTGGCCCCATGCAGGGCGGCCCGATGCAGGGCGGTCCCATGCAGGGTGGCCCGATGCAGGGCGGTCCCATGCAGGGCGGTCCCATGCAGGGCGGTCCCATGCAGGGTGGCCCGATGCAGGGTGGCCCGATGGGCGGTCACCCGCAGCAGATGCCCGGTCAGGGCCCCGGCGGCGACAGCGCCGCGCGGGTGCTGTCGCTGGCTCAGCAGACCGCGGACCAGGCGATCGCCGAGGCCCGTTCCGAGGCCAACAAGATCGTCGGCGAGGCCCGGTCGCGTGCCGAGGGCCTGGAGCGGGACGCCCGCGCCAAGGCGGACGCTCTTGAGCGGGACGCCCAGGAGAAGCACCGCGTCGCGATGGGCTCGCTGGAGTCGGCCCGCGCCACACTGGAGCGCAAGGTCGAGGACCTGCGCGGCTTCGAGCGCGAGTACCGCACCCGTCTGAAGTCCTACCTGGAGAGCCAGCTGCGCCAGTTGGAGACCCAGGCCGACGACTCGCTCGCCCCGCCGCGGACCCCGGCCGCCGCGTCGCTGCCGCCGTCCCCGTCGATGGCCTCGGCCGGCGCGGGTGCGATGGGCCACAGCATGAGCGGCGGTCCGTCCATGGGGTCCTCCATGAACGGCGGCGGTCCGTCCATGGGCGGTGGTCCTTCGTACGGCGGTCAGCAGCAGATGTCGCCGGCGATGACTCAGCCGATGGCTCCGGTCCGTCCGCAGGCACCGCAGCCGATGCAGCAGGCGCCGTCCCCGATGCGCGGTTTCCTGATCGACGAGGACGACAACTGACGGCGGGCAGCGCGCCCAGCGCGTAGCCGTCGGCAGGCAGCCGTCAGGGCCGGTCCCGGAACGTTCACCGTTCCGAGACCGGCCCTTTCGGCGTTGCCGGAAAGCGTTCCCGGTGTGATCTTGAGAACTCCGGTCCGTCAGGGCCGACCGGCTCCGGGGGTGGTGCCGCACCCGGAGCCGAACGGTTCTCCGCGGCGACCGGACCGGACGGGTCACGCAGGAAGGCGGGGAACTGTTCGAGGGCTTGGGCCGTGCGACCGGGGCCGGGTGCGGTGCTTGGGCCGGGCCCGCACCACCGGTGAGGTCAACGGTCCCGGGCGGGCGGTGGGTCCGCCGCCCATCGGCACCGCCGAGGGCGTTTCTGATGGGTCAGGCCGGGTCGGTGAGCGGGGTCTGGTGCCGTGGATCGCAAGGCGGAGGATGGGGGTACCTCCCGGGCGAAGCTCCGGGGGAGAGGCGCGGTACCAGGGCACGCGAGCCCAGCAAGATCCATCAGAAGCGCCCTGGGGGCGCGAAGGGGCCGGGGCGGCGCGTCCGGGCATGCCGGAGGCGCCGACGTACGCCCCCGGTGTGGGGGTGTACGTCGGCGGGCCCGGCTGCCGGACCGTGCGGACTCCTGGGAACGCGTGCCTTCGCGGCAGCCGTAGGTACTCCTCCGGCGGGGCACCCGGCCCCGCCGGAGTCCGCCGGAGGGGCCGGAACGACGGCTACCGCTTGCGCAGGTGGAACGTCAGTGCCAGCGACTCGTCCGTGAACGCCGGGCCGAACGTGTCGTCCGGAGCCGACCGGGTGAACGACGTCGCCAGGACCTCGTCCGCGATCAGCGGGGCGTGCTCGGTGAGGGCCTCGACGGTCGACGGGTCGGCCGACGACCAGGCGACCGCGATCCGGTCCGCGACGTCCAGACCGCTGTTCTTACGGGCCTCCTGGATCAGCCGGATCGCGTCACGGGCGAGTCCCGCGAGCCGGAGCTCGGGGGTGATCTCCAGATCGAGGGCGACGGTCGCACCCGAGTCGGAGGCGACCGACCAGCCCTCGCGCGGGGTCTCCGTGATGATGACCTCGTCCGGGGCGAGGGTGATCGTCTCGCCGTCGACGTCCAGGGTGGCCGTCCCCGCGCGGAGCGCGAGGGAGAGCGCGGCGGCGTCCGTCGCGGCGATCGCCCCGGCCACCGCCTGGACGCCCTTGCCGAAGCGCTTGCCCAGGGCCCGGAAGTTCGCCTTCGCGGTCGTGTCGACCAGCGAGCCGCCGACCTCGGACAGCGACGCCAGCGAGGAGACGTTCAGCTCCTCGGTGATCTGGGAGCGCAGCTCGGGGGAGAGCGCCTCGAATCCCGTCGCCCCGACCAGCGCGCGCGACAGCGGCTGACGGGTCTTCACACCCGACTCCGCACGGGTCGCCCGGCCCAGCTCGACCAGCCGGCGGACGAGCGCCATCTGCCGGGACAGCGCGGGGTCGATCGCGTCCGGCTCCACCACGGGCCAGTCCGACAGATGCACCGACTCGGGGGCCCCCGGGGTCACCGGGCCGACCAGGTCCTGCCAGACCCGCTCCGTGATGAAGGGGGTGAGCGGGGCCATCAGCCGGGTCACCGTCTCGATCACCTCGTGCAGGGTGCGCAGCGCCGCCGCGTCGCCCTGCCAGAAGCGGCGGCGGGACCGGCGTACGTACCAGTTCGACAGATCGTCGACGAACGCGGAGAGCAGCTTTCCGGCGCGCTGGGTGTCGTAGCCCTCCATCGCCTCGGTCGTCTGGTCGACCAGCGCGTTCAGCTCGCTGAGCAGCCAGCGGTCCAGCACCGTACGCTCACCCGGCGCCGGGTCGGCATCGGACGGCGTCCAGTTCGACGTACGGGCGTACAGCGCCTGGAAGGCGACCGTGTTCCAGTACGTGAGCAGGGTCTTCCGCACGACCTCCTGGATCGCGGAGTGACCCACCCGGCGCGCCGACCACGGGGAGCCGCCGGCGGCCATGAACCAGCGGACCGCGTCAGCGCCGTGCTGGTCCATCAGCGGGATCGGCTGGAGGATGTTGCCCAGGTGCTTGGACATTTTCCGGCCGTCTTCGGCGAGGATGTGGCCGAGACAGACCACGTTCTCGTACGACGACTTGTCGAAGACGAGGGTCCCGACCGCCATCAGCGTGTAGAACCAGCCGCGCGTCTGGTCGATCGCCTCGGAGATGAACTGCGCCGGATAGCGCTTCTCGAAGATCTCCTTGTTCCGGTACGGGTAGCCCCACTGCGCGAACGGCATCGAGCCCGCGTCGTACCAGGCGTCGATGACCTCGGGGACCCGGGTCGCGGTGCCGGAGCACTGCGGGCAGTCGAAGGTGACCGCGTCGATGAACGGCCGGTGCGGGTCCAGGTCCGACTGGTCCCTGCCCGTCAGCTCCGACAGCTCGGCGCGCGAGCCGACGCACGTGAGGTGGTCCTCCTCACAGCGCCAGACCGGCAGCGGGGTGCCCCAGTAGCGGTTGCGGGAGAGCGCCCAGTCGATGTTGTTGTTGAGCCAGTCGCCGTACCGGCCGTGCTTGACCGAGTCGGGGAACCAGTTGGTGTTCTCGTTCTCCTCGATCAGCCGGTCCTTGACCGCGGTCGTACGGATGTACCAGGACGGCTGGGCGTAGTAGAGCAGCGCGGTGTGGCAGCGCCAGCAGTGCGGATAGCTGTGCTCGTACGGGACGTGGCGGAAGAGGCGGCCGCGCTCCTTGAGGTCGGCGGTGAGCGCCTCGTCGGCCTTCTTGAAGAAGACGCCGCCGACGAGCGGGACGTCCTCCTCGAAGGTGCCGTCGGGGCGGACCGGGTTCACGACCGGCAGGCCGTACGCGCGGCAGACCTTCAGGTCGTCCTCACCGAAGGCGGGGGACTGGTGGACCAGACCCGTGCCGTCCTCGGTCGTGACGTAGTCCGCGTTGACCACGTAGTGCGCCGGAGCGGGGAACTCCACCAGCTCGAAGGGCCGCTCGTACGTCCAGCGCTCCATGTCCGCGCCGGTGAACGACTGACCGGTGAGCTCCCACCCACCCTCCGGGCCCTGCTGCCCCGAGGGTGCCGCCGCGCCGAACACCTTCTCCAGCAGGGGCTCGGCGACAACGAGCTTCTCCTCGCCGTTCGTCGCCACGACATAGGTGACCGAGGGGTGCGCGGCGACCGCCGTGTTGGACACCAGCGTCCAGGGGGTCGTCGTCCACACGAGCAGCGACGCCTCGCCCGCGAGGGGGCCGGAGGTCAGCGGGAAGCGGACGAAGACCGAGGGGTCGACGACCGTCTCGTACCCCTGCGCCAGCTCGTGGTCCGACAGGCCGGTGCCGCAGCGCGGACACCAGGGGGCGACGCGGTGGTCCTGGACCAGCAGCCCCTTGCCGAAGATCTCCTTCAGCGACCACCAGACGGAGTCGATGTACTCCGGCTTCATCGTCCAGTACGCGTCGTCCAGGTCGACCCAGTAGCCCATACGGTCGGTGAGCTCGGCGAAGGCGTCCGTGTGCCGGGTGACCGACTCGCGGCACTTGGCGTTGAACTCGGCGATGCCGTACGCCTCGATGTCCTGCTTGCCGGAGAAGCCCAGCTCCTTCTCGACGGCCAGCTCGACCGGCAGCCCGTGGCAGTCCCAGCCGGCCTTGCGGGCGACGTGGTAGCCGCGCATCGTCCGGAAGCGGGGGAAGACGTCCTTGAAGACACGGGCCTCGATGTGGTGCGCACCGGGCATGCCGTTGGCGGTCGGGGGGCCCTCGTAGAAGACCCACTCGGGGCGGCCCTCGGACTGGGCGAGGCTCTTGGCGAAGATCTTGTTCTCGCGCCAGAAGCCGAGCACGGCGTGCTCCAGCGCGGGCAGGTCGACCTGGGCGGGCACCTGGCGGTACTGCGGGGGTGTCATCGACGAACTCCTCCGGCGGACAGATTCTCTTCCGTCGGAGGGACGAGAGCGCCTGGGCTCCCGCGGTACCACCCTCCTTGGCGGCGCGTGGGCGCACCGCCCCCTCATTGGGGTCGCGACGCCGGGTCTACTCACCTCGCGGCTGCTGACCTCGGGGTTTTCTTCCGGCGGCTCCGGGGTGATGCTTCACACCGCGCTCGCCCCCGGGCTCGCACCGTCCCCGGGTCGCTCATGGCTGCGTACGACGCTACTCGTCCCCATCCAAGCCTTTCGCTCCGCCCAGTGTAAGGGCCCCGCCGGGGGCGGGCGGACCGGATTTCGCGAGTGCGGCGGATGGGCGCGTACATGACCCGAACGGTCAGACCTCGGACCGGGGAGTCCGGGTGCTGTCAAGGGGCGGATTACCCGGCGGGGAGCTGGGCACAACGGATGCAGGTCCGCTTCAACGAGGCCGGGGCGGTCGAAGCGGCGGCGTGGCCCGTTTGCCGCGGGGCTGGTGTCGATTTATCGTCCCAGCACGATTCGCGAGCAAGATCACAATATGTGAAGGGGCCGCGGCCATGGTGGCGAAAAAGACTGCCGAGAGGAAACCGGCGTCCGCGACATCCACCGCCGCTGAGGCGGCGGCCGGAGGTACACAAGGGAAGAAGCGCACCGCCGCGAGGAGGACGGCGGCCGGGAAGACGGCGGCCGGGGAGGCGTCGGCCAAGAGGGCGGTGGCCAGGAAGACCGTGGCCAGGAAGGCGGCGGTGAAGAAGACCGCGGCGAGGAAGACCTCCGCCGCGAAGCGGTCGGCTCCCGCGGCCGGGACGTCGGCCACGACGGCCGCCGGGACGGCGGTCGTGGAGAAGGCGGCGGCCGGGAAGAGCACGGCGAAGAAGGCGGCGGTGAAGAAGACGGCGGCCGGGACGTCCGGGAGCGGGAAGGCACCCGCCGAGAACGCGGCGGCCAGGAAGACGGCGGTCAGGACGACGGCGGCCGGGAAGTCGGCGGCGAAGCGGACAGCGGCCAAGCAGACAGGAGCCAGGACAGTGGGAGCGAAGAAGACCGTGGCTGTCGGCGAGGACCCGGCAGCGGTACCCACGGCCCGTGGGGCCGCGGCGTCCCCCGAGGAGCTCGCGGTACGGCCCGGCGAGGAGCCCTGGACCCCGGAAGAGGTCGCCGGGGCACGGGCCGGGCTGGCGGGCGACGTCGCCCGGCTGACCGCCGAGCTGACCGCCTCCGAGGCCGCCCTGACCGGACTGATGCGCGACTCCGGTGACGGCGCGGGCGACGACGACGCCGACACCGGGACCAAGAACATCACGCGTGAGCACGAGCTGGCGCTCGCCGCGAACGCGCGCGAGATGCTGGAGCAGACCGAGCGCGCGCTGCTGCGCCTCGACGCCGGTACCTACGGCATCTGCGAGAACTGCGGCAAGCCCATCGGCAAGGCCAGGATGCAGGCGTTCCCCCGGGCCACCCTGTGTGTGGAGTGCAAGCAGAAGCAGGAGCGGCGGGGCTGAAACCGCACGTGTGACGTACCCTCGTGCTCAGTCAGGCACCTAGGTTGAGGGACTCACGTGGCAGAGGCGGAGCGCATCATCGGTACGCCGGATGTGGACGACGAGGCTGCGGCGCCGGCCGAGCAGCCCAAGGGCAGGCGCAGGATCGCCGTGCTCTTCGGTGTGGCGGTCGTGGCGTATCTGATCGACCTCGTCAGCAAGATGATCGTGGTGGCCAAGCTGGAGCACCACGCACCCATCGAGATCATCGGTGATCTGCTGCGGTTCGAGGCGGTGCGGAACGCGGGCGCGGCCTTCGGTATCGGTGAGGCGTTCACCGTGATCTTCACCGTCATCGCGGCGACGGTGATCGTCGTGATCATCCGGCTGGCGCGCAAGCTCTACAGCCTTCCGTGGGCCATCGCGCTCGGGCTGCTGCTCGGCGGGGCGCTCGGCAATCTCACGGACCGGATCTTCCGCGCCCCCGGGGTCTTCGAGGGAGCGGTCGTCGACTTCATCGCCCCCAAGGGCTTCGCCGTCTTCAATCTCGCCGACTCCGCGATCGTCTGCGGCGGCATCCTGATCGTGATCCTCTCCTTCCGCGGCCTCGACCCCGACGGAACGGTCCACAAGGACTGAAGACCGGGGCCGGCGGCGAGGACCGGGCTGAAGACAGACCGCGCCGGTCCACCGGGACCGGCGCGGCGACCGCGCGCGCGGGCCGCCGGACCGCCGCCCATGGACCGTCGTCCGGCGTGTGGGCCGGGCAAGGCATACTCGACGGGTGAGTACGCTTCCCGAGATCCGCACCCTGCCCGTACCCGACGGCCTTGAGGGCGAGCGCGTCGACGCCGCCATCTCCCGGATGTTCGGGTTCTCCCGTACGAAGGCGGCCGAGCTCGCCGCGGCGGGGAAGGTGCAGGTGGACGGCTCGGTCGTCGGAAAGTCCGAGCGGGTGCACGGCGGGGCCTGGCTGGAGGTCGAGATGCCGGGGGCCCCCGCGCCGGTCCAGATCGTGGCGGAGCCCGTCGAGGGCATGGAGATCATCCACGACGACGACGACATCGTCGTGATCGTGAAGCCCGTGGGCGTGGCCGCGCACCCGAGCCCCGGGTGGACCGGGACCACCGTGATCGGCGGCCTCGCGGCGGCCGGCTACCGCGTCTCGACCTCGGGCGCGGCGGAACGCCAGGGCATCGTCCACCGGCTGGACGTCGGCACGTCCGGGCTGATGGTGGTGGCGAAGTCGGAGCGCGCCTACACCCTGCTGAAGCAGCAGTTCCGGGAGCGTACGGTCGACAAGCGCTACCACGCGCTGGTGCAGGGCCATCCCGACCCGATGAGCGGCACGATCGACGCTCCCATCGGGCGTCACCCGAACCACGACTACAAGTGGGCGGTCACGGCGGACGGCAAGCCGTCGGTCACGCACTACGACCTGCTGGAGGCGTTCCGGGCGGCCTCCCTGCTCGACATCAAGCTGGAGACCGGCCGTACCCACCAGATCCGGGTCCACATGGCCGCCCACCGGCACCCCTGCGTCGGCGACCTCACGTACGGCGCGGACCCGACGATGGCCAAGCGCCTGGGACTGACCCGGCAGTGGCTGCACGCGGTGCGCCTCGGCTTCGAGCACCCGTCGGACGGGCAGTGGGTGGAGTACGCGAGCGGCTATCCGGACGATCTGCGCCGGGCCCTGGACACGATCGCGGCCGAGAGCGCGTAGGGGTTTCCCGTACCCAGTCCCGCGGGTGCCCGCGGGTCCGGGCCGCCCCGGTGGTCCGGGCAGGGGGCGCCACCAGCGGTGCAGCGGGTGAATCGGGGATTCCGCATGGCAGGCTGAGGGCCTGACCGAGGAGGCCGCGAACCCCGGAGGGCACCCCGTGGACCAAATGGCCCTGCTGCTCGCGCTGTTACTCGGGGCCGTGGTGACCGTGCCGCTGGGGCAGCGGTTCGATCTGCCCGCGCCGGTGCTGATGACGCTCGCCGGGGCGGGGGTCGCGTTCCTGCCCTTCGTACCGACCGTGGACTTCCCGCCGGAGTTCATTCTTCCGCTGGTGCTGCCGCCCCTGCTGTACGCCTCCGTCCAGCGGACCTCCTGGCGGCAGTTCGCCGCCAACGTACGGCCGATCCTGCTGCTAGCCGTGGCGCTCGTGTTCGTGACCACCGCCGCGGTCGCGGTCGTCGCCGACTCGATCGTGCCCGGGCTCCCCATCGCCGCCGCCGTCGCGCTCGGCGCGCTCGTCGCACCGCCCGACCCGGTCGCGGCGACCGCCGTCGCCGGGCGGCTCGGGCTGCCCCGCAGGCTGGTGTCGATCCTGGAGGGCGAGGGGCTGTTCAACGACGTGACGGCGATCGTGCTCTACCACGTCGCGATCGCGGCGGCCGTCACCGGCACCTTCTCCCTGCCCGTCGCCGCCGGACAACTGGTGCTCTCCGCCGTGGTCGCCGTAGCCGTCGGGCTCGCGCTCGGCTGGCTGTCCAACAGACTGATGGGCCTTCTCGGCGATCCCACCCTCCAGGTCGGTCTCTCGCTGATGGTCCCGTTCGTCAGCTATGTCCTCGCGGAGGAGATGCGCGGCTCCGGTGTGCTCGCCGTCCTCACCACCGCCCTGTTCGTCGCCGAGCACTCCGCCGACGCGGACGATGTGATGGGACGGCTGGCCGGGAACACCTTCTGGGACATCGTCGACACCCTGGTGACCGGTGTCGCCTTCGGTCTCATCGGGCTCGAACTGCACAACGTCTTCGGCACGGCCGACGGCCGTATCGGCGCCATGCTGGCCTGGGGCGCCGCGATCACCGGGGTCGTCGTGGGCGTACGGCTGCTGTGGCTGCTGCCCGCGACCTGGCTGGCCAAGAGACTCCACACCCGGCGGGACTACGACGAGGACATCCCCGTCAGCTGGCGCGAGACCGTCGTCATGTGGTGGTCGGGGATGCGGGGAGTGGCCTCGGTGGCGCTCGCGCTCGCCATCCCCCTGCGGACCGACAGCGGCGAGCCGTTCCCCGCGCGGGGCGAGATCGTCTTCATCGCCTTCGTGGTGATCCTCTCCACCCTGCTGCTCCAGGGGCTGACACTGCCCTGGCTGGTGCGACGGCTCGGGGTGCGCGCCGACACCGACGCCGAGCGCGAACTGGAGCACGAGCTCGCGATACGGGCCGCGCGGGCGGCCCGGCACCGGCTGAGGGAGATCGAGGAGGTCGAGGACCTGCCGGAGGAGGTCAGCGAGCGGCTGCACCGGGGAGCGTACGAGGTGGGGGCGAGGATCAGCCCGGACATCGTGGACGAGGAGCGGCGCGACTGGTACTCCCGGCGGGCCCAGCGCCTGCGGACCGTGCAGCGGATCCAGCGGGAGATGCTGTCCGCGGCCCGTCACGAGGTGCTCGCCGCCCGCAGCGAACCGGGCGCGGATCCCGAGATCGTGGACCGGGTGCTGAGGCATCTGGACGTACGCAGCCTCCGCTGACCGGGCCGGTGCGCATGCGCCGGGCCGGGTCCCGGGGCATCGCCGCGTCGGGCGGACGTCCGGCGGCGGGCGCCTCCCCGCAGTGCCCCGGGAGCGCCCGACCGCCCGGCCCGGGTCCCGGGGGATGCGCGGGCGGGGGCGTCAGTCCGGGGTCACGCGCAGACTCAGCAGCACCCTCGGCCCCGACCGTTCGGACACGACCTCCGGTCTCGCTCCGGGCCACGTCAGCCGGGGGCGCAGGACGGCCTCCAGCTCGGCGGCCCGGGCGTGCCCCGGCGGCTCGTAGAACAGCAGGAACGTGCCCCGGGGCGCCAGCAGGCCCCGTACGAGATCCAGGTCCCGGCCGGCGGCGGCCGGTCCCTTCGTCCAGAAGCCGTTCACGTTCACCGCGAAGATCGTGTCGAAGGCGTTCTCGTGCGCCGGAGGTTCACGGAGCCCGCTCAGCGGGGTGTGCAGCAGTACGGCCCGCCCCGACGCGAGATGGTCCGCGTTGCGCCGCCGGGCGGCCGCGATCGCGTGTGCCGAGCGGTCGATCGCGGTGATACGGCCGGTGGTGAGCCGACCGGCGACCAGGGAGACGGCGACACCGGTGCCACAGCCGATCTCCAGCACCCGGTCGTCCGCCCGAAGCGTCAGCTCCTCCACCGCCCGTACCAGTCGCAACGGTTCCGCCATGGGGCGGATTGTAGGGGTGGCCGACCGAACAGGGGAGCGGTTGTTCCGCGCGTAATATCCGCTGTCGCCCGGTATGGCTCATAGGATCCGGGCATGGCGCGCACCGTGGTGATCAGTGGCGGAGGTACGGGCATCGGGCTGGCGACGGCGGAGACCTTCGCCGCGGACCGGGACCGGGTGGTGCTGCTCGGGCGGCGCGAGGAGGTGCTCGCGCGGGCGGCGGAGCGGATTCCCGGCGCCCGTCACTGCGCGGGAGACCTCAGCGACCCCGGGGATGTGCGCCGGGTCGCGGATTTTGTCGAGCGGGAGTACGGCACCGTCGACGTCCTGGTGCACAGCGCGGGCGGCAACGGCCGGCTGGAGCCCCGCACCGGGCACTCCGACCCGCTCGAAGCCGTCGCCCACGACTGGACGGTCAACTTCCGGCTCAACACCCTCACCGCCGCGCTGCTCACCGAGGCCCTGCGGGAGCGGCTGGCCACCCCCGGCGGACGGGTGCTGTTCCTCAGCTCGATCGCCGCGTACCGGGGGTCGGGCCTGGCGCCGTACGCCGCGTCGAAGGCCGCGCTCCACCCGTACGCCTTCCAGCTCGCCCGGGACCTCGGGGAGCGCGGGGTCACCGTGAACGTGGTCGCGCCGGGGCTGGTGGAGGAGACCGGGTTCTTCGGGGCGCCGTTCCCGGAGGACCGGCGGCGTGCCCTGATCGCCGAGACCGCGACCGGGCGGGTGGGCCACCCCGGCGACATCGCGCAGACCCTGCACTGGCTCGCGTCGTCCGCGGCCGGGCACATCACCGCCCAGGTGATCCAGGTCAACGGCGGCGCGGAACGCGGGCACTGAGGCCCGGGGCCGCCCGCGCCCGGGCGCCCGGAGGTCCCGACCCGGCCGGGTCCGGGCCCTTCGGCCGGATTCCCCGGCCGGATCCCTCGGCCGTCGGGATTCCCAGCCGGTCGGGTTCCTCGGTGGGCGGGACTCCTTGGTGGGCGGGACTCCTCGGGCGGCCGCCGGGCCCTTTGATCCGCGCGGCGCCGGGATCCGCCCGCCCGGGTGCCGACGACCCCGTACGCCATGGCCCCGTAACGTCTCCCGGCGGCCCCGGCCCCGGAGCCGTACCCCGTCAGCCCCGGCCCGTACGGGGACCGCCGTCCTCCGACGCCTTCGCCGGGACCTCCGCCGCCGGCTGCGGCACGAGCTCCGGGGAGATCGCGCGGGCGCCGTCGCCCGGCCCCACCGCCCCGGCCGTGGTGATCCGCGGCAGCGCGTACGGGTGGTGCTCGCAGAGCCAGGCGATCATCTGCTCCCGCACCGCGCACCGTACGGTCCAGATGTCGTCCGCGTCCTTCGCGGTGACCACCGCCCGCAGCTGGATCGTCGACGGCGTGGTGTCGGTGACGGCGAGCGACCAGTCGCGGCCGTCCCAGGCCGGGTGCCCACGGACGATCTCATGGAGCTTCTCCCGCATGCGCTGCACCGGAGCCGAGTGGTCCAGATGGAAGAAGACGGTCCCGGTCATCTGCACACCGCCGCGCGACCAGTTCTCGAACGGCTTGCCGGTGAAGTACGAGACCGGCATCGTGATCCGGCGCTCGTCCCAGGTCCGTACGGCCAGAAACGTGAGGGTGATCTCCTCGACCGTTCCCCACTCGCCGTCCACCACCACGGTGTCGCCTATCCGCACCATGTCGCCGAACGCGATCTGGAGCCCGGCGAACAGATTGCCCAGCGTGGACTGGGCGGCGACACCGGCGACGATGCCGAGCACACCGGCCGACGCCAGCATCGAGGTGCCGACCGTCCGCATCGCCGGGAACGTCAGCAGCATCGCGGCCACCGCGACCACGCCCACCACGGCGATGACGACCCGCTGGATCAGCGTGACCTGGGTGCGCACCCGGCGTACCCGGGCCGGATCACGGGTGGCCGCGGCGTAGCGGCTGTACGTGGACTCGACGACGGCCGTGGCGATCCTGACGACGAGCCAGGCGGAGGCCCCGATCAGCACCAGGGTCAGCACCTGCCCGATGCCCGCCTCGTGGTCCCGGACGATCCCGATCTCCGTCTGGCGGTACGCGCCTCTCAGCAGGGCGGTGCCCAGCACGAACTGCAGCGGCAGCCGGCCACGGCGGAGCAGTCCCCACAGGGGGGTCTCGGTGTGCCGTGAGTCGGCCCGTCGCAGCAGCAGATCGACCAGCCAGCCCACCACGAGGGTGAGCACGACCGAGCCACCGATCACGATCAACGGACGCAGCGCGTTCTCCATGTCCTCGAACGTAACCTGACCTCATGAACATCATGCTCTTCCATTCCACCTACGGTCTGCGGCCGGCCGTCACCTCCGCGGCCGAACTCCTTGAAGCAGCAGGTCACACGGTATGGACACCCGATCTGTTCGAGGGGCGGACCTTTGAGACGGTGGAGGAGGGCATGGCGTTCAAGGACGGGATCGGGCAGGACGAACTGCTTAAGCGGGCGGTCCTCGCCGCCGCGCCCCACTCGGAGAGCGGTCTGGTGTACGCGGGCTTCTCGCTGGGCGCGTCCCTCGCCCAGAACCTGGCGCTCGGCGACGACAGGGCCCGCGGGCTGCTGCTGTTGCACGGCACCTCCGACATCGCCGAGAACGCCTCGGCCGACGAGTTGCCCGTACAGCTCCATATCGCCGATCCCGACCCCTTCGAGCCGCACGACTGGCTGACCGCCTGGTATCTGGGGATGGGCAGGGCGGGAGCCGATGTGGAGGTCTACCGCTATCCGGGCGCCGGGCACATCTACACCGATCCCGGGCTGCCGGACTACGACGAGGAGGCGGCCGGGGCGACCTGGCGGGTGGCCCTCGGCTTCCTGGAGTCGCTCACGGCGTAGCCGCCGGTCCGGTCCGGTCCGGGCCCGGCGGCCCCGCCGGACCGGACGGGTCCGCCCCGCCCGTCCGCCCCCGCGGAACGGAGCGGCGGCGGGGCTGCGGGAGGGACCCGGTGCGGCCCTTCCCGGCCGGCGGTACGGGCTCCCCCGGCCGGAAGGAGTCCCTCCAGGCCGGGCGGGCCCCTTTCGGCCGGGCGGCGCGTCAGCCCTTCAGCGCCTTGTCGATCGCGGTCCGGTACTCCGCGGCCGTCTCCGGCGCGTTGTCCGAGCCCGCCACCGTGACCTTCTTGCCGTCCATCTTCAGCGTCGGGGTGCCTTCGACCCCGCTCTTGTCGAACGTCGCCGACATCTTCATCGCCCACGCGTCGAAGGTCCCGTCCTCGACGTTCTTCTTGAACGCGGCGTTGTTCTTGAGCGCCGGGACGCTGTCGGCGACCTCCAGGAGGTACGAGTCCTTGGCGAACTTGTCCTCGCTCTCCTGGGGGTGGAACTTCTGGGAGTACAGCGCGGCCTTGTACTCGGTGAACGCCTCGGGGCTCACGTCCAGCGCGGCGCCCAGCGCGCTCAGCGCGTTCTTGGAGCCCTCGCCCTGGTCCATGTTGTCGATGAACGTGGCGCCGATGTACTTCAGCTTGTACTTGCCCTCGGCGACGTCCTTCTCCAGGGTCTTGCCCGCTCCCTGCTCGAAGGCCGCGCAGGCCGGGCAGCGGGAGTCCTCGTACAGCTCCAGGGTCTTCTTCGCCCCGGGCTCGCCGATGACGACGGTCGTGCCGTTCTCGCCGCTCGTGTTCCTGGGTGCGGTGACGTTCTTCGCGTCCTTCGCCGACTCCCAGTGGCCGGGCTTGTTGGCCTGCATCACGCCGTAGCCGATGCCGCCCGCGACCGCGAGGACCAGGACCGTCGAGCCGGCGACGATCAACTGTCGGCGGGTCCTCTCCTTCTTCGCCTGCCGCTCGCGCTCCTGGCGCAGCCGCTCGCGGGCGGCTGCCTTGTTGGCCTTGCTGTTGCGTGCGCTCATGCTGATTCACTCCGTGAGATGCCCGTATCGGGGAGATACGGAATATGGGGGGATGAAGGGATAAAAGGGGAATGAGGGGGCGGCGCGGATCGCCATGAGGTGCCGGGCGGGGGCCACACGCGCCTGATCCGGCCGGTCCGGTCCGTGTGGGCCTGAGGCCGTCGGACCGCTCAACGGCCGGTGCGAGCCGTACGGGGGCTGTGCACCCCAGGGCTCCACGGCCCGGGCGGCTCCGGCGTGCGGAGGGCCACGGCACCCGGGGGCCTCGGCCGCCCGGACGGCTCAGGAGACCGGGACCGCCGCCGGGAGGACGGGGACCGGGCCGGCGGGAAGCGGACGGCACCCCGGGGCCCCAAGGCCCGGTGGCCGGAGCCCCGGAGGCCGGGGACCGTACCGGGCGCCGCCGCTCCGTCGCTCAGGCACCGCTCAGGCACACAGGGCGAAGTCCGCGCCCGGCCGCGGGGGACCCCGCCGGCCGAGGGCGTGCACGAGAAGGAGCGTGCGGGAGGCGGTATGACGCGGCACGGAACGCACCACGCGCCGCCTCGGCCGGTGTGCCGCCACCACCGCGGCGACCGCCAGCAGCAGCGGCCGGAAGGCGAACGCGCCCACCGTCCGCACCAGGCCCGCCAGCGCGGCCTCGCCGTGCCGCAGCCAGGCCGCGGCGAGCAGCCCGACCGACACATGCGCGGCCAGCAGCACCCACGGCAGCGCGGGGTCGGCGGAGTGCAGCAGGGCCGCCGCGCCGTCCTCGGCACCCGTGACTCCCGGCAGACCGCCGCCGACGCTGCCGCCGCACAGCACATCGAGCCCGAGGGCCCGGAGCGAGCCGGTGACCGGGCCGCCGCCGGGGCCGTAGCAGACGTCCTGGCTGCCGTTGAAGACGGTGTCGGCGGCCAGCTCCAGCGGGACCAGCAGGCTCGCGATCCGCCAGTACCCGCGCTCCCGGCCCGACAGGGCGTACGCGAGGGCGAAGACGGCGGCGCAGAGCCCGGCCACCGTGGTCCACGGCAGCGGGGCTCCGGAGAGCAGTACATGGGAAGCCGCGGACAGCGTCACGGCCAGTGCCGTGAAGACCGCCGCCCGCAGCGCCCTGAGCTGCATTCCCGATACGTCCATCGTCTGCGAGTGTGCCATGGCTCCCTGAGAGGAGCCTTAAGGGCCCGCTGCTCCGTGCGGACCGGGGCCTACAGGCCCGGTATCCGGCCGTTGCGGAACAGGTCCACGAAGATCTGGTGGTCGATCCGCGCCCGGGCGCCGTAGCCGTGCGCGAAGTCCACCAGCAGATCCGCGAAGCCCTCGCCGTCGTCGCCGTCCGCCGCGATCGCCGCGTCGATGGCGCGCTCCGTGGAGAACGGCACGAGGGAGTGGCCGCTCTCGTCGTCCGCGGCGCCGTGCATGGTGGCGGTCGCCCGGCCGAGGTCCGCGACGACCGCCGCGATCTCCGTCGGGTCGTCGATGTCCGACCAGTCCAGGTCCACCGCGTACGGAGAGACCTCGGCCACCAGCTGACCGGCGCCGTCCAGCTCGGCCCAGCCCAGCCACGGATCGGCGTGGTCCTGGAGGGCGCGCTGCGAGATCACCGTGCGGTGCCCCTCGTGGTGGAAGTAACCCCGCACGGCCGGATCGTCGATGTGGCGGGAGACTGCGGGGGTCTGCGCCTGCTTCATATAGATCACGACGTCGTTCTCCAGGGCGTCGCTGTTGCCCTCCAGCAGGATGTTGTACGAGGGCAGTCCCGCGGAGCCGATGCCGATACCGCGCCGGCCGACGACGTCCTTCACCCGGTACGAGTCGGGCCTGGTCAGGCTGGACTCGGGCAGCGTCTCCAGATATCCGTCGAAGGCCGCCAGCACCTTGTACCGGGTCGCCGCGTCCAGCTCCACCGCGCCGCCGCCCGAGGCGAAACGGCGCTCGAAGTCGCGGATCTCGGTCATCGAGTCCAGCAGCGAGAACCGGGTGAGCGAGCGCGCGTCGCGCAGGGCGTCCAGCAGGGGGCCCTCGGCGGTGTCCAGGGTGAAGGGCGGCACCTCCTCGTGCTTGGCGCCCGCGGCCAGATCGTGGATGCGCTCGCGGTAGGCTGCCGCGTAGATCCGCACCAGGTCGCTGATCTGCTCGTCGCTGAACGCCTTGGTGTAGCCGATCAGCGCCAGCGAGGCCGCGAGCCGCTTCAGGTCCCAGGTGAAGGGGCCGACATAGGCCTCGTCGAAGTCGTTGACATTGAAGATCAGCCGGCCGTTGGCGTCCATGTACGTGCCGAAGTTCTCGGCGTGGAGATCGCCGTGGATCCACACCCTGCTGGTGCGCTCGTCCAGATACGGTCCGCCGCGGATCGCCCGGTCGCCACGCCCGGCGTGCTCCTGCTCCAGGTCCCCGTAGAACAGGCAGGCCGTACCCCGGTAGAAGGCGAACGCCGAGGCCGCCATCTTCCGGAACTTGACCCGGAACGCGGCCGGGTCGGCGGCCAGGAGCTCACCGAAGGCGGCCTGGAAAACGGCGAGAATCTGCTCGCCGCGCTCGTCGGCCGAGACCTCGGCGGGGTGCGGTACCGGCATCGCTGGGTGCCTCCTGGTGCAGGGCGGAACGAGGGACCCGGCCGGTGGCCGGGCGAGGGTGCTTCCGCCCCCTCCAACGCTCGACCGTACCGATGAGTGCCCCCGTGTCTGTCGGTGGGGAGTCGTAGACTTCGGGGCTGTCCCCCCAGACAGTCCGCTGCCCGTCACCGCCCGTTCCCCGGAGGCCCCCGCCGTGACCAAGCCGCCCTTCACACATCTGCATGTGCACACCCAGTACTCGCTGCTGGACGGCGCGGCGCGGCTGAAGGACATGTTCAATGTCTGCAATGAGATGGGCATGACGCACATCGCCATGTCCGACCACGGCAACCTGCACGGGGCGTACGACTTCTTCCACACGGCGAAGAATGCCGGGATCACCCCGATCATCGGCATCGAGGCGTATATCGCGCCCGGGTCGCGGCGGCACAAGCGCAAGGTCCAGTGGGGCCAGCCGCATCAGAAGCGGGACGACGTCTCCGGCTCCGGTGGCTACACCCACGCGACGATGTGGGCCGTGGACAGGACGGGCCTGCACAACCTCTTCCGGCTCTCCTCGGACGCGTACGCCGAGGGCTGGCTGCAGAAGTGGCCCCGGATGGACAAGGAGTCGATCTCCCAGTGGTCCGAGGGGATCGTCGCCTCCACCGGCTGCCCGTCGGGTGAGCTGCAGACCCGGCTGCGGCTCGGCCAGTTCGACGAGGCGCTGAAGGCGGCTGCCGACTACCAGGACATCTTCGGCAAGGACCGGTACTTCCTGGAGCTGATGGACCACGGCATCGACATCGAGCGCAAGGTCCGCGAGGACCTCCTCCGGGTCGGCAAGAAGCTCGGCATCCCGCCGCTGGTCACCAACGACTCGCACTACACGTACGCGCACGAGGCGACCGCGCACGACGCCCTCATGTGCATCCAGACCGGCAAGAACCTCTCCGACACGAACCGCCTCAAGTTCGACGGCACCGGCTATTACCTGAAGTCCACGGACGAGATGTACGCGATCGACTCCTCGGACGCCTGGCAGGAGGGGTGCGCCAACACCCGCCTCATCGCCGAGATGGTCGACATCACGGGCATGTTCGAAAAGCGCGACCTCATGCCCAAGTTCGACATCCCCGAGGGCTACACCGAGGTCACCTGGTTCCAGGAAGAGGTCCGGGTCGGCATGAACCGCCGTTTCCCGGGAGGCGTCCCCGAGGACCGCCAGAAGCAGGCGGAGTACGAGATGGACGTCATCATCCAGATGGGCTTCCCCGGTTACTTCCTCGTGGTCGCCGACTTCATCATGTGGGCGAAAAGCAACGGCATCGCGGTGGGCCCCGGCCGGGGTTCGGCGGCCGGCTCGATCGTGGCGTACGCGATGGGGATCACCGACCTCGACCCGATCGAGCACGGGCTGATCTTCGAGCGCTTCCTCAATCCCGAGCGTGTCTCCATGCCCGACGTCGACATCGACTTCGACGAGCGCAGGCGCGTCGAGGTGATCCGGTACGTGACCGAGAAGTACGGCGCCGACAAGGTCGCCATGATCGGCACCTACGGAAAGATCAAGGCGAAGAACGCCATCAAGGACTCCGCGCGTGTCCTGGGCTACCCGTACGCGATGGGCGACCGGCTCACCAAGGCCATGCCCGCCGACGTGCTGGGCAAGGGCATCGACCTCTCCGGCATCACCGACCCCTCGCACCCCCGCTACAGCGAGGCGGGGGAGATCCGGGCGATGTACGAGAACGAGCCGGATGTGAAGAAGGTCATCGACACCGCCAAGGGCGTCGAGGGCCTGGTCCGCCAGATGGGCGTCCACGCGGCCGGCGTGATCATGTCCAGCGAGCCGATCGTCGACCACGCCCCGGTCTGGGTCCGCCACACCGACGGCGTCACCATCACCCAGTGGGACTACCCGCAGTGCGAGTCGCTCGGCCTGCTGAAGATGGACTTCCTCGGCCTGCGCAACCTCACCATCATGGACGACGCCGTCAAGATGGTGAAGGCGAACAACGGCGTCGAGCTGGACCTCCTCTCGCTCCCCCTCGACGACCCCAAGACCTACGAACTGCTCTGCCGCGGCGACACCCTCGGCGTCTTCCAGTTCGACGGCGGGCCGATGCGGTCGCTGCTGCGGCTGATGAAGCCCGACAACTTCGAGGACATTTCCGCCGTATCGGCCCTGTACCGTCCGGGCCCGATGGGAATGAACTCCCATACGAACTACGCCCTGCGGAAGAACAAGCAGCAGGAGATCACCCCGATCCACCCCGAGCTGGAGGAACCGCTCAGGGAAGTCCTGGACATCACCTACGGCCTGATCGTCTATCAGGAGCAGGTGCAGAAGGCCGCCCAGATCATCGCCGGATACTCGCTGGGTGAAGCCGATATCCTCCGCCGCGTCATGGGCAAGAAAAAGCCCGAGGAACTGGCGAAGAATTTCACCATCTTCCAGTCCGGCGCCCGCAAGAACAACTACTCGGACGAGGCCATCCAGTCCCTGTGGGACGTCCTGGTCCCCTTCGCCGGATACGCCTTCAACAAGGCGCACTCCTCCGCGTACGGCCTGGTCACCTACTGGACCGCCTATTTGAAGGCGAATTACCCCGCCGAGTACATGGCGGCCCTGCTGACCTCGGTCAAGGACGACAAGGACAAGTCGGCGGTCTATCTCAACGAGTGCCGCCGTATGGGCATCAAGGTCCTGCCGCCCAATGTCAATGAATCCGAGTCGAACTTCGCCGCGCAGGGCGACGACGTCATTCTCTTCGGCCTCTCCGCCGTCCGTAACGTCGGGACGAACGTCGTGGACTCGATCATCCGCAGCCGCAAGGCGAAGGGGAAGTACTCCTCCTTCCCCGACTTCCTCGACAAGGTCGAGGCCGTCGTCTGCAACAAGCGGACCGTCGAGTCGCTGATCAAGGCGGGCGCCTTCGACGAGATGGGGCACACCCGCAAGGGGCTCGTCGCCCACCACGAACCCATGATCGACAATGTGGTGGCGGTCAAGCGCAAGGAGGCCGAGGGGCAGTTCGACCTCTTCGGCGGGATGGGCGACGAGGCCGGCGACGAGCCGGGCTTCGGGCTCGACGTCGAGTTCTCGGACCTGGAGTGGGACAAGTCGTATCTGCTCGCGCAGGAGCGCGAGATGCTCGGCCTCTATGTCTCCGACCATCCGCTCTTCGGCCTGGAGCACGTCCTCTCCGACAAGTCCGACGCGTCGATCTCCCAGCTCACCGGCGGTGAGCACACGGACGGCGCGGTGGTCACCATCGGCGGCATCATCTCCGGCCTCCAGCGCAAGATGACCAAGCAGGGCAACGCCTGGGCGATCGCCACCGTGGAGGATCTGGCCGGTTCCATCGAGTGCATGTTCTTCCCCGCGACGTATCAGCTGGTCTCCACCCAGCTCGTCGAGGACACCGTCGTCTTCGTCAAGGGCCGGCTCGACAAGCGCGAGGACGTGCCCCGGCTGGTGGCCATGGAGCTGATGGTTCCCGACCTCTCGTCCGCGGGTACCAACGCCCCGGTGGTCGTGACCATCCCCACGGTGAAGGTGACCCCGCCGATGGTCAGCAGGCTCGGGGAGATCCTCAGCCACCACAAGGGCAATACCGAGGTGCGGATCCGGCTCCAGGGCCCCCGGACCACCACCGTGCTGCGGCTCGACCGCCACCGCGTGCAGCCCGACCCCGCGCTGTTCGGCGATCTGAAGGTGCTGCTCGGGCCGTCCTGTCTGGCCGGCTGAGCCCGTCCCCGCGTACGGAAGGGGCGCTCCCGTCGTCACGGGCGCGCCCCTTCCGCGGTCGTACGTGCGGATCAGTCGTACGGCGCGATCAGTTGTGGCCGAAGCGCCGCTGGTGCTTACGGGCAACATCCGCCGGACTGCCCTGGGCCTGCGACTGCGGGCGGGCCTGGGACTCATAGGCGGTGGACTTCGCCTGCTCGGTGCCGCGCTCCGCCCGGGGCGCGCGTGCCTGCTGGCTGCCCTTGCGATTCTTGTTCTTGGCCATGGGGTGCCTCCATCGAGGGTCTAGGGGCCAGGGCCGCGACCAGATTCACATATGGGACGATGTGTCGCATTTTGGATCATTGCAGTGGGTAAAGGCCCCTTGTCAAGGGCCTGAATAAGGCTTTCGCCACGCCGATGATCGAGTTCCGGCCGTTAACCCTCACGAGGTCGGGCAGACTCGAAGGAAAGCCGGAACAGTCCCCGCTCCGGCCCGCCCCCGCGGGTGCGGCTTCCGCCGAATCGTCGCCGGGGCGACCTCACGATCCCGAAGAAGATCCCGACAGACCAGACAGACCCGACAGCATCGAGAAACCCGAAGTTTTCCGAAAGAGGGTGGAGCGCGTGGACCGCTGCGTTGTCCTGGTGGACGCCGGCTATCTCCTGGGCGCCGCCGCGAGCCTGCTCGCCGGGGAACCGGCGCGTTCCCGGATCACCGTCGACCACACCTCCCTCATCCAGGGCCTGCGGGAACTCGCCGAGGGCGACACGGAACGCCCACTGCTCCGTATCTACTGGTTCGACGGCGCCCCCGACCGCGTCCCGCAGCCCGAGCACCGCAGGCTGCGGGTGATGCCCCGGGTGACCGTCCGGCTCGGCGCGCTGACCCGCAGCGACGGCCGCTGGGCGCAGAAGGGCGTCGACGCGGCGATGCACGCCGAACTGACCGAGCTGGCCAGAAACCGCGCCTGCTCCGATGTGGTGCTGGTGACCGGGGACGGCGATCTGCTGCCGGGACTGATGTCCGCCAAGGAACACGGCGTCGCCGTCCACCTCTGGGCCGTCCAGGCCGCCGACGGCGACTACAACCAGTCCGAGGACCTCGTCGCCGAGGCCGACGAGCGCCGGGTCCTCGACCGCGCCTGGATCACCCGTGCCGTACGGGCCAAGGACCTCGGGGGAGTCTGCGCCCCGCCGCCCGTGCCGCGCCCCGAGATCGCGGCGATCCTCTCCGCCCCGCTGCCCGAGTCCGCGCTCGCCGCCTCCCAGGAGCGGGCCGCCGAGACCGCGCGCAACGGAGCAGAGCCCGCGCCCGCGCCGAACGGTGCCGCGCCCGGACCCGCGCCCGCGTCCGCCAAGGGCGTGCCCACCCCCAAGGACCTCGCGGGCCTGCGCGCGCCCGGCCCGCACCCCTCGCACCCCCAGCAGCACCCTGCCGGCGCCACCCTGCGCTGGTCGTCGGACAAGGGCTGGATCGAGCGCCCCGGCACGGGCGCGCTCGGCGAGCCGCCCGAGACCGCGTCCCTGCCCACCCTCGCCCAGCTCACCAGCGCCGAGCAGCGCTGGGCCGACCGCGAGGAGGACATCACCACCGTCGGCGGCGACCCCTTCGAGGTCGGACAGGTCTTCGCCCGCCGCTGGATGGAACGGCTGCCGGAGAACGGCCATGTCCAGAAGCTGTCCACGATGTACCCGCGCATCCCGCACCGCATCGACGGGGAACTGCTGCGCTACGCGGCACGTTTCGGACTCCTCGCCCACAAGGACGACCAGATCGACGAGCACGACCGCTATGCGATCCGGGCCGGATTCTGGCGCGAGATCGACGTCCGGGCGGCGGCGGAACACGCCCCGGCCGGGGAGTAGGCGGTCCCGGTAGGGCGCCCCGGGCGGGGCGCGGGGTGAGCGACCCCGTACCCTCGTACCTCGTGAGTACGGTGTGCGTGGTGCGGCGGCTGGTGAAGACGTACCCTGCCGCGCGCGCCCGCCGAGGGGTTCCGGCCACTCCCGAGGTGCGCGCCACCGACGGCATCAGCCTGGAGGTCGAGGGTGGCGAGATCTTCGGACTCCTCGGCCCCAACGGCGCCGGCAAGTCCACCCTCGTACGCCAGTTGACCGGACTGATGCGGCCCGACGCGGGCGGCGTGGAAGTGCTCGGCCACGATCTCGTACGCCACCCGGAGCGCGCCGCGCGGCTCATCGGCTACCTCGGGCAGGAGTCCACGGCCCTCGACGAGCTGACCGTCGCCCTCGCCGCCGAGACCACCGGGCGGCTGCGCGGGATGACCACCCGGGACGCGCGCGCCGAACGGGACGCCGTACTGGAGGAACTGGGACTGACCGGGCTGGCCGGGCGCGCCCTGAAGAAGCTGTCCGGCGGACAGCGGCGGCTGGCCTGTCTCGCCGCGACCCTCGTGGGGGAGCGCCCGCTGCTCGTGCTCGACGAACCCACCACCGGAATGGACCCCGTCGCCCGCCGTGCCGTCTGGGCGGCGGTCGACCGGCGCCGTGCCGAGCGCGGGACGACCGTCGTCCTCGTCACCCACAACGTCATCGAGGCGGAGACCGTGCTCGACCGGGTCGCCGTGCTCGAACGGGGGCGTGTCATCGCCTGCGACACCCCCACCGGGCTCAAGGAGCGGATCGCCGGCGAGGTCCGGGTCGAGCTGGTGTGGCGCGAACGCGCGCCGCTGGAGGTGCCCGAGGTCGCCGCGCTGCGCGCCTTCGCCGAGGAGTCCGGCCGCCGCTGGGTCCTCAGGCTCGCGCCGGACGAGGCGCGCGCGGCGGTCGCCGCGGTGACGGGCGGGGCCGCCTTCGCGGCGCTCGATGACTTCACGCTGGCGACGCCCAGCCTGGAGGACGTGTACTTGGCGCTCGGGGGGAACGCGACGAAGGGGCTGGTCAAAGCGTGAGCATCGTGCCCGCGGAGGCGGTGTCCGGGCGGACACAGATCAGGGATCACGGCGCGGCGTTGGTTGCCGCCGCGCCTCTCGCACCGAGGGCACGCCTGCTGCCGGCGCTCGGTGCCGTGTACCGCGCGCAGTTGTCGCGGGCGCGGGTCGCCCGGATTCCGCTGCTCTTCGTGGCGACGTTCCAGTCGGTCGGGATCATGGTCCTGATGCGGGGGGTCGTCGACGGCGGCGCGGAGGCGAGGGCCGTCGTCGCGGGTTCCGCGGTGCTGGTCGTCGCCTTCGTCGCGCTCAATCTGCTCGCCCAGTACTTCGGCCAGCTCCGGGGGAGCGGCGGTCTCGACCACTACGCGACGCTGCCGGTGCCGCCCGCGGCGGTGGTCCTCGGCGCGGCCGGGGCGTACGCGTCCTTCACCGTGCCCGGCACGGTCGTCACGGCCGTCACCGGTAGTGTGCTCTTCCAGCTGCCGCTGACGCATCTGTGGGTGCTCGTCGCCGTGATCCCCCTCTCCGGGGCGGCGCTCGCCGGGCTCGGCGCGGCGCTGGGGCTCCTCGCGCCGCGTCAGGAACTCGCCACGCTGCTCGGACAGTTGGGCATGTCCGCCGCGCTGCTGCTGGGGGTGCTGCCGGCCGCACGGCTGCCGGAGCCGCTCTCGTACGCGCGCGATCTGCTGCCCTCCACCTATGGCGTCGAGGCCCTCGCCCGGACCTTCGCCCCCCACCCCGACTGGGCGGTCGTCGGCTTTGACCTGGCGGTCTGCGCGGTGGTGGGTGTCGTGTCGCTGACGATCGCCACCTGGGCGTATCGGCGGGCTGCGGTCCGATGAGGCGAGGTCGCGACACGCCTGGCACGATGGCGTAGTGACCGCACCGCTGACACCCCCCCACCAGCCGCACCGTTCTCCGGACGGCAACCCCTGGCAGGCGCCGCCGAACGGCCCCGTACCGCCGCACGGGCACTACACGGGTGACGTTCCCGGCGCCCCCGCGGACGGCGGTGGCCCCGGTCTCCGGGCCGACCTGCGGGACGGTGTGATCGTGGTGGTGGCCGTGGCGCTCCTCGGGATCGCGCTGGGCCTGCTGTGGCAGTGGCTGGCGCCCAAGGTGCCGCTGATCTCCGACGGCGAGGCGGTGTTCCTCACGGACACGGAGGGTGAAGAGTCGATCGGCTCGGACGGAACGTTTGCTCTGCTGGGCATGGTGTTCGGGGTGATCACCGCGGCGGGTGTCTTCTGGTTCCGCCGCCGGGGCGGCGTCGTCCTGGTGGCCGCCCTCGCCCTCGGCGGGCTGCTCGGCTCGCTGCTGGCCTGGCGTACGGGGATGTGGTTCGGGCCCACGAGCGATGTGGTCGCCCATGCGAAGCAGGTGGGGGAGGGCGTGCCGTTCGACGCGCCCCTGAAGATGAAGGCGTACGGGGTGCTGCTGGCGTGGCCCCTCGCGGCGATGGTGGGTCATCTGTTGCTGACGGCGCTCTTCGGCCCGCGCGACCCGTCCCCGCTCCCGGACTGGGACGCGCCGCCGCCGCGCTAGTTCCGAGGCGGCCCTCGGTGGCCCCTGCGCCGGGGTGCCTGGTGTGCGGGTGCTTGGTGGGTTCGGGTCGCCTGCGGGGCTCTGCCCCGGGCCCCGCGCCTCAATCGCCGGCGGGGCTGGATTTGCCGTGCGTCGGCGGTGGGCTGGGTGGCCCCTGTTGCCTGGCGTGGCCGGGGTGCCGGGTGGGTGATAGCAGCCCCTCCGGCGTTTGAGGAGCGGGGTCCGGGGCGGAGCCCCGCAAGGAGCCGGGCCCGGGAAGGGCGCGCGCACCAGGGGGACGTCCGGCCCCGGGACGCCCGCCGCCCCGGACGGCGGGCGAGGCCAGGATCAGGCCGGGCGGCGGCCGTGGTTGGCCTTTCGGGTGCGCCACTTGCGCTTGCGGGTGCGTTTGGACATGGCGGCAGGTCCTTCCCTCGGGACATCCGTCCTACGGTCGTAGCCGAGGAACGGCCACCCGTCGACCCCCTATGCGCGACCGATCGGCGCCAGCACCGCCGAGGTCAGCTCCGCCAGGTCCGAGGGCGAGAGCTCGACCTCCAGCCCCCGGCGTCCCGCCGAGACGCAGATCGTGGCGTGGTCCGCGGCCGACGCGTCCAGGACCGTGCGCAGGCGCTTGCGCTGGCCGAGGGGGGAGATACCGCCCCGGACGTATCCCGTGGTGCGCTCCGCCGCCGCCGGATCCGCCATCGCCGCCCGCTTGCCGCCCACCGCCGACGCCAGCGCCTTGAGATCCAGCTGGCCCGCCACCGGCACCACCGCGACGGTGAGTTCGCCGTCCACATCGGCGACGAGGGTCTTGAAGACCCGGCCGGGCGGGACGCCGAGCGCCTCCGCGGCCTCCTCGCCGTACGACGCCGACGACGGGTCGTGTTCGTAGGCGTGCACCGTGAACTCGGTGCCCGCCGCCGTCAGCGCCACCGTCGCCGGGGTGCCCCCCGCGGCCTTCCTGGCCTTCTTCGCCACTCCACAGGCTCCTGTTCCGCCGTACGTCAGTTGGGGCTCGTCGGCGCCCGGGTGAGATCGATCGCGGGCAGCGACGGCAGGTGCCGGATCACCGCGGTCTCCGCCCGCAGCAGGGTCAGTTCCTCGCGCAGCCGCGCCGCCGTGCTCTCGGCCTCCAGCAGCCGCTGCTTCGCGGGGGTGTCGAGGACCGCCGCCGCCGCGACCAGATACGACACCACCGAGGGCTCGTCCGGCAGATCCGCGCCCGACGACAGCGACCGCTCCCGCGCGCCCGCCAGCCGCTTCTGGTAGCTGCGGAACGCCCGCAGGACCCCCTCGGCCAGCGCCCCCGCGCCCTCGCCGGTCTCCTCGGCCAGTTCCTCCAGCTCGGCCGTCAGGAAGGGCCCGCTCGCGTCGACGGAGACCAGTCTGACCCGGGTCGTGCCGGTGGCGAGCACCTCGAAGCTGCCGTCCTCACGCTCCCGGATCGTCGCCGCGTCCGCGATGCACCCCACCGCGTGGAACGCCCGGACCGGATCGTCGCCGAAGCCCGCCGCGGCCCCGCGCTCGGGCTGCGCGGTCCGGTCCGGCAGGCCGGGTGCGGTCGGCGCGACCTCGTGGCCGTCGCGGATGGCGACCACCGCGAACCGGCGCGGCTCGGACTCGTCCGTCTTCAACAGCTCGCGCATCATGGCGCGATAGCGCTCCTCGAAGACGTTCAGAGGCAGGACGAGCCCCGGGAACAGCACCGAGTTCAGCGGAAAGAGCGGGAGTCGTGCGGTGGTCACAACGGACAAGCCTAATGGTCCCCGGCCCCGCTTCGTCCGGCCCGGGTCCGCGGAGGCGTCCTGGACGCCAGCCGGAGCCGTACGCCGTCCCGTACGACGAGGAAGCGGCCGAGCGGATCGTCGGAGAAATACGTCCACGGGAACGAGGTCGCGTACGGCCCGATCAGCCGGAACTGCTCCAGCGCCGCCTCCCAGCGCCCGCGTCCGACCAGGACGGACGCCGTCAGATTCCGTACCTCGGCGGGCCAGGGGTCGCCCGGGGCGTAGTCGGCGGAGAGCCGGATCGCGAGATCGGCCGCCGCGTCGATGCGGTCGTCCTGGACGGAGGTGCTCCGCGCGGAGGCGCTGTCACCGCTCAGCAGCCGCGCGAACGCCGCCCGGACCGGCAGGGCCTGGATCAGCGAGCCGGGCAGCGCGTCCGCCGCCGCCTTCTCGGCGAAGTCGAAGCACTCGCGGTGCGAGCCGTACCACTGGGCGGACAGATAGCGCAGGGCCGCGACATGGCAGCCGTAGTGATGCGAGGAACGGCGGACCGCCTGCTCCCACAGCGACTCGAAGGCGGTGTGCGTGGCATGGGTGCCGCGCGCGTGGTCCAGCGCGATCCGCCAGGGCACGGGGTCGGCGGGTGCGCCCTCCGCCGCCGCGTCGATCAGCGGGCCGATCTCCCGCAGCCGCTCGGCGCGCGCGGGGGAGGCCCACGCCCTGCGGACCTCCAGCTCGGCCTTGACGACCAGGGCGTCCGGGTCGCGGGGCACCGCCGTGAGCCAGTGCGTCAGCCAGTCGTCACGGGAGTACGCGAAGGAGGCGAGCCGCGCGACGTAGCGGTCCCGGCTCTCCCACTCGGCCGCGCCGCGGGTGCCCGCCAGCATTTTCGCGGCCGGTTCCCACTCCCCGAGCGCCGCGGCCACCAGGGTGGGCGCCATCCGCTCGTCGGGCGCGTCGAGGAGGACCGCCTCGTCGGGCGTCAGCCCCCACGAGGCGTCGCCGGGCTGTGGCTCGGGGCGGATCATGCGTGCGGTGCGCATGAGAGCACGTAGCAATGACATGGTGCGGACCATTGAAAACCGCAGGTCGGAGCCGCGCCAGGGAATCGCTGTGAAGCTTTGGTAGCGGCGGAATGGTTGTCCTGGCTCAGGCCAAGAGAACGTAAAGAAAGAGGTCCTTTGTGTGATGACCCGGTCGCAGGGGCCAGTCCAGCACCGCCCGTCCCTCCCGTCACAGAGCTCCGTGCACCGCCCCGGGACCCCCGGGCCCGGACCCCCGCGTCCCGATCTGTACGGTCGGGCCCGGAATCCCGCCCCCGGTTCCGTACGGCGGGGCCGACGGGCCCCGAGCCCCCGGCCCGGTTCCGTACGCGTCCGGGCGCCGCGCTCAGCCTCGCCTCAGCAGCCGCGACGCCCCCGCCGCCACCGTCGTCGCCAGGATCCACCCCATCAGGACCAGCCCCGCCGCCGCCCACTGCCAGTGGCCCTCCAGCCGCCAGTAGCCGTCCTGGCCGAGATTGATCACCGGGATCAGCAGATCCAGCGCGTACAGCGGAGGGTTCCACTCCGGATACTCCTCCTTCTTGAGCGGGGCGGGCTCCACCTGCGCGAACGCCAGCGCCCCCGCCGCCCACAGGATCGCCATCCACAGGGCCGCCCGGCCCGGGCGGTAGCCGTACGCCACCGTCACGTCCTGGATGTGTCCCCAGAGCTTCGCGGCCAGCGGCAGCGTCTCCCGGCGGCGGCGCTGCTTGGCGAGGAGCACTTCGCGCGCGTCCGCGTCCTCGCCGCTGTTGCGCAGCACGGTCGCCAGCCGTTCGTACGGCTCCGGGGAGTACTCCGGGGTCGCCGATGCGACCCACTCCAGCCGCCGGTTCAGCGGAAACGCCTCGTACGGCACCAGGTTCTCGTACACGAACCCGCTCATCGCGAGCCCGCCGGGACCCGGCCAGCTGGTGGGGAGGTCGATCAGGGTGACGACCTTCGCGCCGTTGAGCACGACCCGCCCCTCCTCGGGGCGCTCGGCGTTGAAGCGCAGCTCGGGGGTCACTATCCGGCGCAGCGACAGCTCCTCACGGGCGCTGAGGACAAAACGCGCCCGCTGGAGGTCCACCGCGTCCCCGAACCGCCCGTCGTCGAGGCGCACCCCTCCGTAGCACTCGAACGGCTGAAGGCGGGTGCGCTGCACGGTGCCCGTGCCCTGGAGGACGCCGAAGGGGGGAGTGGCTCCCTGGTTGCCCGTGGTTTCGCTCACCCACGCGCCGGTCATGTAGAGCGTTCGTTCCACCGTGAGCTGGGGTGCGTTGAGCGCCCGGCGTTCGGGGGTGCCCCGCAGCTTGCTGCCGCGCAGGCTGAGGGAGACCCCGACCTTCGCGCCGCGCAGGCTGAACTCCCCGTACGTCTGGATCAGTTCGGCCTGTAAATCCTGCGCGACGGACATGCCGTCGGCGGCGATGGCCCGGCCCCGGCGGTCCGGCCGGACATGGATCTGGTTGATTAGCAGATCGGTGCCGATCTGGGCGTCGGTCAGCCGGATCCCGTGCTCGACCCGGCAGCGCGGCAGATGCAGATCGCCCTCGGTGCGCAGCCGGGCCGCCTCCAGCTTCGGGATCGCGCAGCTCACCATGCGCACGGTGGTGACATGCGCCTCCGGCATCAGGATCTCGCTGTCGAAGCGGCAGGCGTTCAGCTCCACGTACGGCGCGACGCTGCCGCCCGCGAGCTTGAGGGTGCCGGTCAGCTGCACCCCGCGCAGTTTCAGCGCGGCGACCCGGCCCGGCCGGGGCGCGGGACCGCTCAGCAGCAGCCGGGCGACGACGGAGGAGCGGACTCTGCGCTCGGGGCCCCAGGGGAGGGCCGAGAACGGATCGTTCCGCAGCGGATCGGGATCGCTGAGATCGAGCGTGCTCCCGTTCCTGAAGGCGTTCCACATGCGCTGCTCGGCCGGGCTCAGCCCGTCCGGAGGTCCGTCGTCCGACGGCTCGGGCACTGCCGTTTCCCCCGTTTCCTCGACATTTCCTTGACGTCTGCAACGACTCGTACGGGTGTTCTTCCCGCTGAGTGACGGAGTGAACGCTAGTGGTCATCGGACCTGCGTGGGGCCCTGTTCGGCGTATCAGCCAGTGATACGGGGGGCGGTCGCGGATCCGGGTCTGAGAGAATTGTCGGTGTGATCTCCCGAATCGATCTGCGCGGCGACGCCCTCCCCGAGGGCGCCGCTCTGCGCGACCTGCTGCCCCGTGCCGAGTTCGACGTGGAAGCCGCCCTGGAGAAGGTGCGGCCCATCTGCGAGGACGTGCACCATCGCGGCACCGAGGCGCTGATCGAGTACGCGCGCAGGTTCGACGGCGTCACCCTGGAGCGGGTCCGGGTGCCCGCCGCCGCAATCAAGGACGCCCTGGAGCGACTGGACCCCGCGGTCAGGGCCGCCCTGGAGGAGTCCATCCGCCGGGCCCGGATCGTGCACCGCGCCCAGCGCCGCGCCGAGCACACCACCGAGGTCGTCCCCGGCGGCACGGTCACCGAGAAGTGGGTCCCCGTCGAGCGCGTCGGTCTCTACGCGCCGGGCGGCCGGTCCGTCTACCCCTCCTCCGTGATCATGAACGCGGTCCCGGCGCAGGAGGCGGGCGTCACCTCCATCGCGCTGGCCTCCCCGCCGCAGAAGGACTTCGGCGGTCTCCCGCACCCGACGATCCTCGCCGCCTGCGCGCTCCTCGGCGTCGACGAGGTGTACGCGGCCGGCGGCGCCCAGGCCGTCGCGATGTTCGCGTACGGCACAGCGGGCCCCGACGGCTGCCCGCCCGCCAACATGGTCACCGGCCCCGGCAACATCTGGGTCGCCGCCGCCAAGCGTTACTTCACCGGCCGGATCGGCATCGACACCGAGGCCGGACCGACCGAGATCGCGGTCCTCGCCGACTCCACCGCCGACCCGGTGCACGTCGCCGCCGACCTCATCAGCCAGGCCGAGCACGACCCGATGGCCGCGGCCGTCCTCGTCACCGACTCCGTGGAGCTGGCGGACGCCGTCGACAAGGAACTGGAGCCGCAGATCGCGGCCACCCGCCACATCGAGGACCGGATCGTGCCCGCGCTGTCCGGCAAGCAGTCCGCGATCGTCCTCGTCGACGGGATCGAGGAGGGGCTGCGGGTCGTCGACGCGTACGGCGCCGAGCACCTGGAGATCCAGACCGCCGACGCCGCCGCCGTGGCCGCCCGGGTGCGGAACGCGGGCGCGGTCTTCGTCGGGCCCTGGTCCCCGGTGTCCCTCGGCGACTATCTCGCGGGCTCCAACCACGTACTGCCGACCGGCGGCTGCGCCTGCCACTCCTCGGGGCTGTCCGTCCAGTCCTTCCTGCGCGGCATCCACATCGTGGACTACACCCGTGAAGCCCTCGCCGAGGCGACCCCCCACGTGGTCACGCTCGCCGAGGCGGAGGACCTCCCCGCGCACGGCGCGGCGCTGACGGCACGCTTCACCGATGGCGACCCGGACGCACGCGGAGCAAGAAAGGCCCCCGGCAAGTGAACGACCCGCTCGACAACGGCCCGCACGCCCAGGACTCTCCCGCCCGGGACTCGTTCGGCATCGACGACCTGCCCATCCGCGAGGAACTGCGCGGCAAGTCCCCCTACGGCGCGCCCCAGCTCGACGTCCCCGTACAGCTCAACACCAACGAGAACCCCTACCCGCTGCCCGAACCGCTCGTCGAGCGCATCGCCGAGCGGGTGCGGGAGGCCGCCCGTAGCCTCAACCGCTACCCCGACCGGGACGCGGTCGAGCTGCGCACCGCGCTCGCCGCCTATCTGACCCGCACGGCCGGCCACACCGTGGGTCCGGCGAACGTCTGGGCGGCCAACGGCTCCAACGAGGTCCTCCAGCAGCTGCTCCAGACGTTCGGCGGGCCCGGCCGCACGGCCATCGGCTTCGAGCCCTCGTACTCGATGCACGCGCTGATCTCCCGGGGCACCGGCACCGGCTGGATCTCCGGCCCCCGGGGCGAGGACTTCACCATCGACAGGGCCGCCGCCGAGCGCGCCATCGCCGGGCAGCGGCCCGATGTCGTCTTCATCACCTCGCCCAACAACCCCACGGGCACCGCCGTCGACGCCGACACCGTCCTCGCGCTGTACGAGGCCGCCCAGGCCGCCGGGCCCTCGCTGGTGGTGGTCGACGAGGCGTACGTGGAGTTCAGCCACCGGCCCTCGCTGCTGCCGCTGATCGAGGGCCGCCCCCACCTGGTGATCTCCCGGACCATGTCCAAGGCGTTCGGCGCGGCCGGACTGCGCCTCGGCTATCTGGCCGCGCACCCGGCGGTGGTGGACGCGGTCCAGCTCGTCCGGCTGCCGTACCACCTGTCGGCCGTCACCCAGGCCACGGCGCTCGCCGCGCTGGAGCACACCGATACGCTGCTCGGGTATGTCGAGCAGCTGAAGGCCGAGCGGGACCGCCTGGTCACCGAGCTGCGCGCCATCGGCTACGAGGTGACCGAGTCCGACGCCAACTTCGTGCAGTTCGGACGATTCGAGGGAGAAGGCGCCGCGCACGAGGCCTGGCGGAAGATCCTCGGCCACGGCGTCCTGGTCCGGGACAACGGTGTGCCGGGCCGGCTGCGGGTCACCGTCGGCACCCCCGCCGAGAACGACGCGTTCCTCGACGCGGTACGTGAGTTGAAGAAGGAGCAGAGCGCATGAGCCGGGTAGGACGGGTCGAACGCACCACCAAGGAGACGTCCGTCGTCGTCGAGATCGATCTCGACGGCAGCGGAAAGGTCGATGTGTCGACCGGGGTCGGGTTCTACGACCACATGCTCGACCAGCTCGGCCGCCACGGTCTGTTCGACCTCACGGTGAAGACCGAGGGCGATCTCCACATCGACTCCCACCACACCATCGAGGACACCGCCCTCGCGCTCGGCGGCGCCTTCAGGCGCGCGCTCGGCGACAAGGTCGGCATCTACCGCTTCGGCAACTGCACCGTCCCCCTGGACGAGTCGCTCGCCCAGGTCACCGTGGACCTCTCCGGCCGCCCGTACCTCGTGCACACCGAGCCGGAGAACATGGCACCGATGATCGGCGCCTACGACACCACGATGACCCGGCACATCCTGGAGTCCTTCGTGGCGCAGGCCCAGATCGCGCTGCACGTCCACGTCCCGTACGGGCGCAACGCGCACCACATCGTGGAGTGCCAGTTCAAGGCGCTCGCCCGCGCCCTGCGCTACGCCAGCGAGCGCGACCCCCGTGCCGCCGGAATCCTCCCCTCCACGAAGGGCGCGCTGTGAGCAGCCTCGCCACCATCCTGATCGTGGTCGGGCTGTTCCTCCTCGGCGGTGTGTACTCCTTCGCCAAACAGGGACTGCCCAAGGGCGTGATCGTCCTGCTCGCCATCGGCGCCGGGATGGCCCTGGTCGCCGGTGTGCTCCGGCTGGACGTGTGGTCATGAGCGCACCGAAGAAGGTCGTCGTCCTCGACTACGGATTCGGCAACATCCGCTCCGCCGAGCGGGCGCTCGCCCGGGTCGGGGCCGATGTCGAGATCACCCGCGACTTCGACGCCGCGATGAACGCGGACGGGCTGCTCGTCCCCGGCGTCGGCGCGTTCTCCGCCTGTATGAACGGGCTGCGCACGGTCCGCGGCGAGTGGATCGTCGGCCGCAGGCTCTCCGGCGGCAGACCGGTCATGGGCATCTGCGTCGGCATGCAGATTCTTTTCGCACGCGGCATCGAGCACGGTGTGGAGACCGAGGGGCTCGACGAGTGGCCCGGCACGGTCGGCCCGCTCAAGGCACCGGTCGTCCCCCACATGGGCTGGAACACCGTTCAGGCCCCCGCGGACAGCAGGCTCTTCGCCGGGCTCGACGACGACGCCCGGTACTACTTCGTGCACTCCTACGCCGCCCACGACTGGGAGCTGGAGACCACCAACCCGGCCATCCGCGCGCCGCAGGTCACCTGGGCCACCCACGGTGAGCGCTTCGTCGCGGCCGTGGAGAACGGCGCCCTGTGGGCGACGCAGTTCCACCCCGAGAAGTCCGGCGACGCCGGCGCCCAGCTGCTGACCAACTGGATCGGAACACTGTGACCAAGCTCGAACTCCTCCCCGCCGTCGATGTCCGCGACGGCCAGGCCGTCCGTCTCGTCCACGGCGAGTCCGGTACGGAGACCTCCTACGGCTCCCCGCTGGAAGCCGCCCTCACCTGGCAGCGCGCGGGCGCCGAGTGGCTGCACCTGGTGGATCTGGACGCCGCCTTCGGCACCGGCGACAACCGTGAGCTGATCGCGGAGGTCACCTCCGCCATGGACATCAAGGTCGAACTGTCCGGCGGCATCCGCGACGACGCCTCGCTCGCCGCCGCCCTCGCCACCGGCTGCACCCGGGTGAACCTCGGCACGGCCGCGCTGGAGACCCCCGAATGGGTCGCCGGGATCATCGCCGAGCACGGCGACCGGATCGCCGTCGGCCTGGACGTCCGCGGCACGACCCTGCGGGGCCGTGGCTGGACCCGCGACGGCGGCGCCCTCTACGAGACCCTCGCCCGCCTCGACTCCGAGGGCTGCGCGCGCTACGTCGTCACCGACATCGCCAAGGACGGCACGCTCCAGGGCCCCAACCTGGAGCTGCTGAAGAACGTCTGCGCCGCCACCGACAAGCCCGTCGTGGCCTCCGGCGGGGTCTCCTCGCTGGACGACCTGCGCGCGATCGCCGGGCTCGTGCCGCAGGGAGTAGAGGGCGCGATCGTCGGCAAGGCGCTGTACGCGAAGGCGTTCACGCTGGAGGAAGCGCTCGCGGCGGTGGCTGCCGTATGACCGATCAGGTGGTCCGGAAGCAGAGCAGATCGCCCTGGGAGGAACCCATGGGCTGCGCGGGCGCCGTGGCGGCCGGTGACCGGGTGCTGGTCGGCGGGACGACCGCCTTCAAGGGCCTGGTGCTCCATGGCGAGGGCGATCCGTACGCGCAGGCCGTGGCCGCCTTCCGGCACGGCCTCGTCGCGCTCGCGGACTTCGGTCTCGACGCCGCTTCGGTGATCCGCACCCGGATGTATCTGACCCACGCCCGGGACGTGGACGCGGTCGGCCGCGCCCACGGGGAGATCTTCGGCTCCGTGCGGCCGGTGACCACCCTGGTGATCGTCTCCGGCTTCGTGGACCCGCGGATCCTGGTCGAGGTGGAGCTGGAGGCGTATGTGCCCGGCGCGGAGGACGGTGACTGGGCATGACGCTCGCCGTCAGGGTCATCCCCTGCCTGGACGTCGATGCCGGCCGGGTCGTCAAGGGCGTCAACTTCCGGAATCTGCGGGACGCGGGCGACCCCGTCGAGATGGCGAAGCTGTACGACGCCGAGGGCGCCGACGAGCTGACGTTCCTCGACATCACCGCCTCGTCCGGCAACCGCGAGACGACGTACGACGTGGTCCGCCGTACCGCCGAGCAGGTCTTCATCCCGCTCACGGTCGGCGGCGGCGTCCGCTCGGCCGACGATGTGGACCGGCTGCTGCGGGCGGGCGCGGACAAGGTGGGCGTCAACACGGCCGCGATCGCCCGCCCCGAGTTGATCCGCGAGATCGCCGAGCGCTTCGGCAGCCAGGTCCTGGTCCTCTCCGTGGACGCGCGCCGCACCCCGTCGGGCAGCTTCGAGGTCACCACCCACGGCGGCCGCAGGGGCACCGGCATCGACGCCGTCGAATGGGCCCACCGGGCGGCCGGGCTGGGCGCGGGCGAGATCCTGCTGAACTCGATGGACGCCGACGGCACCAAGGACGGCTACGACACCGAGATGATCGCCGCGGTACGGGAGCACGTCACCGTCCCCGTGATCGCGAGCGGCGGCGCGGGCCGGCTGGCGGACTTCCCGCCGGCCGTCGCGGCGGGCGCGGACGCGGTGCTCGCGGCCTCCGTGTTCCACTTCGGCGATCTGCGGATCTCCGAGGTCAAGGGCGCGCTCAGGGAAGCGGGCCACCCCGTCCGCTGAACCCGGCCCGCCCGCGTCGGCCACCTCCGTGATCTACTGGCGGCGGGCCCGGACCGGTGACGGCGCCGGGCCGGCATCCGCGAGGGCGACGGGCGACAGGGGGAGTGCGATGTTCGGACGACGCGGGCGACGGGATCCGTCGGCCGAGAGGCCCCGGGGCGGGGGGATCGAGACGGTCAGGCCCGCCGCGGACCCCGAGGAGCGGGTCCGCGCCCTGCGCTGGCTGCAGGACAACGCGGGCCGCTGCCTCGACTACGCCGCCCTGAGCGATCGGGAGGAGAGGGTGTGACCCCGCTCGAACACACGGCGCAGCCCTCCCCGCGGTATCTGGCCGACACCTCCGTGCTCTGGCGGCTGCTGCGCGGCACGATCGGCGACCCTTGGCCCGCGCGGGTGGCCGAGGGGCTGGTGACCATCTGCCCCGTGGCCCACGCCGAGCTGAGGCACGGCCTCCGCCACGGGCAGGACGGCGAGCCGCTGTATCTCGCACTGGACCGGGCCTTCGGCTCGGTACCGATGCGGGAGACGAACAAGCAGACGGAGGCCATGGCCGTGCAGCGGGAGCTGAAGCGGCGGGGTGTCGCCGACGGCCCGCAGGGGCCGAATCTGATGGACATCGTCACCGCGCTCACCGCACGGTTCCACGGCCTCACCCTCGTCCACGCGGACGCCGACTTCGACGCCATCGCCGAGGTCTGCCCCGACATCCCCATGATCAAGCTCGACCCCGGCCCCCGGGTGGCCCGGGACGAGGGCGACGCGCCGCGCCGACCCGGCTGGCGGCAGTTCCTGGACGATCTCTGAGCCGGCCGTCCCGGCCGCTGTGGGCCGCGCCCGGCACCGCGTCGGCCGTTCGGGGCGATCGGACCGCGCTCACATGGAGATGCCGAGCTTGCTCTCCCGCAGCCGCTCCACCGCCTCCTTGTCGCCTTCCACCTCCACCCGGGCCACGTCCTGGCGGCCGAAGGCGAACATCGTCAGCTCACCGGGCTCACCCGTCACCGTCACCACGGGCGCACCGCGGTGGGCGACGGCGGTCTGACCGTCCGGCCGGCGCAGCACCAGACCCACCGGGGACCTGCGGCCCAGCAGCCTGGCCGCCTTCTCCAGCCGGGCCCAGAGCGCGTCCTCGAAGACCCGGTCCAGCGGGCGGGGGGTCCAGTCGGGCTGGGCCCGGCGCACATCCTCGGTGTGGACGTAGAACTCGACGGTGTTCGCCGCCTCGTCCACCTGCTTGATCCCGTACGGCGACATTTTGGGCGGTCCCGTCCGGATCAGCTGGATGAGCTCCTCGTACGGCTTCGCCGCGAACTCCGCCTGCACCCGCTCCAGCCGGTTCCGCAGCGGCGGGAGCAGGATTCCGCCCGCCGCGTCGGCACGGCGCTCGCGCACCACCACATGGGCCGCGAGCTCCCGCGCCCGCCAGCCGTCGCAGAGGGTCGGCGCATCGGGGCCGGCCGCTTCCAGCAGGTCGGCGAGGAGGAGCCGTTCACGCTTCGCATGGGTCGACATATTCGCCAGCGTACGGCGGCGGCGCCGGGTCCGCTCAGTGGACGCCTCGCCCGCCGGCCCGGCAGAACACGGCACAATGGCCGCATGACCAGCAGCGCCCCCGCGAGTCCCCTCGATCCCGCCGTCGCCGCCCGTCTCAAGCGCACCGCCGACGGACTGCTTCCGGCCATCGCCCAGCAGTACGACACCGGTGAGGTGCTGATGCTCGGGTGGATGGACGACGAGGCTCTCCACCGCACCCTGACCACCGGCCGCGCGACCTACTGGTCCCGCAGCCGCCGGGAGTACTGGGCCAAGGGCGACACCTCGGGGCACGTCCAGCACGTCAAGTCCGTCGCGCTCGACTGCGACGGGGACACCCTGCTGGTCAGGGTCGACCAGATCGGCGCGGCCTGCCACACCGGCGACCGGACCTGCTTCGACGCCGACGTCCTCCCGCTCGGCAAGTAGGGTCTGGCGCCATGGACCTGGAGACCTTCCGCAAGCTCGCCACCGACCGCCGTGTCATCCCCGTCAGCCGCCGTCTCCTCGCCGACGGCGACACCCCGGTCGCGCTCTACCGCAAGCTCGCCGACGAGCGCCCCGGCACCTTCCTGCTGGAGTCCGCGGACGGGGGCACCTCCCACACCGTGGGTGGTGGCGGAGGCAGGTTCTGGTCCCGCTACTCGTTCGTCGGCGTGCGCAGCACCGGTACGCTCACCGAGCGCGACGGAGAGGCCCACTGGCTGGGCACCCCGCCCGTCGGCGTCCCCACCGGCGGCGACCCGCTCGCGGCCCTGCGCGCCACCATCGAGACCCTGCACACCCCGCCCGTGCCGCAGGACCCCGGCTTCGGCATGCCGCCCTTCACCGGCGGCATGGTGGGCTACCTCGGCTACGACATCGTCCGCAGGCTGGAGAAGATCGGCCCGGGCGACAACGACGATCTGAGGCTGCCCGAGCTGACGATGCTGCTCACCTCGGACCTGGCGGTGCTCGACCACGCGGACGGCACCGTCCTGCTGATCGCCAACGCCATCAACCACAACGACCTCGACACCGGGGTCGACGAGGCGTACGCGGACGCCGTCGCCCGGCTCGACGCCATGGAGAGGGACCTCGCCCGGCCGCTGGCCTCCGCGCCCGTCGCCCTGCCGCCGTCCGAGGTGCCCGGGTTCTCCGGCCGGTGGGGCGGTGAGAACTTCCGGGCGGCCGTCGAGGACATCAAGGAGCGCATCCGGGCCGGAGAGGCGTTCCAGGTGGTCCCGTCGCAGCGGTTCGAGACACCCTGCGAGGCGAGCGCGCTGGACGTCTACCGCGTCCTGCGGGCCACCAACCCCAGCCCGTACATGTATCTGTTCCGGTTCCCCTGCGACGACGGCGCCTTCGACGTCGTCGGCTCCAGCCCCGAGGCCCTGGTCAAGGTCGAGGACGGGCGCGCCATGGTCCACCCGATCGCCGGGACCCGGCCGCGCGGCGCGACCCCGCAGGAGGACCAGGCGCTCGCCGACGAGCTGCTGGCCGACCCCAAGGAGCGCGCCGAGCATCTGATGCTCGTCGACCTCGGCCGCAACGACCTGGGCCGGGTCTGCGAGCCCGGCACCGTCGAGGTGGTCGACTTCATGTCGGTCGAGCGCTACTCCCATGTCATGCACATCGTCTCCACGGTGACCGGGAGGGTCGCCGAAGGCCGTACCGCCTTCGACGTCCTCACCGCCTGCTTCCCGGCCGGCACCCTCTCCGGGGCGCCCAAGCCCCGCGCGATGCAGATCATCGACGAGCTGGAGCCCACCCGGCGCGGACTGTACGGCGGCTGTGTCGGCTATCTCGACTTCGCCGGTGACTCCGACACCGCGATCGCCATCCGTACGGCGCTGCTGCGCGACGGGACCGCGTTCGTGCAGGCCGGAGCGGGTATCGTCGCCGACTCCGATCCCGTGTCCGAGGACATCGAGTGCCGTAACAAGGCCGCCGCCGTACTGCGGGCCGTCCACACGGCGAACCGGATGGGCGGCCGGACGGCCCGGTAAAGGGCCACCGGCCGGGGAGCCTTATGGGGGCGTAAGGGATAGTGGTGCGGGTGAGTGCTGTTCCCGTACCCCAGCCCCGCGCCGGATCCGCCGCCTCGGCCGCCGACAGGAGCCGCCGCAGTCTCGGCGCGGCCCTGTTCCTCGGCGCCGTCGGCGCGGCCGCCGTCCTCCTCGCCTCCGGCCAGACGTGGGCCGAGGGCACGGCCGCGCTCAGCGGCGGCACCCTGCCGCTGGAGGCCGAGGGCGGCGATGTCACCGGTGTGCCGACCGCCCTCGCCGTCGTGGGCCTGGCCGCGCTCGTCGCCGTCTTCGCCGTACGCCGGGCGGGCAGGCTGCTCGTGTCCGCGCTGCTCACCCTGAGCGGAGCGGGCGCGGCCCTCGCCGCGTACCTCGGCGCCTCCGACCGTGCCGCGCTCGACGAGAAGGCCGCGGAGAGCACCGGCGACTCCGCCGCCACCATCGACGGGCTCACGCACACGCCGTGGCCCTATGTGACCATGGCGGCCGGTCTGCTGATCCTGCTCGCCGGGCTGCTCGCGCTCCGCTACGGCAGGCTGTGGCCCACCATGTCGGGACGGTACGAACGCGACGGCTCCCCCCGCTCCCGCAGGGCGCCGGCCGTGGACCCCGACCGGCCCGAGGACCTGTGGAAGGCGCTGGACCGCGGCGAGGACCCCACCGACGGGTAGGGGCCCCTCCCGCGGATCCGGCCGGGCCCGTGCCCCGGCGCCGGGCCGCTTCCCGCGGGAGCACCCGGAGCGCCCCCGGTCCTTCTGAGGTGTCCGCCAGGGCCCTCGCGCGGTGGCCCTCCTCCGGATCGGGTCGCTGTCCCGGTCGTCGGCACGCGGGGTACCCGGCGGCCCCCTGCCGGACCCTCGCCCGGCACCCGGCCGGACCCCGCTCCGGCGGGGGAGGTGTTCCGCGTGGACCGGGCCGCCTTCCGCGATCCGGCCCGGCACACGCCACAGGGCCCGGCGGTCCACGGCCGCGTGGTCACCACGCGGGGCCGGTACCGGAAGGCGCAGAGGGCGCCCGAACCCCCGGGAAACGGGTGTGACGGCCGCCTCATCACCCTGCCTCCACGTCGCTTCCGGAGTGCGGGACAATGGGTGTCGAGCGTCCGGCTCACCCCCGAGCGCCGGCATCCCCGCCGTGCCTCACCACAGCGCAACAGCAACGAGGAGCAGCTCATGTCGGGCACCGCCCACGGACACACCCCGGCCGCCTGGACCGGTGTCACCATCGCCTTCATCGGTTTCTGCGTCTCCGGCCTCTTCATGGTCGCGGCCAATCCGCTGGGGTTCTGGGGCGGCCTGGTCATCGTCTTCGCCGGACTCGGTGTCGGTCTCGCGATGAAGTCGGCCGGTCTCGGCACGCCGAAGGAGACCGACGCCCGTATCCGCGCCCGCGAGCGGGCCCACGACGTGGCGCTCTCCAAGACGGCCGCGGCGCAGATCTCCTCCTGATCTCCCGCACCTCCCGCCCGACCGCGGGGCACCCGCCCCGACCGGGCCTCCGGCCGTCCGCGGCCGACCCCAGGCGCATCCCGGCATATGCCGGGCTGCGCCTTTCCGTACCTCCGGAGAGAATCACGGGGTGGACGCCATGACCTCATCCTCCGTCACACCCACGCCCGAACCGGGCCACGACCCCACCGCAACCCCGGCCGCACCCGGCCGGCCCGCCACCGGGCCCGTGATCGGCCCGCCGGCCCGTGAGCCCGCCGGACCCTCCTCACCCTCCTCCCGCCCCAGCGCGCCCGGTGCCCCGGACGCCTCCGCCGGACCGCCCTTGGCACCGGTGCCCGGACCACCGCCCCCGGCGGCTCCCGGGGCGGGACCGGCCCCCGCCGGGTGGAGCGGGTGGGCCGCCCCGGGCACCGCGCCCGGCCCCGCGAACCGCTCCGGTGCCCCGGCACCCCCGGCCCCCCTCGCGCGGCGGCTCGCCGCCCCGCTCGCCACCCTCGCCGGGGTCGCCGCGGCCTTCGCGTACGTCGGCAGCGTCGATCCGAACGAACCCGGCCACTACCCGGCCTGCCCCCTCCTGCGCCTCACCGGGATCTTCTGTCCGGGATGCGGGGGGCTGCGCAGCGCCCATGCCTTCGTCCACGGTGACCTGGCCACCGCCTTCGGCGCCAACGCCGTCGCCGTCATCGGTTACGGAGTCTTCGCCGTCGTCTGGACGGTGTGGCTGATTCGCGCCGTTCGGGGAGTGCCGGGAGCGACCTGGCGGATCTCCGTCGGTCCCGTCTGGTGGTGGACGGCGGGTGCCGTGGTGCTGGTCTTCAGCGTCGTGCGCAACCTTCCCTTCGGCTCTGCGCTGGCCCCGTGACCGGCCTGTGGGCACCCCTGCCGACCTGCGCCGGGTCCCAGCCCGTGGGACAGCCGTCAACCGGATGCGAGGCCCGGACCATCCTGCGGATACCATCGACATGGCTGATCCTTGACCATCAACGTCCCGGAAGGGGGCCGCTCGCGTGAGTGTGCTCGACGAGATCATCGAAGGCGTACGCGCCGACCTCGCAGAGCGGCAGGCGCGAGTCAGCCTCGACGAGCTCAAGGAACGTGCCGCCAAGGCGCACGCGGCCAAGGACGGAGCCGCCGCGCTGCGCGGCGAGGGCGTCCAGGTGATCTGCGAGGTCAAGCGCTCCAGCCCGTCGAAGGGCGCGCTCGCCGCGATCGCCGACCCCGCCGGGCTCGCCGCCGACTACGAGGCGGGCGGCGCGGCCGTCATCTCCGTACTGACCGAGCAGCGCCGCTTCGGCGGCTCGCTCGCCGACCTCGAAGCCGTACGCGCCAAGGTCGACATCCCCGTCCTGCGCAAGGACTTCATCGTCACCGCCTACCAGCTGTGGGAGGCCCGCGCCTACGGCGCCGACCTGGCACTCCTCATCGTCGCCGCGCTGGAGCAGGAGGCCCTGGTCTCCCTGATCGAGCGGGCCGAGTCGATCGGGCTCACCCCGCTCGTCGAGGTCCACGACGAGGACGAGGTCGAGCGGGCCGTGGACGCCGGAGCGAGGATCATCGGCGTCAACGCGCGCAATCTGAAGACGCTCAAGGTCGACCGCGGCACGTTCGAGCGGGTCGCCCCCGAGATCCCCGCGGGCATCGTCAAGGTCGCCGAGTCCGGCGTCCGCGGTCCGCACGATCTGATCGCCTACGCCAACGCGGGCGCCGACGCGGTACTCGTCGGTGAGTCCCTGGTCACCGGCCGCGACCCCAAGGCGGCCGTCGCCGATCTGGTCGCGGCGGGCGCGCACCCCGCACTGCGCCACGGACGGGGCTGACCCCTCCGTGACCATTGCCGCGCCCCGCCCGACGCGCCCCGCCCCCGGGACCGCGTACGCCCGGCTCGCCCGCGGCTGCCGCCCTCGCGGCTGCCGCGCCCCGGCGCGCCGGGTGCACGGCCGGCGGGTGCGGTACGTCATCGGCTCGGAGCCCGGCCAGGTCAACGGCATGCGATGGCGTGCCCCGCGCGCGGGCGCCTGAGCCGTCTTCCGGCCGGCCCCCCAGGGGGCTGCGTGCGCCCGGTCCGTACCCCGGAGTCCCCGGACGCGGACCGGGTGTCCACGGCCGTCCCGGTTCCGGCACTGTGCCGCTGTGCCTCCCTCCGGCCGTCACCGCCGCCGCGGGGCGCCACGACACCGCGTCCCGGCACCGGACGGCGGCCGCCCGGAGCCGGAGCACGGTCCACCGGTGCACCCGTTCGGGTGTACGGCCGTGAACCGCTCCGGGCCGCACGCGGCGAGCGGGCCCCGGCCCGCGGGCGCACCACGGCCACCCCGGTTCCGTACCGCGTCGGCCGCGCCGCGGAACCACGGGGCGGACCGCTCCGGAAGGCGGCCCGTGGCGCCGGTCCGCGCCCCACGGCACCCCCACGCGCGCATACCGTGTCCTTGCACACCAGACTTCAGGGGCGTCAGCCCCTTCTGAGGAGTACGTCGGATGTCTTCGGACTTCTTCATCCCGGACCCTGAGGGTCAAGTCCCCGGCGCCACCGGTTACTTCGGCGCCTACGGCGGCAAGTTCATCCCCGAGGCGCTGGTCGCCGCGGTCGACGAGGTCGCCGTCGAGTACGACAAGGCCAAGGCGGACCCCGCCTTCACGGCCGAGCTGAACGACCTCATGGTCAACTACACGGGCCGCCCGAGCGCGCTCACCGAGGTGCCCCGGTTCGCGGAGCACGCGGGCGGGGCGCGGATCTTCCTCAAGCGGGAGGATCTCAACCACACCGGATCACACAAGATCAACAACGTGCTCGGCCAGGCGCTGCTCACCAAGCGCATGGGCAAGACGCGCGTCATCGCCGAGACCGGCGCCGGGCAGCACGGTGTCGCCACCGCGACCGCCTGCGCACTCTTCGGCCTGGAGTGCACCATCTACATGGGCGAGATCGACACCCGGCGCCAGGCGCTGAACGTCGCCCGGATGCGGATGCTCGGCGCCGAGGTCGTCCCGGTGACGTCCGGGAGCAGGACCTTGAAGGACGCCATCAACGAGGCGTTCCGCGACTGGGTCGCCAATGTCGACGAGACCCACTATCTCTTCGGCACCGTCGCGGGCCCCCACCCCTTCCCGGCCATGGTGCGCGACTTCCACCGGGTCATCGGTGTGGAGGCGCGCCGCCAGATCCTGGAGCGGGCCGGCCGGCTACCCGACGCGGCCGTCGCCTGCGTGGGCGGCGGCTCCAACGCGATCGGGCTGTTCCACGCGTTCATCCCGGACGCGGACGTCCGGCTCATCGGCTGCGAGCCCGCGGGCCACGGCATCGAGTCCGGTGAGCACGCGGCCACCCTGACCGCGGGCGAGCCGGGCATCCTGCACGGTTCGCGCAGCTACGTGCTCCAGGACGAGGAGGGCCAGATCACCGAGCCGTACTCGATCTCGGCCGGGCTCGACTACCCGGGCATCGGCCCCGAGCACGCGTACCTCAAGGACAGCGGGCGCGGGGAGTACCGCGCGGTCACCGACGACGAGGCGATGCAGGCGCTGCGGCTGCTGTCGCGCACCGAGGGCATCATCCCGGCGATCGAGTCCGCGCACGCGCTCGCCGGCGCGCTGGACGTCGGCCGCGAACTGGGCGGGGACGGGCTGATCCTCGTCAATCTGTCCGGCCGCGGCGACAAGGACATGGACACCGCCGCCCGCTACTTCGGGCTGTACGACGGATCGGACGCATCCGAAGGGGAGGCCGCCAAGTGAGCGGGAACGTGCAACTGCTGAGCGACGCGCTCGCCGCGGCCGGGGCGGAGAACCGGGCCGCGCTGATCGCCTACCTCCCGGCCGGTTTCCCGACCGTGGACGGCGGTATCGCGGCGGTCAAGGCCGTGTTCGAGGGCGGCGCCGACATCGTCGAGGTGGGGCTGCCGCACAGCGACCCCGTGCTCGACGGCCCGGTCATCCAGACCGCCGACGACATCGCTCTGCGCGGCGGCGTCAAGATCGCCGATGTGATGCGCACGGTCCGGGAGGCCCACGAGGCCACCGGGAAGCCGGTCCTGGTGATGACGTACTGGAATCCGATCGACCGGTACGGCGTCGAGCGCTTCACCGCGGAGCTCGCCGAGGCGGGCGGCGCGGGCTGCATCCTGCCCGACCTGCCCGTCGAGGAGTCCGGCAGCTGGCGGGAGCACGCCGACAAGCACGGTCTCGCCACCGTGTTCGTCGTCGCCCCCAGCAGCAAGGACGCCAGGATCGCGCGGATCACGGAGGCCGGTTCCGGCTTCGTGTACGCGGCGTCGCTCATGGGCGTCACCGGCACCCGTGAATCGGTGGGCGCGCAGGCGCAGGACCTGGTCCGGCGCACCCGTGCCACCACCGAGCTGCCGGTCTGCGTCGGCCTCGGCGTCTCCGACGCCCGCCAGGCCGCCGAGGTCGCCGCCTTCGCGGACGGCGTGATCGTCGGATCCGCGTTCGTCAAGCGGCTCCTGGACGCGCCCGACGACGACGCGGGCCTGACCGCCGTACGCGATCTCGCGGCCGACCTCGCGGACGGCGTACGCCGGGGGCGCGCGGGCGCCTGAGGGGTGTCGCTCGTACACATCGCTCGTACGGGTGGATCTGGACCGGGGAGGCGCGGACGCGCCTCCCCGGTTCGTTTGCGGGATGTGAGCGAGAACAATCAGGAACGGAACAGGACCGCGCGAGAGCGGATCCAGCGGGAGCGCAGGCTGGAGAAGTCGCGCGAGCGGCGCCGCCGCGTGCTGATCGTGTCCGCGGCGGTGGCCGCGGTCCTCGGTCTGGCGGCCGTCATCGGCGTCCTCGCGGCCAATACCGACAAGAAGAAGGACAGCGTCTCCACGGCCGGACCGCTGCTCGCCCCCACCGGGGCCGAGGGCAAGGAGCGGCTGGCGATCCCGGTGGGCGCGAGCGACGCCCCGTCGACGCTCACGGTGTGGGAGGACTTCCGCTGCCCCGTCTGCGCCCAGTTCGAGAATGTGCTGCGGGACGCGATCCGCGAGCTGGAGGCGTCGGGCGCGCTCAAGGTCGAGTACCACTTCGCCACCATCATCGACGGGAACATGGGCGGCACCGGCTCCCTGCGCGCCGCCAACGCGGTGGCCTGCTCCCAGGACGCCGGCAAGTTCGTGCCGTACCACGACGTGCTGTACCGCAACCAGCCGCCGGAGCCGGACGACGCCTTCGCGGACAACGGCCGGCTGATCGAGCTGGCGGGCAAGGTCGACGGGCTCGACACGCCAGGGTTCCGCTCCTGTGTGGAGGGGGGCACCCACGACTCCTGGGTCGCCAAGTCGAACACCGCGTTCCAGAAGGGCGGCTTCCGCGGCACCCCGACCGTGCTGCTCAACGGGGAGTCCGTCTTCCCCGGCAAGGGCGGCGAGCAGATCTCCCCGGAGAATCTGAAGAAGTGGGTGGCCGAGGCGAACAAGGGCAAGAAGCCGGGCACCCAGCGCCCGGGCCCGGCCTCCCCAGGGGCCGGTTCCCCCGCCTCCGGGCCCGCCGTGCCCTGAGCCCAGGCGTGCCCTGAGTCCCGGTGCGCCCCCACCGGGGCCCAGGCCCACCACCGCCGCGCCACGGCCTTTCGGGGCCGCCGACGGCCCCGGATCCCCACCGGCGCCGGGGCCGTCCTCGTTATGCATACGTTGCCGGGGTACCTGCCGCGCCCCGTGCCCGGCAGGGTAGCGTCGGGTCTGCCATGGAACTTGCCTACATTCCCAGCCCGTCGTCCGGCGCGATCCACATCGGACCGCTGCCGCTGCGCGGCTACGCGTTCTGCATCATCATCGGTGTCTTCGTGGCCGTCTGGTACGGCAACAAGCGCTGGATCGCCCGGGGCGGCAAAGCCGGCACCGTGGCCGACATCGCCGTCTGGGCGGTGCCGTTCGGCCTGGTCGGCGGTCGGCTCTACCACGTGATCACCGATTACCAGCTGTATTTCAGCGACGGCAAGAACTGGGTCGACGCCTTCAAGATCTGGGAGGGCGGCCTCGGGATCTGGGGCGCGATCTCCCTCGGCGCGGTCGGCGCCTGGATCGGCTGCCGCAGGCGCGGTATCCCGCTCCCCGCCTGGGCGGACGCCCTCGCCCCGGCCATCGCCCTCGCGCAGGCCATCGGCCGCTGGGGCAACTGGTTCAACCAGGAGCTGTACGGCAAGCCGACGGATCTGCCGTGGGCGCTCAAGATCTCCGAGGGCCCGAACCGCGAGGCGGGCCTCTACCACCCGACCTTCCTCTACGAGTCCCTGTGGTGCATCGGTGTCGCCGTGCTGGTCGTGTGGGCCGACCGGCGCTTCAGGCTCGGTCACGGCCGGGTCTTCGCGCTGTACGTCGCCGGGTACTGCGCGGGCCGCGCCTGGATCGAGTACATGCGGGTCGACGAGGCGCACCATGTGCTGGGGCTCCGGCTGAACGTGTGGACCGCGATCATTGTGTTCGTTCTCGCCGTGGCCTACCTGGTGGTCTCGGCGCGGGTACGGCCGGGCCGCGAGGAGATCGTGGAGCCGGACAGGCCGGGCGCGCGGAGCGGCGACGGGGACGGGAAGCCCTCGCTGTCCAAGGACGCCTCCTCGGACCCCTCCGGCGACGCGTCCGGGAACGGCGACAAGAAGACCGGGGCGGCGGGGACCGACGGCTCCACCGGGTCCGCGGACACCGAGCGGCCCAAGGGTGCCGGGGGCTCTTCCGGGGCCCAGCCGTCAGGGGCCTCCCGGGGCCCGGCGGAGGCGGACGCGGGGACCTGATCGCGCCGCTGGCGCGGGCGGGCACGGACACGGCGAGGCCGCCGGGGACCTGATGGTCCCCGGCGGCCTTCCGCCTTTTCCCGGGCCGTGGCGGGGTGCCCCCGGGGTCCGTCGCGAGGCCCCGGCCGCGGTCGCGGCCGTGCGCGCGGGTGCGTGGGGCTTGCGCTGCCGCCGGGCCCCGGCAGCCGGGTCAGGGGATCTCCCGGCGGGCGAGCGAGAGGGTGCGCTCGGCCGCCGCCACGATCGCCGCGTCGACGAACCGGCCGTCCGGAAGGGCCAGCGCGCCCCCGTCCACGGCGGCCGCCTTCACCACCTGTGCCGCGGCCTCGATCTCCGCGGGGGTCGGCCGGAAGGCCCGTTCGATGACGGGGAGCTGCCGGGGGTGGATGGCGGCCCGGCCCAGGAAGCCCAGGCCGCGGCCGTGGGTGCACGAGGCGTAGAGGGCGTCCAGATCCCGGATGTCGGGGAAGACGGACTGCGCGGGGGGCGCGAGACCGGCCGCGCGGGCGGCGACGACGATCCGGGTACGCGGCCAGTCCAGCGACGATCCGTCCCGGACACCGAGGTCGGCCCGCAGATCGGCCTCTCCGATGGCGATGCCGTGGACGGCGGGATGGGCCGTGGCGATGGTGTACGCGTGCTCGATCGCGAGCGCCGACTCCAGCAGCGGATAGAGGGGCACACCGGGAGCGAGGTCCGCGACCCGGTGAATGTCAGTGCCGTGTGCGACCTTGGGAACACGCAGGGCACACAGACCGGGAAGTCCGGTCAGGGTCTCGATTTCTTCGGGGGACCGGGGGGAGTTGATGCGGACATGGACGGGCAGCGGCTGGGGGGACGTGAGGAGTTCGGCCGTGGCGGCGAGGGCGTACTTCTTGCGGTCGGGGGCCACCGCGTCCTCCAGGTCGACGATGACGACGTCGGCCCCGGAGGTGATGGCCTTGAGCACGACCTCGGGGCGGTCCCCCGGGGCGTAGAGATAGGTGAGGGGGGTGGTGGTCACAGCGCGCCCCGGGCGCGCAGCGCGGTGATGTCGGCCGGGGTCAGACCGAGTTCGCCGAGGACCTCGTCGGTGTCGGCTCCGTGGGGGCGCCCGGCCCAGCGGATGGCGCCGGGGGTCTCGGAGAGACGGAAGAGGACGTTCTGCATACGGAGCGGGCCGAGTTCGGGGTCGGGGACCTCGGTCACGGTCTCCAGCGCCCGGTACTGGGGGTCGTCCATGACGTCCCGGATGTCGTAGACCGGCGCGACCGCCGCCTCGGCCTTCTCGAACGCGGTCATGACCTCCTCACGGGTGCGGTGGGCGATCCAGGTGCCGACGGCCTCGTCGAGTTCCTCGGTGTGCTGCGCACGGCCGGTTCCGCTGGCGAACCACGGCTCGTCGATCAGCTCGGGGCGGCCGACGAGACGCATGACGCGTTCGGCGACGGACTGGGCTGAGGTGGAGACGGCGACCCAGCCGCCGTCGGAGGTGCGGTAGGTGTTGCGGGGGGCGTTGTTGCGGGAGCGGTTGCCGGTCCTCGGCTGCACATAGCCGAGCTGGTCGTACCAGAGCGGCTGCGGGCCGAGCACGGTGAGGATCGGCTCGATGATCGCCATGTCGACGACCTGGCCGCGGCCGGTAGCGGTCCGGGCGGCGAGCGCGGTCAGTACGGCGAAGGAGGTGGCGAGCGCGGCGATCGAGTCGGCGAGACCGAAGGGAGGGAGGGTCGGCGGGCCGTGGGGCTCGCCGGTGATGGAGGCGAAGCCGCTCATCGCTTCGGCGAGGGTGCCGAAGCCAGGACGGTGGGAGTAGGGGCCGAACTGGCCGAAGCCGGTGACCCGGGTCAGGACGAGACGGGGGTTGGCGTCGCTCAGCTCCGCCCAGCCGAGCCCCCACTTCTCCAGGGTCCCCGGACGGAAGTTCTCGATGATCACATCGGCGGTGGCGGCCAGTCGCAGCAGGGTGTCACGGCCGCCGGGGGAGGAGAGGTCGAGGGTGATGGCGCGTTTGTTGCGGCCGAGCAGCTTCCACCACAGGCCGATGCCGTCCTTGGCGGGTCCGTGGCCACGGGCGGGGTCGGGGCGCTCGGGGTGCTCGACCTTGACGACCTCGGCGCCGAAGTCGCCCAGCATGGTGGCGGCCAGCGGTCCGGCGAAGAGCGTCGCGAGGTCCAGGACGCGCAGCCCCTGGAGGGCGGTGTGCGGTCCGGCCGAGGGGGTGGGGGGTGTCAGGGTCATGAGGTGGTGTCGCTCTCCTGGTCGCTCTCCTGGACGGTTGTCCGGTGATCGTTCTCCGCGTCGATCTCCGGGCGGTAGGGCATGGAGGTGGAGGCCCCCGCCCGCCGGACGCACAGGGCGGCGGCCGACGAGGCCCAGCGCAGGGCCTGTTCGACGGGCCTGCCCTCGCCGAGGGCGACCGCGAGCGCGCCGACGAAGGTGTCCCCGGCCGCGGTGGTGTCGACCGCGGTGACCCGGGGCGCGGGGACCGTGAGCGGGGCGCGGTCCCGGCTCGCGTACAGGCTGCCGGCCGCGCCGAGTGTGATCACGACCTCCGGGACCCGGCGGAGCAGTTCCCCGGCGGCCGTGTGCGGGTCGGCGATGCCGGTGATCGCCGCGGCCTCGTGCTCGTTGGGGACCAGCAGATCGGTGACGGCGAGCAGACCGGGAGGCAGCGGCTGGACGGGGGCGGGAGTGAGCACGGTCCGCACGCCGTGGCGGCGCGCGGCTCCGGCGCCGTCGAGCACGGCGCTGAGGGGGAGTTCGAGCTGGAGGAGGAGCGTGTCGGCGGTGGCGATCAGGGTTTCGTCACCGGGGGCGAGGGCGGTCACGGTGCCGTTCGCGCCGGGGATGACGACGATGGCGTTGCCGCCGTCGTCGTCGACGACGACATGGGCCGTGCCGGAGGGGCCGTCCGCGGTGCGCAGGAGATCGGTGTCCACCCCGGAGGAGACCAGGGTCCCCCGCAGCCGGGCGCCGAACTCGTCGGATCCGACCGCGCCGATCATCGCGACGTCCCCGCCCGCGCGGGCGGCGGCGACGGCCTGGTTGGCGCCCTTGCCACCGGGGATCGTACGGAACTCCCGCCCCGTGACGGTCTCCCCGCGTTTCGGCGCGTGGGCGACATAGGCGACGAGGTCCATATTGGTGCTGCCGAGCACCACGATGCCGGTCATGGGCGGATGGCCTCCTGATGGGTGAGCCGGGCGAGGGTGTCGAAGCCGATGCCGTCGAATCCGGTGACGGAACTGGCGAGGCGGTTGCCGAGCGGGGCCGTCCATCTTCCGGGCAGCGCGCCGGGGTGTCCGGCGAGCAGTCCGGCGATCGAACCGGCCGTCGCCCCGTTGGAGTCGGTGTCCCATCCGCCGGAGACCGCCCGGCAGATGGAGCCGGTGAAGTCGCCGTCGGCGTGGGTGAGGGCGGCGGCGAGCAGGGCGGCGTTGGGGACGGAGTGGACCCAGTGGTACCGGCCGAAGTCGTGGTGCAGCCGGTCCACGACGGTGTCGAAGCAGGATTCCGCGCGGGCGGCGGCGATCCCGGCGCGGACCGCCGCGGCGAGCCGGGAGGCGGGCGGTACGACGGTGAGGCCGGTGGCGAGCGCGCGGTGCACATCAGCGGTGCCGCCCGCCGCGGCGGCGATGACGGCCGCGGTGAACATCGCGCCGTACACCCCGTTCCCGGTGTGGGTGAGGACGGCGTCGCGGTACGCCTGCCCGGCGGCGCCCGCCGGGTCGCCGGGGTGGGTCCAGCCGTGCACATCGGCCCGGATGGCGGCGCCGATCCACTCCCTGAACGGATTGTGGTGGCGGGCGGTGAGCGGGGGTTCGATCCCGGAGAGGAGATTGCGGTAGGCGATCCGCTCGGCGGTGAAGGTGCGTCCGCCGGGTAGCTCGTCCAGCCAGAGGCGGCCCACGTCGGCGGTGCCGAAGCCGCGTCCGTACCGCTGGAGCAGAAGGAGGTTCAGCAGGCTGTAGTCGAGGTCGTCGTCCTCGGGCATCCCGTCGATGTTCTCGGCGAGCGAGGTCGCCGCGGAGCGCCGGTTCCAGGGGTGGGCACGCGCGATCTCCGGGGGCAGGCCCTCGGCGGTGAACCAGGTGCGCAGCGGCCAGTTGCCGGTGGCGCGGGCGAGCGCGCGGATGCCCCGCAGGGGCAGCTTCTCCACGGGTTTGCCGAGCAGGCAGCCCGCGGCGCGCCCGAGCCAGGCGGCGTGGAGCCGGTGGAGCAGGCGGTCGTCGTGGCCGGGTGACCCGGGCTCGGGCGGTGCGGCCGGGGAGGGTGGGTCGTCAAGGGGCGGGGGGCGCAGGGGCGGTCCGGGCCGGGGGACGCCGGACTCCGGGGCCTCGCGGCCGTCGGCCGGGCGGCCGGAGTCCGGGGCTCCGCCGAGGGCCCGGGGTTCCGCGACCGGGTGCGGTCGCCCGTCCGGGGCGCCGTGGCGCCCGCCCCGGGGTGCGTCGGGCCAATCGGGGCAGGCGGCCCGGACCGAGGCCAGGTCCGTGGGCTCACTCGCCGTCAGAGGGCTCGGAAGCAGGGCGAGTTCGTCGAGGAGCCGGGACGCCAGGGCGCGCAGCTCGGGCGGTACGGGGGTGGGGGACGCCCCTGCCGCCGAGGGCGCGGGCGTGCCGCCCGCCGCCCGCCATGCCGTGGCGACGGCGCTCGCGTCCCGGCCGTCCTCCACGGCCTGGCGCAGTTCATGGCCGATCAGATCCTCCGGCTGGACCCAGGTCACCCGCAGCCCGCCCGCCGCCGGACCTGGTCCACTGCCGCCCGCGGGGCTCGTGGCCCGGCCCGTTGCCGTGCTGCGGCGGGCTGCCGGGGTGTCGGTGCTGGTGTCCGTGGGTGCGGTCGGGGTGGTCGTCTTCGGCGGAGTGCTCTCGGGGTGGGGTGCGCCGTTCGCCGGGGCTGGGGTCCGGTCGGCCGCGCTGCCGGGGTCCGCCCGCGTGCCCGTGCCGCCCGCCGCGGGAGTGGTGGGAGCGGCCGTCACCGGGGAGCCGCCGTCAGGGTGGTGAACGCCGACTCATGGGCGCGGCGACGCTCCGTGTCCCGTACGAAGATCTCGCGGGCGACCGTGGCGAGTTCCCGCGCGGGCGTGTGCAGATCGAGGCGGCTGGCCTCGGCGACCGACTTCGCCCAGTCGTGCGGGACCGCCTGCTCGCCCCGCAGCGCGCCCGCGATCGCGCCCGACATGGTGGCGATCGAGTCGCAGTCGCGGCCGTAGTTGACCGAGCCCAGCACCGTACGGCGGTAGTCACCGCCGCCGACCAGCAGCATGCCCAGCGCGATGGGCAGTTCCTCGATGGAGTGCAGCCGGGAGGGGCGGCGGGCGCCGAGGGAGGGGGCACGGTAGTCGGGGCCGACCGTGTCGAAGGGGGCGACCGCCGTACGGAGCGGGGTGAGCGCCGACTCGAAGTCCGTGTACCGTACGGCGACTTCGGCCACGGCCTCGACGGCGGCGCGGGTGCCGTCCTTGGCCACCGCGAGGGCCGTGTCCACGACGGTGGCGGGCGTCGCGCCCGGCCGGCAGGCCGCCGCTACCGCCGCCGCGAAGACGCCCGCCGCCTCCCGGCCGTACGAGGACTGGTGCGCCCCCGCGATGTCGAGGGCCTCGGCGTAGGCGGCGGCCGGGTTCGCCGCGTTGACCAGGCCCACCGGCGCCATGTACATCGCCGCACCGCAGTTGACGATATTGCCGCTGCCCGCCTCGCGCGGATCGTGGTGGCCGTAGTGCAGCCGCGTCACCAGCCACTTCTCGGCCAGGAACAGCCGCTGGAGGGGCAGCGCCTCCGCCTCCAGTTCCGGGATCCAGCGGGGGTGGGAGATCAGGTCCGGGACCAGATGGCCGGCGACGGCGTACGCGTCGAGGTGGTCGCGGACCGTGGCGTACACCCTGATCAGCGCATGGGTCATCAGGGTGTCGTCGGTGACGTGCCCGTCGCCCTTGTGGTACGGGGCGAGGGGGCGGGCGGTGCGCCAGCCGTCGCCGTGCCAGGGGCCGACGATGCCGTGGACCCGGCCGCCGTGGCGTTCGGCGATCTGCTCCGGGGTGTAGCCCTCGACGGGGCCGCCGAGCGCGTCGCCGACGGCCGCGCCGATCAGAGCGCCGCAGATCCGGTCATCGAGTGCCGGGGTCGTATGCGTTGTTGGCGTCATGTCGGAATTGTCCACCCGGTGCGGTCAGTTCCATGTGTGTCAGCAGCCCGGCGAGTTCGACCAGATCGGTGCCCGCGAGGCGGGGGAGCGCGCACCCGGCGAGGGTGCGGCAGGCGTCGCGCCAGCCGGCCGGGATGGACTCCCCGCCGCCGAGCGCGCCGGTCAGCGCCCCGGCGAGGGCGGGTGCGGAGTCGGCCACCCGGGAGAGGCAGACGGCGGTCGGCACCGCCTCCGCGACCCGGCCGCGCGCCGCCGTGGCGACCGCGAGCGCCACCGGAACGGTCTCGGCGGCGGCGATTCCGTAGCTGTAGACGTGGTCCACGATCTGATGCTCCAGCAGGGGGACGAGATCGAAGGCGGCCTCCGCGTCGCGCGCGAGGGCGACGGCGTGCCGTGCGTTCCGGCCGATCTCGGTCGACTGCGGCAACTGGGCCAGTGCGGCCTCCACGGCCTCGTCGACACCTCCGCCCCCGAGCGCGGCGGCGACGGCCGCGGCCATGGCACGCGCACCGTGGACGCCGTCGCCGTCCTGGGTGTAGCGGGCGTCGAACTCCGCGAGTGCCGCCGCCGCGTCGGGGTCCCCGGGGTGGACGACCGCGAGGACGACGGCCCGGACACAGGCCGCGTCGTCGAAGTAGTGCGGATTGTCGTGCCCGGTCGCGGGCGGGCGCAGTCCGGTGGCGAGATTGCCGAGCCCCGCGCGTACGGAGATCCGGGCGCGGAGCGGGAGCACGGCGGACTCCACCTCGGGTGCGCGGGCGGCCGCGGCGGCGACCTCTCCGGCGAGCGAGTTCCACGCGAGATCGACGGCCGCGCGCAGCCGGGTTTCCGGGGCCAGACCGGCGAAGAGGCCCCCGGACGCCGTGAGCACGGTCTCGGCGGTGAAGGCCGCCCACTCGGCGTCGTCGGACGGCCCGAGCCGCAGGGGCTCCGGGGGCTGGTTGAGCGCGATGGGCACGGGCAGGGTGGTGGTCGCGTTCTGCTCGGCGAACGTGTCCAGCTCACGGGTGAGCCGCCGGGTCCACTCGGGCATCCGCGCGGCGCGGTGCCGGGCGGCGGGCCACCCGGCGGCATCACCCGCGGCGAGCCCGAGGAGCAGGCCCTCGACCGGCCGCCGCACGACGGTGCCCGCCCGGTCGAGCGGACCGGAAGCGCTGCCCCGGCGGGGGGAGGAGCGCCCGGCGCGGTGGTGCGGACGGGGGGTGTGTTCCGGGGGCGGGACGAGATGCCCCGCTGTGACGCGTGCGCCGGAAGGCGCCTCTCGTCCGGGGAGTGACTCGGGGGGCGCGGCGGTCCCGGTGCCGTCCGGGGGAGGCGTCTGCGAGCCTCCGGGCGCGGGGCGCGGGCCGGTACGCGGGGGTGTGGCGGCCGGGGCGGTGCGGGCCGGGCTCCCCGGGCGGCCGGGAGCGGTACTCGGGGAGCCGGGGGTGGTGCGGGTGGTCGGCGGGGGCTGCGGCCCGGGCGGTGTCGCCACCGGGCAGGCGGCCGCGGCCGTGCTTGCCGGGGGCTCCGGGGCCGGGTCCGGGGTTCCGTACGGTTCCGGGGTTCCGGGCGCCTTCGGTGTGCCGGTGCCGGTGCCGGGCGCGGGCGTCCTTCCGTACGGCTCCGAGACGCCGGGCGGGGCCGGGGTCGTGCCCGGCTCCGAGACGCCGGGCGGGGAGGTGAGGGGCGGGGTGCCTGGGGGAGGGCCCGCGGCGGGCGGTACGGGTCGTGCCGTGGTGCCGTCAGCGGGGCGGCTCCCGGCCGGGGGGTCGCCGGGCGTACGGCCGGGAGGCGCGGGCTCCCGCTTCGGGCCGGGTGCCCCGATCGCGGGGGAGAGCCCGTCCGCCGCTTCCGTCGTCATGACGCCGCCTCCGGTTCGCCGTCCGGGGTGAGCAGACAGGCGATGTCCAGGACATGGTGGCCCGCCATCGACGGGAGGCAGCTGCCCCGGACCGGGCCGATCGCCGAGGCCCACTCCGGGGGAATCGCCGCCACGCCCGAGACCGCCCCGGCGAGCGCTCCCGCCACCGCCGCCGTCGTATCGGCGTCACGGCCCATGTTGACCGCGGTCAGCACCGACGTACGGAAGTCGCCGCGAGCCGCCGCGAACGCGCCGAACGCCAGGCCCACCGCTTCCGGGGCCAGGTCCGTCCACGGATAGCCGCCGATGACGACCGAGGAGCGGACGGCGCGCTCCATGGACAGGGTGTCCTCGTGGACGCGCCGCGCGGTGACCACGCCGCGGCGCAGGGACCGCGCCGTCCACGAGTCCATCGGGATCACCGAGAGCGCCGCGCCGATCACCCCCGCCGGGCCCGCGCCCGCCATGGCCGCAGCCACACCCGCCGCGACCGCCCGGCCGCCGTAGATGCCCTCGCCGTCATGGCTGACCGAGCCGTCGATCGCGACCAGGCGGGCCGCCTCCAGGGGCCGGCCCGCCGCGAACACCCCGAACGGCGCGGCCCTCATCGCCAGACCGTCGCTCCAGGCGTGCCGGTGCTGGGCGGAGATGGGTGCCGCGAGACCCCGGCGGAGGTTCTCCAGGGTGCCGCGCTCGCTGAAGCCCGCGCCCCGGAACGGGCCCTCGTCCAGATCCGCGATCCAGTGGTGCCACGCCTCCTCCACATGGGCCACGGTCAGCGCGGAGCCGTGCCGGGCGAGCAGCAGGCCGGAGAAGATGGCGTACTCGGTGTCGTCCGTACCGGCGGGGTCGTCGTGCACGAAGCCTTCGATACGGCCCCAGCGGCGGCGGATCTCGGACGGACGCATGTTCTCCGCGGGCGCGCCGAGCGCGTCGCCCACCGCCAGCCCCAGCAGCGCGCCGCATGCCCGGTCCAGCGGAGACGGAGACGGGGACGGGGCGGCCGGTGGCGGCACGGCCGGACCCGCCGGCGCGCGTACGAAGGAATCCGCGGGATTGCCGGCGGTCAATTCCATGGGCGAGCCCCTTTCGCGCGCACGAGCCTGGTGCCTGCATCTGTGCCACGCGCGGTCGGCGAAGAGTCCGGGAATCGAGGCTGTCACCCGCCCGCCTCCAGGTAAGTACGGCCTGCCTTGCTGGCGCGCCCCTTACAGGCTGCGTATGTTCGAAGGTGTTCGAAGGGTGGCGGAGCGCGAGGCTCCGCCATCGGGCAAGGGAGAGCTGTGTCCATCATCGATACCGGGGCGACCCTCCACGCGGCGCACCGGGACAACCACACCCACCGTGACGTCAACGGCGGCTGGCTGCGGCCCGCGGTCTTCGGCGCGATGGACGGGCTGGTCTCCAACCTGGCGCTGATGACCGGTGTCGCGGGCGGATCGGTGTCCCAGCAGACGATCGTCATCACGGGGCTCGCCGGACTCGCGGCGGGCGCGTTCTCCATGGCCGCGGGGGAGTACACCTCGGTCGCCTCGCAGCGGGAGCTCGTGCAGGCGGAGCTGGCCGTGGAGCGGCGGGAACTGCGGAGGCACCCCGTGGACGAGATGGAGGAGCTGGCGGCGCTGTACACGGCCCGGGGTGTGGAGCCCGCGCTGGCGCGTGAGGTCGCGACGCAGCTCTCCCGGGATCCCGAGCAGGCGCTGGAGATCCACGCGCGCGAGGAACTGGGGATCGCCCCGGACGATCTGCCGTCGCCGGTGGTCGCCGCGGTCTCGTCCTTCGTGGCGTTCGGGCTGGGGGCCCTGCTGCCCGTGCTCCCGTATCTGCTCGGCGCGAGTGCGCTGTGGCCCGCGGTGCTGCTCGCGCTGGTCGGGCTCTTCGTCTGCGGTGCGGTGGTGGCGCGGGTGACGGCGCGGAGCTGGTGGTACAGCGGGCTGAGGCAGCTGGCGCTGGGCGGGGTGGCGGCGGCGGTGACGTACGGGCTGGGGATGCTGATCGGAGCGGCGGTCTGAGGCGGGTGGGTTCCTGGCGGGGCTCGGCCCCGGGAGCCCGCGTCTCGACCGCCGGCGGTCGGGTTCGGGGGCCGCGCCTCGATCGCCGGGCGGGCCGGGTTGTGTGGTGCCTGCACCGGATGGGTGCGGGTTTCCTGTCGGGGCTCCGCCCCGAACCCCGCGCCTCAATCGCCGGCGGGGCTGGAACATGTCCCCCGCGCCTTGATGGACGGCGGGGCTGGGGTTCGGGGCCTGGGCGTCAAAAGCTGGCGGACCCGGGGTTCGGGCCCGGACCGCCGGGCGGGGCTGGAATTTGTGGACCGCGCCTCACGTGCCGGAGGGATCGGTGAACGCGGACGTCATGGGCGGTGAGGAACGACCCGGGGCCGGATTCCGGATCGGGTGAGACACTGTGGGGGATGCTGTGGCGGCGGTCCGTAACACGGCGGTTTCGAATCCTTCATCACGGGGCATGAGCCGAGGGCGCTGCGAGCAATGAAGCCCGCACCGCTCACCGGTCCTGTGGATGCCGATCTGTCCGGCGCAGAGCCCTCGACCGAGCCACCACAGTGTCCGCATGTTGGAATGAGTTATCCACTTTTCGAGAGCCAATCCATCATGTAACCTGCACGAAATTTCTCCGCAGAGGGCCAACGTCGTCCCTCGGCACTTCACATGCCACGACGACGACGGGAGAGCCGATGCGTTCCGACGCCTGGTCGCCCATGGACGGTCGCCCCGCCCCTCAGGGGATGTACGACCCCCGTAACGAACACGACGCCTGCGGTGTCGGGTTCGTGGCCACCCTCACCGGTGTTGCCAGCCATGAGCTGGTGGAGCAGGCGCTGACGGTACTGCGGAACCTCGAACACCGCGGTGCCACCGGCTCGGAGCCCGACTCGGGGGACGGCGCCGGGATTCTGCTGCAGGTGCCCGACGCGTTTCTGCGGGAGGTCAGCGGTCTCGATCTGCCCGGGGCCGGGGCGTACGCGGTCGGCATCGCCTTTCTGCCCGAGGACGGCACCGAGGAAGCCGTCTCACGCATCGAGACGATCGCGGGCGAGGAAGACCTCACCGTCCTCGGCTGGCGCGAGGTGCCCGTCACGCCCGATCTGCTCGGCAACGGCGCCCGCGCGACCATGCCGGTCTTCCGCCAGCTCTTCGTGAGCGACGGCAGCAGCGAGGGCCTCGCCCTCGACCGCAAGGCCTTCGTCCTGCGCAAGCGCGCCGAGCGCGAGGCGGGCGTCTACTTCCCGTCGCTGTCCGCGCGCACCATCGTCTACAAGGGCATGCTGACCACCGGCCAGCTGGAGCCCTTCTTCCCCGACCTCTCCGACCGGCGCTGCGCCACCGCCGTCGCGCTCGTGCACTCGCGGTTCTCGACGAACACGTTCCCGAGCTGGCCGCTGGCCCACCCGTACCGCTTCGTCGCGCACAACGGCGAGATCAACACGGTCAAGGGCAACCGCAACTGGATGCGCGCCCGGGAGTCGCAGCTCGTCAGCGATCTCTTCGGTACGGAGAGGCTGGAGCGGATCTTCCCGGTCTGCACCCCGGACGCCTCCGACTCCGCCTCCTTCGACGAGGTCCTGGAGCTGCTCCACCTCGGCGGCCGCTCGCTGCCGCACTCCGTGCTGATGATGGTCCCCGAGGCATGGGAGAACCACGCCTCCATGGCCCCGGCCCGGCGAGCCTTCTACCAGTTCCACTCCACGATGATGGAGCCCTGGGACGGCCCCGCCTGTGTCACCTTCACCGACGGCACCCAGGTCGGCGCGGTCCTCGACCGCAACGGACTGCGGCCCGGCCGCTACTGGGTCACCGACGACGGACTGGTCGTCCTCTCCTCCGAGGTCGGCGTCCTCGACATCGACCCGGCCAGGGTCGTCCGCAAGGGCCGGCTCCAGCCCGGCCGGATGTTCCTCGTCGACACCGCCGAGCACCGCATCATCGAGGACGACGAGATCAAGTCCACGCTCGCCGCCGAACACCCCTACGCGGAGTGGCTCGACGCGGGGATCATCGAGCTGGAGGACCTGCCCGAGCGCGAGCACATCGTGCACACCCACGCCTCCGTCACCCGCCGTCAGCAGACCTTCGGCTACACCGAGGAGGAACTGCGCATCATCCTCGCCCCGATGGCGAGGACCGGCGGCGAACCGCTGGGCTCCATGGGCACCGACTCCCCGATCGCGGCCCTCTCCGAGCGGCCCCGGCTGCTCTTCGACTACTTCACCCAGCTGTTCGCGCAGGTCACCAACCCGCCGCTGGACGCCATCCGCGAGGAACTGGTCACCTCGCTGCGTTCCTCCCTCGGCCCCGCGGGCAACCTCCTGGAGCCGACCGCGGCCTCCTGCCGCAGCGTCACCCTCCCCTTCCCGGTGATCGACAACGACGAGCTGGCCAAGCTCATCCACATCAACGCCGACGGTGACATGCCCGGGATGAAGGCCGCGACGCTCTCCGGCCTCTACCGCGTCGGCGGCGGGGGCGACGCGCTCGCCGCCCGTATCGAGGCCGTCTGCGCCGAGGTCGACACCGCCATCGAGGACGGCGCCCGGCTCGTCGTGCTCTCCGACCGGCACTCGGACGCCGAGCACGCGCCCATCCCGTCGCTGCTGCTCACCTCGGCCGTGCACCACCACCTCATCCGCACCAAGCAGCGCACCCAGGTGGGGCTGCTCGTCGAGGCGGGCGATGTGCGCGAGGTGCACCACGTCGCGCTGCTCATCGGCTACGGCGCCGCGGCCGTCAACCCGTATCTGGCGATGGAGTCCGTCGAGGACCTGGTCCGAGCCGGGACCTTCATCGAGGGCATCGAGCCCGAGCAGGCCATCCGCAATCTCATCCACGCCCTCGGCAAGGGCGTGCTGAAGGTCATGTCCAAGATGGGCATCTCGACCGTGGCCTCCTACCGGGGCGCCCAGGTCTTCGAGGCCATCGGTCTGGACGAGTCGTTCGTCGAGACGTACTTCAACGGCACCGCGAGCAAGATCGGCGGCGCGGGCCTGTCCGTCGTCGCCGACGAGGTCGCCGCCCGGCACGCCAAGGCGTACCCGGCCTCCGGCGTCCCCTCGGCGCACCGCGCGCTGGAGATCGGCGGCGAGTACCAGTGGCGCCGTGAGGGCGAGCCGCACCTGTTCGACCCGGAGACCGTCTTCCGGCTCCAGCACTCCACCCGCAACCGCCGGTACGACATCTTCAAGCAGTACACGGACCGGGTGAACGAGCAGTCCGAGCGGCTGATGACACTCCGCGGCCTCTTCGGCTTCGCCAGCGACCGGCAGCCCGTGCCGCTGGACGAGGTCGAGCCGGTCTCCGAGATCGTCAAGCGGTTCTCGACCGGCGCGATGTCGTACGGCTCCATCTCCCGCGAGGCGCACGAGACCCTCGCCATCGCCATGAACCGGCTGGGCGGCAAGTCCAACACCGGTGAGGGAGGTGAGGACCCGGAGCGGCTGTACGACCCCGAGCGCCGCTCCAGTATCAAGCAGGTCGCCTCCGGCCGCTTCGGTGTGACCAGCGAGTACCTGGTCAACGCGGACGACATCCAGATCAAGATGGCCCAGGGCGCCAAGCCCGGCGAGGGCGGGCAGCTGCCCGGTCCCAAGGTCTACCCGTGGGTCGCCAGGACCCGGCACTCCACCCCGGGCGTGGGCCTGATCTCCCCGCCGCCGCACCACGACATCTACTCCATCGAGGATCTCGCCCAGCTGATCCACGACCTCAAGAACGCCAACCCCGCCGCCCGGATCCACGTCAAGCTGGTCTCCGAGGTCGGAGTCGGCACCGTCGCCGCCGGTGTCTCCAAGGCGCACGCCGACGTCGTGCTGATCTCCGGCCACGACGGAGGCACCGGTGCCTCCCCGCTCACCTCGCTGAAGCACGCGGGCGGTCCCTGGGAGCTGGGTCTCGCCGAGACCCAGCAGACCCTGCTGCTCAACGGCCTGCGCGACCGGATCGTCGTCCAGACCGACGGCCAGCTCAAGACCGGCCGCGATGTCGTCATCGCCGCACTGCTGGGCGCCGAGGAGTTCGGTTTCGCGACCGCGCCCCTGGTCGTCTCCGGCTGTGTGATGATGCGCGTCTGCCATCTGGACACCTGCCCGGTCGGTATCGCCACCCAGAACCCGGTCCTGCGCGAACGGTTCTCCGGCAAGGCGGAGTACGTCGTCAACTACTTCGAGTTCATCGCCGAAGAGGTCCGCGAGCTGCTGGCCGAACTCGGTTTCCGTACGGTGGAGGAGGCCGTCGGCCACGCCGAACTCCTCGACACCCAGCGGGCCGTGGACCACTTCAAGGCCCAGGGCCTCGATCTGGCCCCGCTCTTCCACGTACCCGAGCTGCCCGACGGCGCGGTCCGCCACGCCCTGGTCGAGCAGGATCACGGGCTGGAGAAGGCGCTCGACAACGAGCTGATCAAGCTCGCCGCCGACGCGCTGAACGCCGGGTCCGCCGAGGCAGCCCAGCCGGTGCGCGCCCAGGTCGCCATCCGCAACATCAACCGGACCGTGGGCACCATGCTCGGTCACGAGGTCACGCGGAGGTTCGGCGGCGCGGGCCTCTCCGACGACACCATCGACATCACCTTCACCGGCTCGGCCGGCCAGTCCTTCGGCGCGTTCGTCCCGCGCGGCATCACGCTGCGGCTGGAGGGCGACGCCAACGACTACGTCGGCAAGGGCCTCTCGGGCGGCCGGGTGATCGTCCGCCCCGACCGGGGCGCCGGCCATCTCGCCGAGTACTCCACCATCGCGGGCAACACCATCGCGTACGGGGCGACCGGCGGCGAGCTGTTCCTGCGCGGGCGCAGCGGCGAGCGGTTCTGCGTCCGCAACTCCGGAGCCACCGTCGTCTCGGAGGGTGTGGGCGACCACGGCTGCGAGTACATGACCGGCGGCCACGCGGTGGTGCTCGGCGAGACCGGGCGCAACTTCGCGGCCGGTATGTCCGGTGGCACCGCCTACGTCGTCGACCTGGACCGGGACAACGTCAACCCCGGCAACCTGGGTGCGATCGAGCCCCTGACCGACGCCGACAAGCAGTGGCTGCACGATGTCGTGCGCCGCCACCAGGAGGAGACGGGCTCCACCGTCGCCCGGACCCTCCTCGCCGACTGGTCCGTGAACGCCGACCGGTTCAGCAAGATCATCCCGACCACGTACAAGGCAGTGCTCGCCGCCAAGGACGCCGCTGAGCTCGCCGGTCTCTCCGAGCAGGAGACCACCGAGAAGATGATGGAGGCGGCGACCAATGGCTGACCCCAAGGGCTTCCTGACCACCGGACGCGAGGTCGCCGAGACCCGTCCCGTGGCCGAGCGTCTCAAGGACTGGAACGAGGTCTACGTCCCCGGCTCCCTGCTGCCGGTCATCAGCAAGCAGGCCGGCCGGTGCATGGACTGCGGCATCCCGTTCTGCCACAACGGCTGCCCTCTCGGGAACCTGATCCCCGAGTGGAACGACTACGCCTACCGCGAGGACTGGGCCGCGGCCTCCGAGCGGCTGCACGCGACCAACAACTTCCCCGAGTTCACCGGGCGGCTGTGCCCCGCGCCCTGTGAGTCGGCCTGTGTGCTGGGCATCAACCAGCCCGCCGTCACCATCAAGAACGTCGAGGTCTCCATCATCGACAAGGCGTGGGACTCCGGCGACGTCACCCCGCAGCCCCCGGAGCGGCTGTCCGGGAAGACGGTCGCCGTCATCGGCTCGGGTCCGGCCGGTCTCGCCGCCGCCCAGCAGCTGACCCGGGCCGGTCACACCGTCGCCGTCTACGAGCGGGCCGACCGCATCGGCGGGCTGCTGCGGTACGGCATCCCCGAGTTCAAGATGGAGAAGGTGCACATCAACCGCCGTATCGAGCAGATGCGCGCGGAGGGCACCAAGTTCCGTACGGAGGTGGAGATCGGCCGGGACATCGACGCGGCCAAGCTGCGCCGGCGCTACGACGCGGTGGTCATCGCGGCCGGGGCGACCGTCTCCCGCGATCTGCCCGTTCCCGGCCGTGAGCTGAACGGCATCCACGCCGCGATGGAGTATCTGCCGCTCGCCAACAAGGTGCAGGAGGGCGACTTCATCGCCCCGCCCATCACCGCCGAGGGCAAGCACGTCGTCGTCATCGGCGGCGGGGACACGGGCGCGGACTGCGTCGGCACCGCCCACCGCCAGGGCGCGGCCTCCGTCACCCAGCTGGAGATCATGCCCCGGCCGGGCGACGAGCGCGGCACGGGCCAGCCCTGGCCGACGTTCCCGATGCTCTACAAGGTCACCTCGGCCCACGAGGAGGGCGGCGAGAGGGTGTACTCCGTCTCGACCACCCACTTCGAGGGCGACGAGGACGGCAATGTCCAGGCGCTGCACCTGGTGGAGGTGGAGTTCACGGGCGGCAGGCTGGAACAGAAGCCCGGCACCGAGCGCCGGATCCCGGCGCAGCTCGTCACGCTGGCCATGGGCTTCACCGGCACCGACCAGGAGAACGGCCTGGTCCGGCAGTTCGGCCTGGAGCTCGACGACCGCGGCAACATCGCCCGGGACGCGGACTACGCGACCAACGTCGACGGGGTGTACGTCGCCGGTGACGCGGGCCGCGGCCAGTCGCTGATCGTGTGGGCGATCGCCGAGGGCCGCTCGGCGGCCCGCGGTGTCGACCGCTATCTGACCGGGGCGAGCGACCTCCCGGCCCCGATCCGCCCGACCGACCGGGCCCTCACCGTCTGATCCCGGAGCCCGTGCGGTCCGTCCCGGCCCGTACGGCTCCCCCAGTCGTCCCGTACAACGGCGTACGGAACTGAACGCGGCGCCTGCCCTGTCCCCGACCGGACCCGGGTGGGCGCCGCGGTATGTCTGCCTCCGTGCCCCGTTCCGGCGGCGGCTCCTCCGGTGGGTCGGCCCAGGCGTTCCGCCGTGGTGTCCCGCTTGGGTCGTTCTGCCCGCATACCGCCCGGACGCATGGCCGGATCCCGCCTGTATCACCCGGAGTCGGGGCATGGGCGGGACGCCGATCGAGCGGTCGTTGTCGTACACGTGACGTAATCTCGGGATACCAGTCGACCTGTCGGCCGCCGGCGGTGCGGACCATCACCCGCATCCCCCGGCGGCGCACGGAACGGAGCCGCGAACATGGCCGTATGGCCCACCGCCGGGGGACCGGCCATCAGCCTTCGGAAGGTCGAGGAGAAGGCGCCCGCGCTGGTCAGCCTCTACAAGTCGGCGGGCACGTCTCTCGACAGGCACGGCCTCGGGGGCCGGCGTGCCGCGGTCTATCTGGTGCTCGACTACTCCGGTTCGATGCGGGAGTACTACAAGGACGGCAGTGTGCAGGCGCTGGCCGACCGGGTGCTGGGGCTGTCCGCCCATCTCGACGACGACGGACGGGTGCCCACCGTCTTCTTCTCCACGGACGTCGACGCGGTCACGGACATCGCGCTGGAGAACCACCACGGCCGGGTCGCGCAGATCGCCGCGAGCCTCGGGCACATGGGCAAGACCAGCTATCACCTGGCGATGGACGCCGTGATCGACCACTATCTCGACAGCGGCTCGACCGCGCCCGCGCTGGTCGTCTTCCAGACCGACGGCGGTCCCATCAACAAGCTCGCGGCCGAGCGCTATGTCTGCAAGGCGGCCAAACTGCCGCTGTTCTGGCAGTTCATAGGCTTCGGCAACACGCACAGCAAGCAGTTCGACTTCCTCCGCAGGCTCGACGAACTCGCGGTGCCCCACAAGCGCCCGGTCGACAACGCCGGCTTCTTCCACGCGGGCCTCGACCCCCGCCAGGTCTCCGACGCCGAGTTGTACGACCGGCTCGTCGGCGAGTTCTCGCGCTGGCTGGCGGCGGCGCAGGCGCAGGGCATCGTCCGCTGACGCCTCACTCCGGGCCGGGCAGCCAGTAGTTGTAGACCTCGGTCACCTGCGGACGGTCGGGCGCCATGGCAAGCCCCAGGCGCTCGGCGACCGGCATCATCACCGTGCCGAACTTGTCCATGGCCTCCTCCGACTCCCAGAGGTCGAAGACCTCGATGCCCTGGCCCGACGGCACACAGACATGGGCCAGACATCCGGCGAAGGTGTCACCGGGCAGGTCCCGGAGTGCGGTGTCGAGCGTGTCGTACTGCGAGGTGCTGATGCCCGGGAGTGTGGCGTGCATGAAGATCGTCATGAGGATCCTCCTCCGGCCGTGGGGACAGGGCCTCCCCGCCGCCACGGTGGCGGCCCGTCCCCGTCCACCAGCACAGCACTTTCGGGTGCCGATGTGAATCCCGACAGAAGATGGCGGGATTCGGTGTTCTCCTGGCTCCATGACGAATGAGACATCCGCCCCGCCGCCCGCGCGTTCTCCCTGGTCGGACTTCCGGGCGGCGGAGCCGGAGTTCGCCCGGGAGGCCGAGGCCCGTTTCGGCGCGTACCGGCACCATGTGCTCGCCACCCTCCGCAAGGACGGCTCCCCCCGGCTGACCGGTCTGGAGATCACGTTCCAGGAGGGCGAGGTGCTGCTCGGCATGATGCCGGACTCGCTGAAGGCGAAGGATCTGCGGCGTGATCCGCGGTTCTCCCTGTACGGGAACCCGGGCGCCGGGGACACCATGGAGGGCGGCGACGTACGGATCTCCGGGCGGGCCACGGAGGTGACCGACCCGGCGCTGACCGCGCGCTTCGTGGCGGAGTCCGGGCCGCCGGAGCCGTTCCACCTCTTCCGGGCGGACGTGGACGAGGTGGTACGCGTCTGGGTCGACGGCGACCTGCTGGCCGTCCGCTCCTGGCGCCCGGGTGCGCCGGCGATCACCCGCCGGCGGCGCTGAGGGAGGTGCCCGGCGGGTGACGGGCGCGCACGGAGGGTATCGGATGCGCGCCGGGCCGCCGTGGACGCTCGTGCCGGGTGCCGGGTGCCGGGTGCCGGGTGCCGGGTGCCGGGTGCCCGGGTGCCCGGGTGCCCGGGGGCCCGGGTGTCGCGGTCCTCTGCCGTGCCCGTCCTTCGCCGGGTTCCGCCGGGTCCCGCCGGGCCGGGCGGCGCGCGCCGGACGGTGGCCCCGCCGCCCGGGGCGCCCCGCGTCACACGGCGCTGTCCAGTACCGCGGACCGGCAGACGGCCGGGGTGCCCCAGGCGTCCCGCAGGGGGCGGGCCTTGCGCAGCCACAGGGAGAGGTCCAGCTCCTCGGTGTAGCCGACGGCACCGTGCAGCTGGAGGGCGGTGCGGGCGGCGGTGTACGCGGCCTCACCGGTGGTGACCTTCGCGGCGGCGATGTCCACGGGGTCCATGGTCAGGGCCGCTCCGTACAGCAGGGGCCGGGCGAACTCCAGCCCGAGCAGGGTGTCGGCCAGCCGGTGCTTGACGGCCTGGAACGCGCCGATCGGTGTGCCGAACTGGCTGCGCTGCCGGGCGTACGCCACCGTCCGGTCGAGCAGGGCGAGCCCGGCGCCGAGCGACTGCGCCGCGGTGGCCAGGCGTGCCACCCGCCCGGCCGTGACCGCGGCCCGCTCCAGGTGCGGGCCCTCGGCGAGGATCTCGCCGCCGGGCGCGGGCACGGCCAGCCGGCGCGCCGGATCGGACGAGATCCGGAGTGTCCCGTGGCCCGGCGCGAGCCGCAGCACGGCCCGCGCTCCGGCGGGCGGACCACCCTCCGGGGCCCCCGATCCGGTACCGCCGGGTCCGTACGGCCTGCCGGACCCACCCGCCCCGCCCGGTCCGCCCGGTCCGCCGTACGCACCCGGCTCGTCCCCCGGACCCGCCCCGAGCGTTCCCTCCCGCTCCACCACCAGCACCGACTCCGCCGCGTCCGCGTCCAGCGCGTAACCGCCCCCGCCCGGCAGGGTGAGCGTCGCGAGGGCCTCGCCCGTCGCCAGCCCCGGCAGCAGCCGCTTCGCCGCCGCCGTGTCGCCCGACTCCGCCAGCCCGGCGAGCAGGACGGCGGCGGCGACCGTCTCCACGAGCGGCCCCGGCACCGCATGGCGGCCCAACTCCACGAAGCAGACGGCCAGTTCGACGGGGAGCAGCCCCACACCCTCGTACGACTCCGGTACGGCGAGCGCGAAGACGCCCGCCTCCCCGAGGCGCGTGAACAACTCGCGCCCCGGGCCGTGGTCGCCCGCCGCCCAGGCGCGGGCCACCGCCGGGGTGTCCGACGACGTCAGCATCGCGTCCAGGGAGCGCGCGAACGCCTCCTGCTCGTCCGTGAGGAGAAAACGCATCAGCGGCGCCCCTTCGGCAGGCCGAGCAGGCGCTCGGCGATGATGTCCCGCTGGATCTCGTTCGTACCGGCGTAGATCGGGCCGGCCAGGGCGAAGACATACCCCTCGGCCCACTCCGTGTCGCCGAGTTCGCCGTCCTCGCCCAGCAGATCGAGCGCCGTCTCGTGCAGCGCGATGTCGTACTGGGACCAGAAGACCTTGTTGAGGCTCGACTCCGCGCCGATGCTCCCGCCCGCCGCGAACCGTGCCGCCCCGGCGGCGGTGAACAGCTGATACGCCCGTGCCCCGATCACCGCGTCCGCGACCCGGTCCCGCAGCCCCGGATCGGACCCGCTCGCCCGCCACTGCCGTACGAGACGGTCCGCCGCCGCCAGGAACCGGCCGGGGGAGCGCAGGGTCAGCCCCCGCTCGCTCCCGGTGGTGGACATCGCGATCCGCCAGCCCTGCCCCGGCTCGCCGACGACGTCCTCGTCGGGCACGAAGACGCCGTCGAGGAAGAGTTCGGCGAAGGCGGGCTTGCCGTCGAGCCGGCCGATGGGCCGGACCGTCACCCCCGGCGCCGACAGGTCGAACATCAGATACGTCAGCCCCTGATGCGGCTTGGGCGCCCCGGGGTCGCTGCGGAAGATCCCGAACGCCCGGTCCGCGAACGCCGCCCGGGACGACCAGGTCTTCTGTCCGGTCAGCAGCCAGCCGCCGTCCGTCCGCTCCGCGCGCGACCGCAGCGACGCCAGGTCGGAGCCGGCCTCGGGCTCCGACCACGCCTGCGCCCAGACGACCTCGCCGCTCGCCATCGGCGGCAGCACCCGCGCCCGCTGCTCCTCGGTGCCGTGGTCGAAGAGGGTGGGCGCCAGCAGGCTGATGCCGTTCTGCGACACCCGGCCGGGCGCGCCCGCCGCCCAGTACTCCTCCTCGAAGAGCAGCCAGCGGAAGATGTCCGCGTCCCTGCCCCCGTACCGCTTCGGCCAGGAGACGGCGGACCAGCGGTCCGCGGACAGCTCCGCCTCCCACGCGCGGTGCGCGGCGAAGCCCTCACGGATCTCCAGGGACGGCAGCGGCGTACGGGGCACATGCGCGGCGAGCCAGTCGCGGGCCTCGGCCCGGAAGGTCTCCTCGTCGGACGAGTGGTGCAGGTCCATGGGTACGCCCATCCTTCCCTAACAAGTGTTTGGTAGGTTAACGTGCCCCTGTGATGAACAACAGGGCGGAGAACACGCCGGATTACGTCCCCGGTCACGGCCTCCTCAAGGGCCGCACCGCGGTGATCACCGCCGCGGCCGGTGCCGGGATCGGCGGCGCGACCGCGCGCAGATTCCTGGAGGAGGGCGCGCGGATCGTCGTCAGCGACACCCACGCCCGCCGGCTGCGGGAGACCGAGGCCGCGCTCGCCGGAGAGTTCGGCGCGGACGCCGTCGCCGCCCAGCCCTGTGACGTCACCGACGAGACGCAGGTCCGGGCCCTGTTCGCCCGCGCGGCCGACGAACACGGCGGTCTCGACGTCGTCGTCAACAACGCCGGACTCGGCGGCACCGCGGCCCTCGTCGACATGAGCGACGACCAGTGGGACGGCGTTCTCGACGTCACGCTGAACGGCACGTTCCGCTGTACCCGCGCCGCCCTGCGCTCCTTCCGCGACACCGGCCGCCGCGGAGTGATCGTCAACAACTCCTCCGTCGTCGGCTGGCGCGCCCAGGCCGGGCAGGCCCACTACGCCGCCGCCAAGGCCGGGGTCATGGCGCTCACCCGCTGCGCGGCGGTCGAGGCCGCCGCGTACGGCGTACGCGTCAACGCGGTCGCGCCCAGCCTCGCCATGCACCCGCATCTGGTGAAGGTCACCTCGGCCGAGCTGCTGGAGGAGCTGACCGCGAGGGAGGCGTTCGGGCGGTACGCCGAGCCGTGGGAGATCGCCAACACCATCGTGTTCCTGGCCAGCGACTACTCCTCGTATCTCACCGGCGAGGTCGTCTCCGTCAGCAGCCAGCGCGCGTGAGCGGACAATGAGAGCGTGCCGAACAAGAAGAAGACCCAGGTGACCGCCTCGCCCGAGCGCCGTCGCGAACTGCTCCGCCTCGCCGCCGAGGTGTTCGCCGCCCAGGGGTACAACGCCACCACCGTCCGCAGGATCGCGGACGAGGCGGGCATGCTCGCCGGAAGCCTCTACTACCACTTCGACTCCAAGGAGTCGATGCTCGACGAGATCCTCTCCGCCTTCCTGGACGAGCTGTGGCGGGGATACGACACCGTCCTCGCCGCCGGGCTCGGCTCCCGGGAGACCATCGAGGCCCTCGTCACCGAGTCGTTCCGGGAGATCGACCGGCACCGCGCCGCCGTCGCGATCTACCAGAAGGAGTCCCGGCACCTCGCCGCGCAGCCCCGCTTCCACTACCTCACCGAGTCCCAGCAGAAGTTCGAGAAGGCATGGCTCGGGACGCTGGAGCGCGGGGTCGCCGACGGGGCCTTCCGGGACGACCTCGACATCCGTCTGACCTACCGGTTCGTCCGCGACACGGTGTGGGTCGCCGCGTCCTGGTACCGGCCGGGCGGACAGCACAGTCCCGAGGAGATCGCCCGCCAGTACCTCTCGATGGTGCTGGACGGGATCGCCGTACGCACACCACCCACCTAGGAGTTGACATGGGCGAGGCCTACATCGTCGAAGCGGTACGCACCCCGGTGGGCCGGCGCAGGGGCGGCCTCGCCGCCGTGCACCCCGCCGACCTGGGAGCGCACGTCCTGACCGCGCTCGTCGAACGCTCCGGCGCCGACCCGGCCGCCGTGGAGGACGTCGTCTTCGGATGCCTGGACACCGTGGGCCCGCAGGCCGGCGACATCGCCCGTACGGCATGGCTGGCCGCCGGGCTGCCCGAGGAGGTGCCGGGTGTGACGATCGACCGCCAGTGCGGCTCGTCCCAGCAGGCCGTGCACTTCGCCGCACAGGCCGTGCTGTCCGGCACCCAGGACCTCGTCGTCGCGGGCGGCGTCCAGAACATGTCCATGATCCCCATCGCCTTCGCGTCCCGGCAGGCCGGCGACCCGCTCGGACTGACCGAGGGCCCCTTCGCGGGCAGCGAGGGCTGGCGGGCCCGGTACGGAGACGCGCCGGTCAACCAGTTCCACGGCGCCGAACTGATCGCCGCGAAGTGGGGCATCACCCGCCGCGACCAGGAGGAGTTCGCGCTCCGCTCCCACGAGCGCGCCGTCCGCGCGATCGACGAGGGCCGCTTCGGGCGCGAGACGGTGGCGTACGGGGACGTCGTGGCCGACGAGGGGCCGCGCCGCGACACCACCCTGGAGAAGATGGCCGGCCTGAACCCGGTGGTGGAGGGCGGCACGATCACCGCCGCCTGCTCCTCCCAGGTCTCGGACGGCGCCGCGGCCATGCTGATCGCGAGCGACCGTGCCGTACGGGAACACGGGCTCACCCCGCGCGCCCGGATCCACCACCTCTCCGTCAGGGGCGAGGACCCGATCCGTATGCTCTCCGCGCCCATCCCGGCGACGGCGTACGCCCTGAAGAAGACGGGCATGTCGCTCGCCGACATCGACCTGGTCGAGATCAACGAGGCGTTCGCCCCGGTGGTCCTGGCCTGGCTGAAGGAGACGGGCGCGGACCCCGCGAGGGTCAATGTGAATGGCGGGGCGATCGCGCTCGGCCACCCGCTGGGCGCGACGGGTGTCCGGCTGATGACCACGCTGCTCCACGAACTGGAGCGCACGGGGGGCCGGTTCGGACTCCAGACGATGTGCGAGGGCGGCGGACAGGCGAACGTCACGATCATCGAGAGGGTCTGACGCGTTCCGCCCGGGGCCGTCCGGCGAGACGCGGGGCGGGAGGCCCGGAGACCCGGACGGGGGCTGGACGTGAGGCCCGGGAGACCCGTACGTGAGGTCCGGGCGGGACACCGGCGAGGGCACGGGGCGCCCTCGCCGGACGGCTCGGCGGGCCGGCGCGCAGCCGAGCAGGACCGCCGCCGCGACTTCCACCATCCCCGGGGGACGGCGGGCACCCGCCCCCGCCGGAATCGGCTCAGAGCACCCGCGGGCAGACGCCCGACACATCAGGGCGCGCCCGGCGTCGGGGGAGATGCCGGCGGCTTCGGGACCGTGCTTCCGGTTCCTCCGTGTCCGCGTCGGCGCGTGAAGGATCGTCGCCGGACCTTCGGCTGTCACTCCCGACCCGGCAGCCCCCGCACCACCTCCGACGCCTCCTCCATCACCCGTTCCACCAGCTCCGCGCAGCTCGGCAGATCGGCGATCACCCCGGCCACCTGGCCCGAGGCCATCACGCCGAGATCCGTGCGCCCCTCCACCATCGAGGCCCGCAGCAGCATCGGCGTATTGGCCGCGAGCAGGACCTGTCCCCAGGTCAGGTCCTTGCCGTGTTTCATCGCGAGCCCGTCGCGGGCCATCGCCGACCACGAGAGCCCCGACAGTTTCCGGAAGCCCGCGGCGTGCCGCAGCGACCGCAGGAGGGTACGGGCGCGGCCGTGGCGCTCCAGGGACCTGACCAGTTCCGTCCGCAGCATCCGGTGCGGCAGCCCGTCCACGGCCGTCGTCACCGTCACGTCCTTCACCGTCGCCGCCAGATACCTCGCCTTCACGGCGTCCGGCACCGTCGAGTCCGAGGTGAGCAGGAAGCGCGTACCCATCGCCACGCCCGCCGCGCCGAGCGCGAGCGCCGCGACCAGGCCCCGGCCGTCGTGGAAGCCGCCCGCCGCGACGACCGGGATGTCCACGGCGTCCACCACCTGCGGCAGCAGCACGGTCGTCGCCACCTCGCCCGTATGACCGCCGCCCTCGCCGCCCTGCACGATCACCGCGTCCGCGCCCCACGCCGCGACCTTCTCGGCGTGCCGGCGCGCCCCGATCGACGGAATGACGACCACACCCGCGTCCTTGAGCTCGGCGATCAGCTCACGGGAAGGCGCGAGCGCGAAGGAGGCCACCGGTACGCCCTCGTCGACGATGATCCGCACCCGCTCCCGCGCGTCCGCCGCGTCCGCGCGCAGATTGACCCCGAAGGGCGCGTCCGTACGGGACTTCACCTCGCGCACGGCCGCGCGCAGTTCGTCCGGGCTCATCGTCGCCGAGGCGAGGATGCCGAGCGCGCCCGCGTTCGCGGTGGCGGAGACCAGCCGGGGGCCCGCGACCCACCCCATCCCGGTCTGGACGATCGGGTGGCGCACCCCCGTCAGCCCGGTGAGCGCGGTCTCGATCGCCGCCATCAGGACCCGACCTCGCGCTCGCGCAGCCTCTTCGGGTCGATGACCTCGCGGATCAGCCGCAGTTCGTCCGCGGTGGGCTCGCGGGTGTACGGGACCTCGTCCGGGACGGTGAGCGCGAAGCCGGTGGCCTCCCGCACCCGCTCCACCGTGACACCGGGGTGGAGCGACGCCAGCCGCATGGAGCGGTCGGGGGTCGCGAAGTCGAAGACCCCGAGGCCGGACACGACCCGGGGGATACGGTGGTACCGCGTCGCGCTCGGACCGGCCGCGGCGGCGTTGTCGTACCCCACCCCGCACACCATGTCGACCTTCTCCACGAACACCCGTGGCGAGTGCTTCGGCACCCAGTAACTGACCGGGTTGTTCAGGGTGTTGACGGGCGCGCCCCGCACCCCGAGGAGCTGGCGCGCGGGCCGCTCCCAGTCGCCGATGCAGGAGATGTTCTGGTTGCCGTACCGGTCGATCTGGCTCGCGCCCATCATCACGTGCCGCCGCCCGCCGGTGACCATCGCGAGATGGCGCCGGTACGGCAGCCAGCCCTCCGGCGCCCCGTCGAGCCCGACCAGCATCGCCTCGCCGTCCGTGAGCAGGAGATCGGGGGAGAAGGTCCGTTTCGCCAGCCGGGCGCCGACGGACGGGATCAGCCCCATGGGGCTGGCGAGCACCTCCCCGTTGTCGCGCCACGCCTCGGCGCAGGCGACGACGCAGTACTCGGCACGCGAGACCACAGCGGTTTCGGCGGCGCTCATCGGGACTCCTCCTGCCATGCCTGGACGGCGGCCTGATAGCTCTTCTCGTCGCCGTGCAGAAACCGCCCGGCGAACTCCTCCCAGGGCGTGGTCGCGTACATCCGCTGGAACGCCTCGTCCCGGTCGTAGTCGGGCGCACAGGAGGTGAAGTGCGCGCCGTTCGGGGCCTCGACGACCCCGGTGACCGCGTGCCGGCCGACCAGCAGGGTCTGCGGCACGGCATCCGCGAATCCGTCGACCACCTCCTCGCAGGAGACGTACGCGCTCTCGGCGGCCTCGCAGAACAGATCGTCGAAGTACGGATCCGGGCCGAGGTACTGTCCGTTGCCCGTCCGGTCGGCCCGGTTGAGATGGACGAGCGCCGCGTCCATCTCCAGGGCGGGGACGGCGACGAACTCCTCCCCGTCCCCGTACGGCGAGGTGACCGTCCGCAGTTCCGGGTTGACGCGCATCACGTCGGAGCCGATGCCCGCCCGCACGGGCAGGAACGGCAGCCGGTTCGCCGCCGCGTGCAGTCCCCACATGAACATCGCCTCGTCGATCTCGGTGAGCGCGAAGCCGCCGCGCTGGCGGGCGGCGCGGTAGTGGGGTTCGAGGGGGACCGAGTCGAGGGTGACGAAGGCGGTGACCAGCTTGCGGATCCGCCCCGCGGCGGCGAGGAGGCCCACATCGGGACCGCCGTACGAGATCACCGTGAGATCGGTGATCTCGGACCGGAGCAGCGCTCTGACCAGGGCCATCGGCTTACGGCGCGAGCCCCAGCCGCCGATCCCGATCGTCATCCCGCTGCGCAGCCGTCCGACGACGTCCTCGCATGTCATGGTCTTGTCGGTCATGACCCCTCTCCCTTCCCGAAGGTGTCCCGGACGCGGGCGGCGACCCCGGCGAGGTTCGCCTCGAAGGTGAAGCCCTGCTCGAAGCGGTAGCTGCGGCGGACGTCGACGGGGTCGATACCGTTGATGGCGGCCTTGGCCATCCGGATCAGCGTGCCGTCCTTGCGGGCGATCTCCCGGGCCAGCTCCAGGGCCGCCGCCTCCAGCCCGGCGCGCGGTACGACCCGCCAGACCGATCCGTGGCGCTCCAGCTCGCCGGCCGTGGCCGTCCGCGAGGTGTAGTAGAGCGCGCGCATCAGATGCTGGGGGACCAGCCGGGCCAGATGGGTGGCCGCGCCGAGCGCGCCCCGGTCCAGCTCCGGCAGTCCGAAGACGGCGTCGTCCGAGGCGACGATCGCGTCGGCGTTGCCGACGAGCCCGATACCGCCGCCCAGGCAGAAGCCCTGCACCGCGGCGACGACCGGCACCTCGCACTCGTACACCGCGGCGAACGCCTCGTAGCAGCCGCGGTTGGCGCCCAGCAGCGCGTCCTGGCCCGGATCGCGCTGCAACTCCTTGATGTCGACGCCCGCGTTGAAGCCGCGGCCCGCCGCGGCCAGCACGACACAGCGGACGGCGGGGTCGCGCCCGGCCGCGCGGACCGCGTCGGCGAGGTCGTACCAGCCCTGTACGGGAAGGGCGTTGACGGGCGGATAGTCGGCCGTGACCAGACGGACGCCCTCGGCCGGGTTCGCGGTGGAGACACCCATGACAGGATCAGCTACCTTTCCACCAAACATTTGTTAGGTGAGGAAGGTAGCAGCCCATGGAGCTGGACGGGAGGGTCGCCGTCGTCACCGGTGGCACACGGGGCGTCGGCGCGGGCATCGCGCGCGCCTTCGAACGGGCGGGCGCGACGGTGGTGATCTGCGCGCGCCGGGAGCCCGAAGTCCCGGTCGGGGGAGCCGAGTTCATCCCGCTGGACCTGCGGGACCCGGATGCCGTCGAGACGTTCTTCGACCGCGTCGCGGAGCGGTACGGCCGGCTGGACACCCTGGTCAACAACGCGGGCGGCACCCCCTACCGGCCGCTCGCCGACGGCGGGCCCGCCCGCCACGCCCGGGTGATCGAGCTCAATCTCACCGCGCCGCTGACCGCGTCACTCGCCGCGCACCGCCATCTCCGGGCGGCCCGCGGCTCGATCGTGATGATCGGCAGTGTCAGCGGCGTCCGCCCGTCCCCGGGCTCGGCGGCGTACGGCGCGGCGAAGGCGGGACTGGACAGCCTGGCCCGCTCCATGGCGGTCGAATGGGCCCCCGAGATACGGGTCAACACCCTGGTCCTCGGCATGGTCCGCACCGAACTGTCCCCCCTGCACTACGGCGACGAGGAGGGCGTCGCGGCCGTCGGCCGCACGGTGCCCCTCGGCCGGCTGGCCGAGCCGGCGGAGATCGGTGAAGCGGCCGTCTTCCTCGCCTCCCCACGCGCGGCCTACATCAGCGGCGCGTCCCTGCTCGTGCACGGCGGCGGGGAGCGGCCCGCCTTCCTCGACGCCGCAACAGCCAACAAGGAGGCTTGAGAGATGACGGGAATCTGCGAGGAACGGGTCGTCGTGGTCACGGGCGCCGGGCGCGGTCTCGGCCGGGCGCACGCCCTGGCGTTCGCCGCGGAGGGGGCGAAGGTCGTCGTCAACGACCTGGGCGCGGGCCTCGACGGCGGCGGCTCGTCGACGAGCCCGGCGGCGGAGGTGGTGGCGCGGATCCGGGCGGCGGGCGGCGAGGCGGTGGCCCACGGCGGCGACATCGCGACCACCGAGGGGGCCGCCTCACTGGTGGCGACCGCACTGGAGACGTACGGCCGACTGGACACCCTCGTCAACAACGCGGGCTTTCTGCGCGACCGGATGCTCGTCAATCTCGACGAGGACGACTGGGACGCGGTCGTCCGCGTCCATCTCAAGGGCCACTTCCTCCCGCTCCGGCACGCGGCGGCGCACTGGCGCGCGGCGGCCAAGTCGGGCCGCCCGGTCGCGGCCCGGGTCGTCAACACGACCTCCGGCGCGGGCCTGCTCGGCAGTGTCGGCCAGGGCAACTACGCGGCGGCGAAGGCCGGGATCATCGGTCTCACCCTGGTCGCCTCGGCGGAGATGTCCCGCTACGGAGTCCAGGTCAACGCCATCGCCCCGGCGGCCCGTACCCGGATGACCGAGAAGACCTTCGGGGATCTGACCGCGCTGCCGGAGGACGTCTCACCGCTCGTCGTCTGGCTCGGCTCCGGCGCGAGCGAGGGTGTCACGGGACGGGTCTTCGAGGCGGAGGCGGGCCGGATCACGGTGATGGAGGGCTGGCGTCCGGGCCCGACCGCGGACAAGGGCACCCGCTGGACCCCGGCGGAGGCGGGCGAGGCGACCCTGGAACTGCTCGCCCGCTCGGCGGCGCCGGGACGGGTGTACGGGGCGGGCTGACCGCCGCGACGCGAGGCCGGGCCCGGTCCGTGCGCGACGGGGACCCGGACCGCACCGCGCGCCTCATCGGGCCCGGGACACACGGGTTCGGTACGCAGCCGGGTCCGGGTGGCACCGGGCCGGGAGCGCAGCCGGCACCGCACCGGGCCCGGCCCTGAACTCCCTGTGGCGAGCCGCCCCCGGCCGGGCCTCACCGGATCACACCGCAGCCGCCGGGACCGGAACACTCCACCCGTCGGGCCACTCCGCCCGCGGGTCGACCCGCACCGAAAGGCACCCCGATCGAAGGGCGCCGTGCCCGAAAGCCTCGCCCCCGAAGGCACCCTGCCCGAAACGGCACCGCCCCCCGGTCCGCGTCGACGCGCCGCGTACCCGGGGGGCGGTGGGGGGGGGGGGGGGGGGGCGGGGGGGGGCGGGGCCGCGCCGCCCCCGGGCGGGGGCCCCCGGGGGGGGGGGCCGGGGGGGCCCGGGGGGGGGGGGGGGGGGGGGCCCGGGGGGGGGGGGGGGGGGGGGGGGGGGGGGGGGGCCACCGGGGGGGGGGGGCGCTGGGGCGGTCCGGGCCGGGGGACGCCGGACTCCGGGGCCTCGCGGCCGTCGGG